>JAHIVK010000042.1 GCA_018816385.1 Patescibacteria group bacterium
AGTTTCACCAAAGTAACTTTGAATGAGTTGAGATCGGCAGGTTTTTGCTTGGCAAAATTTAATTAAATCTTGAAGCTCTAAGATTTGATATGTTTGATTTTCAAGTTGAACAACTTTTTTGATAAAGCTGGATTGAATTTTTATATCATGTTTGTGCAGAAGTAGTATAGCCTGACAGAGTTGACCATCCCTACCGGCTCGGCCAATTTCTTGAGTATATGCTTCGAGACTGCCTGGCAAATGAAAATGGACTACCAATCTAATATCAGATCGATCAATACCCATGCCAAAAGCATTGGTGGCAAAAATAACACTTGAAGTTTGGTTGATAAATTGATTTTGAATTATCTCTCGTTGGTCTTTGGGTAAGCCAGCGTGGTAGTGATGAAGATGAAAAGAGTTAAAACAACTAAATTGATTAAAGAACTGATGGAGATACTCGGTATCCATTCTGGTGGCGGTGTAGATTAAACCAGTTTGGTTTTTAATTGATTTGAGTAAGCGACCCAAGATCAGAACTTTTGTGGACATGGTCGCAGTATTGATAATTTGAATCTGTATGTTGGGTCGTAAAACCGAAGACCTAAAAACTTGAGGGGTTTGAAAATGCAAACTTTGTTTAATATCCTGCTCGACTTTGGGTGAAGCCGTAGCAGTCAAAGCCAGCAAACGAGGTCGAGGTTTAAGTTTGGCAATTAATTCATGAATCCGTCTAAATTCAGGTCTAAACTCATGACCCCATTGACTAATACAGTGAGCTTCATCGATAGCTATCAGAGGAATATCAGTCAAACGACAAGCTTTGAAAAATGTGTAAGATTGGAGTCGTTCTGGAGAAACGTAAAACAACTTGTAGTAACCCAAAATAAACAGTTCCACTTGATGTGTCTGTTCATCTGGGGGTTGGGAACTATTGATAAATCCAGCCTTAATACCTTGCTGATTGAGTTTATCAACTTGATCTTTCATCAAAGCGATTAAGGGAGAAATAACCAAAGTTGTCCCCACCAACAGTAAGCTGGGCAGTTGATAACAAAGCGATTTGCCACTGCCGGTGGGTAGAATGGCTAAAGTATCTTGGTGAGATAACACGGATTGGATAATTTCAAGTTGGAGGGGGCGAAAAGTTGTTAGGTTAAAGAATTGTTCAAGCTTAGACAGGAGATATTTATTTGAGTCATCTGATTGGTTCATTGCCATCACGTTATATCAATAGGTTCTGACAAGAAGTGTTATTTTTTTAGATACTGATGACTTCTGATTTTGTCGGGCAAGAGCGATTTTTTACCGGAATACATGGTGTAACCTTGGCCGTACTGCAAGTCTTCCATCAGCTTTGTTGGTGCATTACGCAGTTCCAGCGGAATGGGCAGGTTGCCATACTTAAGTGCGTCGGCTTGAGCCGAGCGCCAGGCATTGTAAGCTGACCGGTCTTTTTTGCAACTACAAAGGTAGGCCACGCCGTGGGCCAAGTTGATGCCGGCTTCCGGATAGCCCACCTTGTGTACAGCTTCAAAGACAGCGTTGGCGACAACTAGAGCGGTGGGTACGGCCAGCCCAATATCTTCGCTGGCAAAGATGACCATCCGTCGGGCGATAAACTTGGGATCCTCTCCTCCCTCCACCATCCGAGCCAAGTAATATAGGGCCGCATTGGTGTTGCTGGCTCGCATTGATTTAATAAAAGCGCTGATAGTGTTGTAGTGTTCATCGGCACTTTTGTCGTACTTTAAAGCTTGAGCTGTTAGAGTCTTTTGCAGTGACTCCAGTTTGAGGTTTTGGTAGAGTTCGAATGTAGTTTCAATTAAGCCGATAATTTTGCGGGCGTCGCCGTTGGCATACTGGATTAACCAATCTCTAGCCGATTTAACCACAGTGATTTTAATCTTCAATTTTTTTTGCAGATACCCAGTGGCTTGATCGATAATTTGAGATAGGTCTGTTTCGGACAGTCTCTCCAACACAAACACTTTCGTTCGCGAAAGTAAAGCCGAGATGACCTCAAAACTGGGGTTTTCGGTGGTGGCGCCTATTAAAATAATGGTTTTATTTTCCACATGTGGCAAGAGATAATCTTGTTGGAGTTTATTAAAACGGTGAATTTCATCTAGGAAGACGACTGGGGCTTCATAAGATTCTGAGAGATTTTTTTGCTGGCGGGTAGTATCGATAATTTTTTTGATGTCGGCTTTGCCCGCCGCCACCGCCGAAAGTTCAATAAACTCTCTACTCAAACTGTTGGCCAGAATTCTGGCTAAAGTAGTTTTACCCACTCCGGGAGGTCCCCAAAAAATCATAGACGAGATTTGACCTAAACCTGCCATAACAGTTAAAGGTTTGCCTTGACCGACCAAGTGAGTTTGGCCAACAAAATCTTCCAAACGCAGGGGTCTGAGATCTAGGGCAAGTTGTGACATCTATATAGACTTTCTGTGAAATAACTAAAATGTAATAAAATCTTAATTAACTCGTTTTTTATTTCGCAAGTCAAGTCTATCTACTCTATCATGGATGAATTGAACCAAACAATACCCAAAGCAAAGAAAACAGATGACAAAACACTATTTTTCAAGTTTTTTCATTTAGCAGTTGGTAAAAATAGTCTTTCGTCTTTTCGGTCACCGTCAGCTTCATCAGACCCTCATTCGGTTGACCATAATAGATAATAGAGCCTAGAGGCAGGAGGAGAGCGAGCGCAATGGTAGCCAGATCTTCTTCACCGTCTATGCAGATCAACTGGGGCGGTTGGCAATTGATCTTATCGTCACAGTCTTGATTAGCAGTCTGGCGGTATTTGGCTTGACAAACATGATTTTGATCTTTTTGAGTCATGATGTCAATCACTTTTTGTAAAGTCAGCGTCAGTTGAGTGCTGATGTGGCCGGCAGGATTAGTCACATGATAGTCGGAAGCGATTGAAGTTGAAGCGGGTCGCCTCATAGTCTGTCTGTCAAAGACCGCCAAATGAAATTGCTTCTTTTCCAGTAAGAATCTGGTCAAAGTGGCGTCGCCCACCACGGTCACAACTTGATTCTGATTGGTTTCAATGCTTTCAACCAGCTCGGCTCTAAACTTTTTGAGTTCTGATAATTGATCAGTTGATAAAACTAAATCGTGATTAAGTATTTGACTATAAACTTTACCTTGTCGATTAATTTCTCCAGATCGAATTCTTTCAGAGTGAATTGGCTGACCAAGTTCATCATTAACTAATTGGCAGACGTGGACTGGTAGGGGTGGCAAATCCAGAGTTTGCCTCTGTTGATTAATTAGTTGGGCTCCGGCTTGAGTTTCTGTGGTGACAGCTAGGGCCTTAATTTGGTTATCTGTTAAAGTGGTACCAAAGACATCCTGCAAAGTAATAACTTGGTGATCAATATGATTGTTGGTTAAATAACTTACTATGGTTTGTTCTCTTTGATCATACGTCTGAATAGCCTGAGGATAAAGTTTAGTCATGGCCATTTGTTGATTAGTTAAGCCAATGATTAAGTGTTTGGATAAATTGGCGGAAAATGAAATAAATTTCTCGTGGCCAATATGCAAATGGTCAAAGGTGCCACCGAGAGCTAAGAGTTGGTATTTTTTGGAATTCACAAAAAGTATTCTAAATTATTTTATTGTCTTCGGCTCAGTCAAGGTCGACTTGACTTCGCCCCAGGGGAGACCCCGCCTTGGGTGGGGTGCAAACTTCCCTCCTTTGCTTGTCCGCCAGCTGGCGGACTTCGTTCAGTCGGGGAGACAGGACTTGAACCTGCGACCTCGCGGTCCCAAACCGCGCGCTCTAGCCATCTGAGCTACTCCCCGTACCCTACCTATTTTAACAGTTATTCTAGATTTAACTTGCAGGTAGCGCGCTTTTCCCGCTAACGCGGGAAATCTAGCCACCCTCCTACGCTGACGCTTCGGAGGGCAACGTCTTAGCTACTCCCCGATTCCTGTGCCGAAGGAGGGAATCGAACCCACACTCATTTGCATGAAAGAGATTTTAAGTCTCTCGCGTCTACCATTCCGCCACTTCGGCTATACTAGACTCATCTTAAGTCTATAGCAGGCTAAATTATATCATTGTTTGTCTGAGTATTTGATTACTGTCTTGTGATACAATTTTGATTGCTTGCGGGTGTAGTACAGTGGTTAGTATCTCTCCCTTCCAAGGAGAGGACGAGGGTTCGAATCCCTTCACCCGCTCAGGGAGTAAGAGTTTTAAGCGTAGTTATTTCTTCTCTGGTTAATTCTCGCCACTTACCTGATTCCAGATCTCCGAGTTCCAGAGGGCCAAACTGAGTTCTAATCAGTCTGTCTGTTTCGTAACCGGACTTTTTCAACATTTTGCGGACAATGTGTTTTTGACCACTAGTAATGGTCATGGTGATCCAGCCTTCTGGCATACGATGAATATCAACTGGTTTGACAATCCGGCCATCAATTTTCATGCCTCGTTTGAGATGAGCAAAAGCCGGACTGGTGATTTTTCTGTTGGGTAAAACTTGATAGGTTTTCTCAATCTTAAATTTTGGATGAGTTAAGACTTGAGATAATTCACCATCGTTAGTCATCAGGATTAAACCTTCGCTATTTAAATCCAGTCGGCCGACAGGGAATAAATGCTGGTACTGTTCAGGAATCAAAGACATGATGGTGGGTCGGCCCAGCTCGTCACTTTTGGTGGTCACCAAACCCACAGGTTTATGGACGAGTAAGTGTTCCTGTTGTTTGATTTTAGTTAAGTCTTTGCCTACTACTTGAATCTTATCCTTAGTCGGATTAACCCTTTGACCAATGTGGGCGGGTTGACCGTTGACCACTACCATTTGTTTCTCAATCAGTTTTTCTGCCGACCGACGGGATAAACCCATCCTTTGGGCCATAACCTTTTGGAGTTTGATTGTGGTGCTAAATCTATTTATCATATGTGGAGTGAAAACTTTGATATTGGCTGATACCCATTTTTCGGCCCAGTTTGAGTCGGTTTGCTACAAGGCTATTATACGCCTGATTCGGTCTGTAGATCGAGTCATTATCAATGGTGACTTTTGGGACGACTATTTAACGACTTTTGACAAATTTGTTACTTCTGATTGGCAACAACTTTTTCCTTTACTTAAGCAAAAACAAACCATCTATATTTATGGCAATCATGATCGTGAGGCTTTTTGTGATAAAAGAGTTAAGTTGTTTTCGGTCCAGCAAATGGACAAGTATATTTTGGAAACAAAAAACCAAGCCTTTTTGATTGAACATGGCCATTCTTTGGCTAAAGAGTTTGAGGAGCGTCATCCAACTTTGACTAATATTTTTAGAAAATTTTACCCTTGGATTGACTTTCACAGCCAGGGGGAAGGCATACCTGGGCCTTTGATTAAATACTATATTGATTTTAATCATCGTCGATTATGGCAGACTATGCTGGATCAATTGAAGGGCAATACTGATTGGCTGATTGGTCAAAAACACTTACTGGTCGGTCATTGTCATTTTCAATTGAGTAATCCAGAACTTCGCATTCAGAGCTTAGGTAGTTTTCGGTGGGGTTGGGCTCGGTACGGCATCATAGATGAAAACGGCTTAAAAATGTTTGAGACCAGGTATAATAAACTTGTAGCGAAATCAGGAAAAAGATGATTGATGAAAATGGCTTAAGTATGTTTGAGACCAGGTATAATCAGCCTGTAGTAAAATAAACGGAACAATTACTCACGATTATTGTACACTCACGGTTATTGTACATACATCGTCATTCTCCTCCGTCAGGAGGAGAATCCATTGTATTCCCGCTGGCGCTGGGATGACGAGGTGTGGCGCTGGGATGATAAATGGGAGGCGGGAATGATACAATCAGAAGTAACCGTTTTCCATATTTTGCTGAAAGTCTAATTGTGAATAACTTAAATACCAGTTCAGTCACAGATAAGATTCAAAAACTTAAACAGCGTGCTCGGATCATTCAATTGATTCGTCAGTTTTTTATTAACCAAGATTTTCTGGAAGTGGCAACACCTCTGTTGGTCAAGTCGCCTGGCACAGAACCATATCTAGAAGTTTTTGCCACAAACTTGAAGTTTGACACTGGTCAATCAACCCCAGCATTTTTAACCACCAGTCCAGAATTATCCATGAAGAAATTATTGGCCCAAGGTGCGGGTAATATGTTCCAAATCTGCAAAAGTTTTCGCAATGGCGAAGGTATAAGCGATTATCACAACCATGAATTCACAATTCTTGAATGGTATCGGGTTAAAGCGGATTACACTCACATCATGCAGGATTTTGAGCAAATGATGATGTTTGTGTTTGAAGGTTTGGGTCGAAAGTTACAAATTGAATATCAAGGCAAGCAGTATGATCTATCAGCTCCTTGGGAAAGAATCAGTATCCCAGAGGCTTTTGAGCGGTATGTGGGTGTGTCGGCAGATGAATTGCATGATGTTAATGCCCTCAACTTGAAAGCCAGAGATTTTGGTTTAAACGCTCAAAAGCCTCTGAGCTATGATGATGCTTTTTACTGGCTATTTTTAAACAAAATTGAACCTCACTTAGGTCAAACCAAACCCACAATTATTTATGAATATCCCCTATCCCAAGCTGCACTTTCCAAAACAAAAGTGACTGATTCAAGACTAGCTGAAAGATTTGAGGTGTATCTAGCTGGTTTGGAGTTGGGCAATGCTTTTTCTGAATTAACTGATCCAGTTGAGCAAAAACAAAGAATGATGGCGGAATTACAACTTAGGGAAAAATTAGGCAAAACCAAGTACGAGTTGGATGAAGACTTTATTAGGGCTCTGGAAAAAGGTTTGCCAGAAACTGGTGGGATCGCGGTGGGTGTGGATCGGCTGGTTATGTTACTCACAAATTCAGCCACTATTCAGGAAGTACTGGCTTTTCCTATCGATCAGATGTTTGCGACTGGATAATAACCCCTTAGTCATTCTCGCGACTAGCCTTAGCCAGTCGCGAGAATCCAGTGGCGTGTGGTTACCTTTGGATTCCCCCCGCCCAAGGCGGGGGGAATGAAAACGAGGATGGATGCCCCTCCTGGCGGAGGAGCATGACAACACGCGGAGGAGCATGACAACAGTGATATAATCGAGTGTTATGCCAAATATCAAAGCTGGTAATATTACCAAAGGTAGCTACATTCAGTTTAAAAACCAACCCTACATGGTGACCAAGGCAGATTTTACCAGTCCAGGTAAGGGTTCGGCCTTCATGAGATGCAAGTTGAAAAGTGTTAAAACTGGTCAGACTCAAGAATTTACCTACAAATCTAATGAAACGGTTGAGGAACTGGAAATTCAGAGTCTCAAAATGCAATTTTTATACGCAGACAGCACCAGTGTCTTTTTTATGAATGATCGGACCTATGAACAGCAAGAAGTTCCCTTAGCATTACTGGATGACAAATTGGATTTATTAACGGCTGATGTTGATGTTTTTATTTTAATGAGCGAGGTGGAAACTCTGGGTGTGAGTTTACCACCTAAGGTTAAATTAAAAGTTACCGAAGCTAGAGATGCGGTGGCTGGCAATACCGTCGGTCAAGCCAGAAAAGAAGTCACGCTGGAAACTGGTTTAAAAGTTCAAGCTCCTTTATTTATCAAGACGGGTGACGTTCTCATTATTGATACCGACTCCAAACAATACGTTTCCAGAGCCTAATTTTCCATTTAGTTTAGTAGGTGGCGGTGAAGGCAAAGAGTAAAAAGATGATCAGTAGACCCAGTCCCATCCGATGAGTTACATTTCTCAAACGATATCTAAACAAAACAAACACAAACGCTAAGGTAGTGGCTAGAAGGAAAAGCAAGTCATTAATGGGCAAGATACCTTTTTGGGTGGTACTAAAAAGCAAAATAGCTGGAAAGAGTGTCAGGTTAAAAATATTACTGCCAATCAAAGTTCCCACAACGACTTTATTGTCCTCGCGTCTTTCGGCTAGTAAAATGGTCATCAGTTCCGGCATTGATGTGGACACGGCGGTCAAAGTCAAACCTAAAACTGTAGTGCTGATTTGCCAAACTTGAGCCAAATGTTCGATAGCCGTGACTACTATGTCACCTCCAAAGAACAAACCAGCAATGCATAAAATAAGGGCGATTATCTGTAGCCAAATTGGGTAGTGTCGCTTTTTCTTTTCGGTTTTAATCAGCCTGCTGATGAGTGACCTGTCTTCATGTTTTCTGCCCAGTATTGCCAGCCAATAGTCATAAGCCAGCGCCCCGATCATAGCTAAAAGCAGTAGCACTGCTTGCCAGAAGTTACTGATAGCTGATTGTCTCAAAATAATAAACAGAGCAGTCATACCCATCAAAACTAAAGCGTTTTTTTGAGTTTTGTTATTACCGATTCTAATGTGACCAGTTACCACCGCCAAACCAAAAACTAATGACAAATTCACTATACAACTGCCAATAATATTGCCAAATGCTAAGCCTGGATCATGATAAGAAATTGCAGATATAGTCACAACTAGCTCTGGAATGTTGGTGCCCAAACCTATAATCACCAGAGAAACTAATAGTGGTGAAATTTTAAATTTAGCAGAAAATTCCTGCATCAGTTCCAGAAAAACGTATGAAGACACTAACAAGATAGCTATGCCGATGGCAAAACTTATCACTTTAAACCTTTCTCAATTTCAATCAGCCGATTATATTTACTAATTCTTTCGCCTCGAGTTGGTCCGACTTTAATAAATCGAGCACCCACAGCCACAGCCAAATCAACCAAGCTAGTATCGTTAGTTTCTCCCCCACCTCGATGGGATGGGACTGTGGTTAAGCCATGTTTGACCGCTAATTGGCAACATCGGACAGTTTCGGTCAGGGTCCCAACTTGATTTAATTTAATCAAGATGGCGCTGATGGCTTTTTGATCGATAGCTTTTTGCAGTCTTTGAATGTTGGTGACAGTTAAATCATCCCCTAGATTGAGAATGTGGTGCTGGTCGGCGATTTGATTAAACTTGGTCCAAGCCGGCCAGTCATCTTCGGCCAACATATCTTCAACCGAGATGATTGGGTAGTGGCTTAACCAAGGTGTAAAATAGTCAATCAGTTGATCTGACGACAAAACTTTTTGCTCAAGTTTTAGGTGATATTGGCCATCTTGGTAAAATTCACTGGCGGCGGCATCAATAGAAATACCTATATCTTGACCTGGAGTAAACCCGGCTTGTTCGATGGCTTGAGTTAAGTATTGAAGTGGAGCTTCATTACTGGCAATCCCCTCTGGAGCAAAGGCGCCCTCATTACCTACATTGGTTGACAGTTGCTGATTATCCAAGACTTTTTCCAAAACATGATATGTCTCCAGAACTGACTCAACACTTTGTTCAACAGATTGTGACCCCAGGGCAGATAAACAGTATTCTTGTAAATCTGTACTATTGGTGGCATGTTTGCCACCTTCAATGGCCACCATCATAGGTTTGGGTAAAGATGCAAAATTGGG
Source organism: Patescibacteria group bacterium (assembly GCA_018816385.1). GTDB lineage: Bacteria > Patescibacteriota > Microgenomatia > UBA1400 > PJMF01 > JAHIVK01. The sequence continues at coordinate 9,457 of JAHIVK010000042.1, forward strand.
TTGGGTTTGATAAGTATCAATTATGTATTGGTAAAAAGGCATATTTTGACTTAGGGCTACTGCTTTAGCAATTGCTAGTGAGACAGCTAAAATTGCATTACCACCTAAACGGCTTTTATTGGGTGTGCCGTCCAGATCAATCATGATTTGGTCAAGATTAATTTGATTTTCGGCCTCTTGTCCTATCAAAGCCGGAGCCAGAGTTTGATCAATATTGCTGATGGCCTTGAGCACACCTCTGCCTTGGTAGCGATCAGGGTTGTTGTCTATTAACATGACTGCCTCATGTGTGCCAGTTGATGCTCCATAAGGTACCGAAGCCAGACCAGTCACTTGGTTTTCCAGTATAACTGTAGCTTGAAGCGTGGGAAAACCGCCAGAAGCCAAAACTTCTTGACCGGTGATCGATGTAATTTTCATGATATGCTCCTATTATGGCAGACAAAGTAGTTACCTCTATTAAACAAGATATTGGCCAGCGTGCCAATCCACAAAAGGCAGAACATAGCCAAGCATTTTTGACTCAATAGAAAGATTTGCAGACAAAAAAAGGCAAAAATACTTACATCTCAAATAGATATCCCAAAACTGGACTTGTCTTGATATAATAAGCGCTATAACTTAAGGAAAAATATGCAACCTCATTCAGCTTGCGCTATTGCTTTTGCCAACTATGTTTGGTCAGGTGTAGAAAAATTAGAAAGTTCTTACAATGGCAGAGTTGAGTTGTCATTTTATGATGGTCGAGTTAAAACTCTTATCTATAAACTTTCTGATTTTCAAATTAAAGAAAACGGCAATACGATTGTATTGAATATTGCCAGAGGTTCATACTGTAAAGTGACTGTTAACCGCCATGGTGGTGAAGGATCAACAGTAGATTTAGAACATTCGGAACAACACGCATCAGGTTTACGCGAAGAGTATGTTCAATTTAAAGGCAAAGTGACTAGTGGACGTCATTACAACAGTCTTAAGTACTTGGGATTTGCAGGTGAACAGATGAGTAAAAGCGATCCTAAAAAAATGCGTATTTATTCAAATATTAAAGCTAAGAATGGTTACTACCAACAGCTTAAATTAGACATCAGTATTGAATAAATACCCCAAAAAATACTTTATGATGATTTGACGCGACTTCTTTTAATTCGTGAGGCAAATTCTTTAATAATTCTGTGAATTAGTTTTTTAGACATCTGTTCATCTGATATTTGACTGGAATCCCAGTCGATACCTGGTCCAATATTGCCTTCGATCAAATAAACATGACCAGAATTACTAATTACAAAATCCAGAGCATATAAAGACTCAGGCTTGTCAATTTTTTGGACAATTTCTTTGGCAATGGTTTGAATTATTTTGGGGATATCATCTGGCGTAACGTAGACTAATTGACCACCCTGATGTAGATTGCATCGGAAATCACCTAATTTTGCCATCCGAAAATAACATTGAATTAGCTTGTTGTGTTGGAAAATTAGACGAATGTCAGTGGCAGTTTGATTTTTTTGGTAAGCAAAACCGGTGTCAAAAGACAAAAATGGTTGTACTACAAACTGGACTTCTGGATTGGCTTTCATGATGGTTTGAATTTCGTGGGAGAAATCTTTGTTAATTTCATAGACATAATTGCCACCTGCACCAAATCGGTCTTTAAGCACGATATCTTTTTGAAAATCTTGACAGTTTGAGTGTAGTCTAATCAGGCTTCGTAATTTTGAGAGGGACTTTTTAATATCAGAAATTTTGCTTGAGACTATACCAACTGTGGGAATGGTATAACTGGGCAGTTGTTGATAAGTCAATAATTTATCAAAAAATGTGGCAAATAGTTGTTTATCATTAAATGGCTCGATGAGTTTACCTGATAACAATAGTTTTCTTTTAATGACTCTAGCCGGAGAATTGGGAAAAAATTTATCAAAAATTTGATGAGATTGAGCTTTCTTTTCAACCTTGGACCATTGGCCAAATTGAAACTGCCAAAAATTATCGCAACTGCCGGGACCAATCACATCAGCAGAAGTGGTCAGGCCCGCCGTTAGTTTATTTTCCCGACAATATTCGAGAAAATAAGCATAGGAAAGATTATAATTGGCTTGTTCAGAGTCCAATAAAAAAGGGTGTTTGCTGTATGAGTCGGTAACTGAAGCGCTAGTTGCTAAGCTAGAAGAGTAAACTACCAAGACATCAAGATTAATTACATCATCCATAAGTAAACTTAATTCGGAGGTCTTCAGTATACACGAAAAAACAACGAAATACAAACTAATATAAATAAGAAAGACGACGATTACTTCATCATTGAAAAAACATTACCGACTAACAATCCCACAATAAATGAGAAACCTCCCATCAATACCAGACGTAAGCCCACTTTAATAGGTTTGGCATTGGTGAACAACGTGGTGAGTGCTCCGAGGCAAAACAATCCCATCAATGTTAACGCAACTGAAAAATATATAGCCATTGAGATGGGGAAAAACAGATATGAAATAATTGGTAATGTGCCGCCGATGATGTATGAAATAAACATAAAAAAGGCATTTTGAATTGGTTGTTGATTTTGATTGGGAAAAATACCAAGTTCGCGATATTCATGCTCTTTAAGCATTAACTTTTTGTTGAAACTGGCTGACTGGGCCATTTTGAATGCTAGGTCTTTTTCCCATCCATCCCTTAGGAACATTGAATATAATTCTTTTTCTTCCTCTCTGGGAAATTTTTTTAGTTGGACTTTTTCATCATCAACAACTTTTTGTGTTACCTCATTAAAAGATCTGTTTGAAAGATATGATCCAATGCCCATTGAGATTGATTCAACAGCAATAATCACACATCCTGACAGAAGGATTGTGTATTGATCGCCACTGCCGATAGCAATACCGGTGATAGCTCCCAGCGTACTGACCATGCCGTCTTCGGCACCAAAAACAATCTCGCGAAGAAGCTGACCAACACTTCTAATTTTATTTTGTTCTGATGTAGTTTTGTTCATAAAGAAATTAAGTTTTATATTCTATTTGCTTGTCTACCTCATTTTATGTATTTAAGTAGGCATTTTGATAAAGTTCGATTGGGCACTTATCATCTAGTATTTTGTGAGGAAAAGAATTCCACAAATCTGATAATAGCGCAGTTTCTTGTTTGACCATGTTCAAAGGCAAACCTAATGCCATCATATCTGTCAACGAGTCAGCAAAATTATTTTGATAATTTTCTTGATAAATAAACTTCTCAAGCACCGCAAACGGAACCGAACATTTATATTTTTGTGTTAGTTTTTGATATTTTCTTTTGATTTCTTTTCGTTTATTTTTAATTTGCTTTTTGGTATAGATTGTCGCTTGAGATTGATTGTTTTGTAAGGCAAGATATAGTTCAAGAGCATGTTTACATGACATATTTGATTGTTGATTATCTTGGAACAGCATTTTTTTTGCTCTATTGGTGTATGATATTGGTAATAAAAATGTGTCACATCCAACTAATATCCACTTCTGACCAACCTTTGCAACTCTACCTGGGATGACTCCTTTTGGAGCTATTGAAATAGAGCCTTTAAAGTCGTAAATTTTATATTTTTTGCCTGCAGTTAGTCCATAAGTGTCAATCCACTCACCTCTCTTAACTTTAATTATTTCAAAAAAATCATAGCGTTGAGATTCGATTATTTGTTGTATTTCTTTTAGTTCAGATTCTGGTAAGTTGTCCGGGTTTTCAAAAAAGTATTTCGTAATGATTAATTGATTTTGTGAAGATTTAAATTCAAAAATTAACCATTCGTTGAAAAAAGCATTTATCTCATCTTGCACGGATTCATTGAAATCGTGAAGATTGATGTTCTCGAAAAACTCATCTCCAGCTTTTTTAGCTAAATCTTGTAGAGAGTAAGCATACCGAACCACTTTTCTTAGTTTAAATTTCATAACAAGTCTAATGCTTCAGTGATAACAAGAGTTATGCAACTTTAAGCCTTAATAAAATTAGTACCATTTTGCTTTATAACACAAAAAACCTCGTCGAACCAGAGGCATAGACGAGGCGAATATGTTCGTATTTAATACCAATTTGGCTATCTTGTCAAGAGATAGTTTGATATTATCTGATATGTATGAGTAGGGTGTGGGAAGTTGTGAGAACTTTATTTACTACCTATAGCGTTACATAGCGACTCATCAAGCGCCTGTTTAATTAAACTTTCGAGTTTTTTGTAATTACCATCATCTGCTGAATACATAGCTTGCAAGTAGTTTTCTCGATCTTGTTTGCTGTCTGCCTGGATTTCAATAGGAGGTAAACCCAGTTGGAGAAGCAAAAATGTGGTGAGCATGCGAGCAAGTCGGCCATTATAGTCCTGAAAAGGATGTATCCAGACGAATCGATGTTGAAACCAAGCGAGAAGCTCAATGACGTCGTCGATGTTACTCCTATCGAGGTGTTTGAGTCTTTCTTCAAGATCTGCACAAAGGTTTGTTGTGAGGGCGGGAATAAGGTGGGGTAATGGAGCTTCTTTATCTGAATATTGGACACGAATTGTACGATACTTGCCTGCCCAGTCAGGAAAAATCCAAGCAAAGGCTATCTTATGGACTTTGAGGATTAATTGAGGAGTAAGTTTTTGGTGGTAGCAAGTAGCAACAAATTCAATCCCCTTTATAGTACCCTCTATTTCTAGTTGCAGGAATTTGGTGCGAGGGATAATACCAAAAGAAGTTTGTTTGTATGAAGTAGCACCTTTGGGTTTGGTTGAGGATTTGTTCATCGCAAAATGGCATTAACCGCGCGACGAGTAACAGATTCACCTTCTAGTTTGGTAGTGCGAAAGATCATCTCTGGCAAAAAACTACGCAAAAGAGATAGCCTAGTTTTTTTGTTAAATTTGCTTTTTCGATACTTGTCGTATTTTTGTTGTAGCTTTGATTTCATAACTGAATTGTAGCATGCGGAGTAAAAGTTTGCGTAGAAAATAGTATATCAAAGTATATCTCTGGGTCGAGTACGGGAGGGTGTTAGAACCCTATATGTGCTTGATTAATCAATCAACTCAAGATTAACCGATTAGTTTAACCGAAGGCAAAAAGGAGTCGCATGCCTGCCAAAAAGAAATTTGCCAATTATTTTAGTCATAAACAGTTTTCACCGGGTACTCCGACACTTACTAATGCTGGTCGTCGTGATCACCAACACTCAGCCCTATCGTCTTGTGTGGTTATTCCAGTGGATTTATCTAATAAAGAGACCGCTAAAGCAAAGATCGCGTCATATTATAGACAAAATATGGGTTCTGGGTTTGACCTGACACCTTACGATGACCCAGTTAGCTTGTTAGACTGGCTCAACTCTTTGTCAGTTGAAGAAACTGCTACTGGGACCTACGATCGTTATATTGGTAACATGGGGAATTTACATGTTTCACATTCCCAAATTCGCAATTTTATTGAAATTAAAAAAAACAAACACATTCCTCATTTTAATATTTCGGTTGACGTCGACGATAAATTTATGTCAGCCGCAACTGAAAAAAGACCATACACTTTACATGATGGGACTCAGATCAATGCCAATGACTTATTGTGGTCAATGGCTGAGTGCGCATGGACTAATGGTGATCCAGGAATTATTTCCTTAGAACGAATGAACCGAGATAATCCTGTCGCTGACATTTATCCGTACGTATCCACTCCACCCTGTTCTGAAATGGGCCTGTCGATTGGAGAAACTTGTCAGTTTGGTTATATCAATATTGCTGGTTTTATTAAAACAGACCATCAAAATATAGATTGGTTACAACTTGAAGATGCTGTCCGAGTCCTAACTAGAGCGCTTGACAATGCCATCGAAGTCAGCCTGGAAAACTACCCCGATATCTTATCTAAAGCCTTGGCTAAGTATAAACGGAAAATTGGCCTTGGCCTTTGTGGCGTAGCAGATGCCCTAATTATGTTAGAAATTCCCTATGATTCAAATCCTGCCAGAGATTTAGTGCGAAACGTCGTTTCTTTTATTAACTATATTTCCAAAGAAACATCCGTAGAGCTGGCCAAAGTTCGGGGTAGTTGTCATGCTATGCAAACTAAAAAAGGTAACAAATATTATGATACATACCTTGAAACTAGGTATGGAAAAGGTACTGAGATTGTCAGCTCTGAGCAATGGTTAAAACTAGCTCGCACCATTAAAGAAACTGGCTTATTACGCAATATACTGACCACAGCTTTGCCACCAACTGGTCGGGCTTCTATTCTAATGGATGTTACTTCTAGTTTAGAACCGATCTTTTCGGCCTCGAAATGGAATGAAACTACCAAGTTAGCCATACAAAGTTTTGTTAAAAAACGAGTAGGCCTCAACTGAACTAAAGAGTTCTTACATAACGCTGAACACCAAAACAGTTTCTTAGGTTTAGGTCTACCTGAGGACGAAGTATTAAAAACAGCTAAGGAATTAGATCCCCATGATCACCTGAAAATGATGGTCGCAGTCTGTGGTCATAACGGGGTGTGTGATGAAACAGTATCCAAAACTGTTAATTTAAATCACCAAGCCACAATTGAACATGTGTATGACATCTTTATTAAAGCTTATGCTTACGGTCTAAAGAACATTTCGGTTTATCGAGATGGAACTCATCTTAATCAACCCCAAAAACTTTAACTTATGACTTACACTGAAAATAAAGTTATATTAATTGGTGACATTGCTTTTAACGAAGACATCACTCCTGCTGGATCAAAAGTTTCGCCTGGCGGTGGTGCTTACTACTCAATGGTTGGTGCTACTCATTTTTCTGAAGCAGTGGGTGTGGTTGCCACAATTGGAGCTGATTTTGATTACCAAACACTCTCAAGACGTAAAGCCAATCTCCAAGGCGTTAAAATCAAGTCGGGAAATACATGTCGGTTTGTTGTCACTCAATACCCTGATAATTCCCGAGATTTTTCAGCTAAAAGAGGAGTGGCCGAGCAGATTGATACGACAATTTTCCCTTCAAACTACCGAGACGCCAAGTTTATCCATCTACCAAGCCAGCTTCCGGAACATGCGTTGATCTGGCTCAGTTATTTAAAGGGTCATTCAGGCTTAACTGTTGATGCTTTCAAAACCTTTGTTATCGCGTTTCCCGAATTAACCAGGAAAATGTTTGACGAAGCTAGTCTGATTTTTCTCAATGAAGAGGAATATCGGGCTTTAAATGGTAGTACTCCAGTTCTTAATGAAAAACCAGTTATATTAAAGTTGGGTGAGCGAGGTGCCATTTATCAAAGTCGAACTGAGACCTATGTTGTACCAGCTCCTCGGGTCAATGTATTAGAGACAACTGGTGCCGGAGATGTGTTAGCTGGAGCTTTTCTGGCTCAGTTAGCTGAAGGTGTTCCTATTCCCCTAGCACTGGAAACTGCTGTATCATTAGCTTCAAGATCAGTTACTGAATTTGGAGTTGAGCATTTACCCACAAAGGAAAGCATGGAAAAAGAACCTCAGTTAGTTGTAGCCGCCGTGGTCGTTAACGAACACGGAGAGATATTTTTAGGTAGATCACCTAAATTCAACAACGCTTGGATTGCGCCAGGCGGACACATCGAAGCCGGTGAAACTAACGAAGAAGCCATCCTTCGAGAAATTAAAGAAGAACTTGGGGTCAGAACCAAAAGTCCAATTCCTTTAAAGTATCATGAGTGGTTTGCCGCTGATTACAAACGCGACGGCACGTTGTTTGCTTGTCATAATTATGTCGTTCAGATGTTGCCTGGCCAGCAAGTTAAGATCAATAATGAATATAGTGATTATGTGTTTTTGCCTCCTGATAAGGCCTTAAAAGTTGAAAATTTGCATCCAACCGCTCGGATGATAATAGAATATTATATGAACCTCACCATTTAGATGGCTATACACATTATGAAAACAGAGAGCATAATTTTGATAACAAAACAAGCTTTTGATTCAAAACAAAAATTTATTCTGTCACATAAATTACATAGCTATTTTAGCTTGATATATCAACCCTCTGGGTCGAGTACGGGAGGTTGTTAGAACCTTATTTTTGAAAGATGTTGTCTTTGAGTTTGCTAGCTAGTATCTGGAAAAACACAGTCATTTCTTGTTTGTCATATGGGAGGATCATACTAGGATCGTCCCCAAACTCTCCAGCACGTAGCAACTGACTAGCAAGTCCGAGTGGATCCACTGGCCAGTCAAATTTCGTTTTCGTGGCAATTAGTAGTTTTTTGAGATCGAATTGTTGTTTTTGATATATGAAATAGAGATCAATAAAATCACGTGAGCGGGGTTTGGTGAAAATAGTCTGAATCTTGTTGACTGCAATATCATAGAGACTATCTATTTGGAGATTTTTATCCTTTTTACCTGGCTCTATGCGAGGAAATGGGTAGTAATTAAAATCGACTTTGAGATTACTACCGTCTTTGAAGTGAAGATAGTAATTGAAAAGACCTAAATATTGGCTTTTGGAAATTTCTTTTACTCCTAGTTTGGCTGATATTTTTTTAAGAAACGCTTCGATAAGACTTTGTTTGACTTCGGATTTTTCGGTAAATAAATCAATATCTTCGGAGATGCGATGTTTAAGATAATACTCTGCAAGAGCAGTGCCGCCGGTAAAATAATAATCTTTGACTAGGTCTGGTTCTTGCCCGACCAATTCCAAAAATTGAGATTGGTGGGGAGTGAGGATTGTTTGCCCCATAAGAGATACTCCACAGCACGTACTTTATATGGATCTAGTTCCGATTTAATGTCGACCCAATATTTTATGAGACTTTTCGTATCTAATTTTTCTCCAATACCAAGTCCATTGTTAATGAGATGAATAAGTTGCCATTTGGCGTGACCTATCGGATCGTTTTTGGCGAATTTTGTGGAGTTTACAGACCAATGTTGCATGAGTACATTATAGCAGTTTTTGGGTAGATTGAAGGAGAAAACGAAGTGTCTTAGGTTAAGAATCTGCGAATTTGTTCCGCAAAGAGATTATAATTCACGGATCTATGATCTATATTGATACACTTGGGGTGGTACACCGGACTCGAACCGGCGGCCTCCGCTTTCACAGAGCGGCGCTCTAACCAACTGAGCTAGTACCACCATTTCCTCACCGTGTACGCCCAGCAGGATTCGAACCTGCGACCTACTGCTTAGAAGGCAGTTGCTCTATCCAACTGAGCTATGGGCGCTCCCATCAAGGCTTATATTATAACCCACAATTAAACACAACCATAATGGTCTAGAGAAAAAGGCGCAAAGCCAGCGTCAATCTTGTACAATCTAGACTGGATGCGAAAAGACTGGCAGAAAAGTTTAAACGGGAGAGTCTGGAGTAATTTATTATCTTGCCTTTTTTTTGCTCCAGGCCTCTTGGTAGTCTGGCTGGTAGTGGGTCTGATGCTGGAACTGGCGGTGATAACAGGCCGGTTTGGCAGTTGGACGGCGGTGATGATGGCTGGTTTGATCAGCTTGACTCTTTTGATCGCGGTATTATCTTGGGCTAAACTTTGGCGGATTTCGCGACAAAAGTTATGGCGCTTCAAACTGGGTTTGCTGTTGGTCATCTGGCTGGTTCATTCTTTCCAAGTCTTGGTGCCGGAAACTGGTTTTGATGCAGTCTGGTACCACTTGCCGGTAGCTCAACAAGTCATTATTAATCATGGTCTTGTTTATGATCCTTTGGTTTATCAAACATTAAATCCGCTTTTTTCTGATCTTTTCTTTACCGGAGGTTTAGCTTTGGCTGGCGAGGTGGGAGCTAAACTGGTAGCTTATTCATTTGGTTTATTACTGATGTTGAGTACCTGGCTGATTGCCAG
>JAHIVK010000043.1 GCA_018816385.1 Patescibacteria group bacterium
ATGGTTTGGGCAAACTTAAAATCAGTCCAGGTTTCATTACTGGTAGCATGCCAAATACCAGTGGCTTGAGTTCGAATCACCCAATCCAACACTTGGGCAAAATCATCAATGTAGGTTGGGCCAAAAGTGTGATCGGTAAATTGAGGAGGCAGTGAGCCAGCTTTGAGTTTGGCCATGATTTTGCCCACTACGTCCGGCCGAGACAGCTCATCCGATCGAAACGGCTGATCGATACGCAAGATTGTCCAAGGCGAATCCAGACTAGTCACCAAACTTTCGGCTTCGGCTTTGGTTTGACCATACCACTCGATGGGATGGGGCTGATCGGTCTCCAGGTAGGGAGTAGTTTTTATGCCGTCAAAAACATAAGCTGTGGAGATGTGAATTAAGTGTTTGCCGGTTTTTTGACAAGCCCGGACGATGTTTTTTGTCCCCACAACATTCACCTGCCAGCAAGGCCCATTTTTGTCTCCAGTCTGCAACCAAGCTCCGGTCACATCAGTAAAAGCCGCCATGTGCACCATAAATTTGGCTGGAGAATTAGTGATGGCTGTTGCAACTTGTTGAGGATGAGTAATATCAATTGGTCTTTGAGGATTGGTCAGATCAAAATTATCAAAATCATATTTTGAGGTAAACAGCTCCACAAACTTTGAGCCAACTAGTCCAGATAAGCCGGTGCCCAAAAGCGCAATTTTATTTGACATATTTTTGGGGGAACCTGTTTCTAAGACTGATGGCTTGGCGGTCACGGCCAGAAATAATCATTTGCTCACGAGGTATCGGCCAGACAACAGCCAGATCCGGATCAAATAAATTAATTGGTACATCGCCAGCTTGATCTCTGTTTTTATAAAGAGCGTCAACTAGATAGTGATAATTAACCTCTCCTTCCAAGACTAAAAATGAATTAGCCACTCCAGCTGGCACAAAAATAGAACCATAAAATTCTTTAGAAAAATTGAAGGCCAATATTTGCCCAAATTGAGGTGAATCTGGTCTAATATCCGCCAAAACACTTAGACAACTACCAGTCAACGGTGTAATTAGTTTATTCCAATTTTCGGTATGAAAACCTCTGGCCACAAATTTTTTGGATAATGATAAATTAGTTTGCATGACTCTAAATGGAGAGGGTAAAACCGCGTCTAGTTCAGGCAGACGGGCAATTTCGGTGTAAAAACCTCTATTGTCTTTAAAAGGTGTCTGATTGACAAAAAACACTCCGGGCAGTTGAGTTTGGTAAATACCATCTTGTAGCAAATTTTGAGTGGAGGGTTGAAAGGTTTGCATAAGTGTGAGCTGATGACTAAAGGTTATTCCTGGATTCCCCCCGCGTACTGTTTAGTAAAATAGACCTGATTTTTTTCTTTGAGCGGTTGCCACCATTCGGGATGAGCCCGGTACCAGTCAACGGTTTTTTTCAAACCCTCTTCCAAGTTGACACTCGATTGCCAACCCAACTCATTTTTAATTTTTGACCAGTTGACACTGTAACATCGATCATGACCTGGCCGATCGGTCACATACTCAATACTTGATTCATCCAGACCCATCAGTTTGACAATTTGTTTAACCACTTCTAGATTACTCACATCTTGAGTTAAGCCACCTACCACATAAGTAGTCATATCCTGACCTTTGAGTAAGACTAGCTCAATAGCCCGGCAGTGATCTTTGACATACAACCAATCTCGCACCTGCAAACCATCACCATAAACAGGGGCTTTTTTACCCTCAATCAAATTAGTAATAGTCAAGGCAATCAACTTTTCTGGAAATTGATACTCACCATAGTTGTTAGAGCAGTTGGTAATGCTATACGGCAAGCCATAGGTTTCACCATAGGCTCGCACCAAATGATCTGAACCGGCCTTGCTGGCTGAGTAAGGACTGCGAGGATCATAAGCTGTAGTTTCACTAAATTGATCATGCCTACCCAGCTCCAGAGTGCCAAAAACTTCATCAGTCGAAATATGGTGAAACCGCTTGATGTTATGTTTGAGCCCTGATTGAAGCAAGGTATGAGTGCCCAGTACATTAGTTTTAAGAAAAGTATCAGGGTCCATGATCGAGCGGTCCACATGAGATTCAGCCGCGAAATGGACCACTATATCTACATCTGTCATGGCAGAATCAACCACCATTGGATCGCAAATATCCCCTTGAATAAATTGGTAATTGGGCAGACTCTCGACACTCGTTAAATTAGCTAAATTGCCAGCGTAGGTTAAGAGATCCAAATTCACAATTGAATCTTGAGGATATTGTGCCAGCCAATAGTGAATGAAGTTGGAACCGATAAATCCAGCTCCGCCAGTCACCAGGAGTTTGAGAGGCGGATGTTCGATACTTTGGTTTGCCATATGTGATTATTCTACCTCATTTGGGCTATTTTCGTCCGATTCAAGATAAGATTCATCAATTAAATCCTGCATCGATTCGCGACCCAGCATATTTCTAACTCGCACATACCTGTCTTCCAAGCTAGCATACTTTTTCTTTTCCAGCGTCCAGAGTTGATGATAGTAGCCAGCTGTGATAGCTAAAATCACTAATAAACAGTTTAAAATCAACATGACTTTGAGCTTGGATAGGGGTTGATTAGCCTGAGTTTTGGCGAATGTCTCTTTAAAAAAAGACTTTAACATTTATTTAATCTCCAATAATTTTTTAACTTCTGATGGGAATTTGATTTCTGATTTGATGGCGTAAACCCATTGATTGTCATATAAATAATCAGCTGGGTGGAAAATTACTCCCGCTGGTTGATCTGGCGCAATACTTAGAGAGTGAAAAGAGATGGAGATGTTTTGGCGAACCGACCAAAGTTGCTTGCCCATACCAACTAGATCGGGGATGGGAAAGTATTGGGCCAGACCTGTCTGATAAACACTCAACAGTTGGCCGGCAGAAGTGGTATTTATCCAAGCTTGAGGATTGAGCAGTTGTTTAATCATCGATTTGAAGACTAATTGTTGGCGAAAACTCCGATCGTTATCTGTGCCTTGGTCGGATTGACTGTGACGACTGCGCATGTACTTAATCGCAGTTTCTCCAGACATAATTTGAAGTCCAGTTTGAAACTCAATTGTTTCATAAAGTAGTTGTGGATCAAAAACTTGGGTCACATCGACGTCTGGTTTGGGAAATTCCGGGTCAATGAAAGCCACTGGCACATCAACTTCAACTCCGCCAATAGTCTCAATTATTTTTTCGACCTGTGCCATATTAATGACCAATGTGTAATTAATGGGAACTTGAGTTAACTCCGAAATAGTTTGAGCTACAAACTGCTCTGGAAACTCTGACGTGTAGTCTTGACCATAGCTATAGAGAGCGTTGATTTTTGTTTGATATTTCTGGCTCCACAAATCTCGAGGCAGAGACAGTAAATTGATTTGCCCTGTTTTTAAATTCAGAGACATCAGAAGTATAGTGTCTGTTAGAGGTGGCACATCACCTCTGGATTCAAGCTCATCAGTGCCTAGGATTAAGAAATTTGTTTGACCGGATTGAGAGCTAGGTTGAGTTTGCCAACCAGTTTTAAATTGAGAGAGCAGGGCAGTGGGGGAGATCTGAGCTCTATTAGCTACTCTGGAAAATTGACTCCAACCGATTAAACCCAGGATAATAGTTGTCACAATAAGTAAGCCGGTGGCCATTAAAATGGCCAAAGCCGAAGCCTTGAGCCAGAAACGAATGGTCAAACTCATTTGTGTCATGGTAACTATCTTATCATTATTAATAGACTTGTCGCGAAATAACATTCACCGCACTTTCACATCTATTTGGCAATTTTGAGTGTTACTTAACATCTCAAGTAGCTGCGGCTACTATCGCAGTTAAGTGCCTTCAAAATTGCTCAAATATATGCAAAAATGACAATAAAGCTTATTTCGCGACAAGTCTACTGGAGTTTTAGGTTACAATTTACTGTAAATA
>JAHIVK010000044.1 GCA_018816385.1 Patescibacteria group bacterium
GACCAAGACAAAAAGGCCACAATTTCGTCTTTGCGGGCTTAGCGACCTGCGGTGAATGCGGTGCCGCAATCACAGCGGAACAACACATCAAGAAATATAAAAACGGCACCGGTCAAACTTTCATTTACTACCGATGTACTAAAAAACTAAAACCCTGTACCCAAAAATATGTTTCAGAGCCGGAACTAGAACCGCAATTAAGGAAAATTGTTAGTGACTGCGGTTTACATGAAGACTGGGAACCGTATTTTGAAAAATGGATTATTGAAGCCGAAGAAAAAGACAAGTTGACCGCCGAAGTGGAAGAAAAACAGTTGGACGGACAAATCCAGGAATCGGAACTAAAACTTAATCGTCTTCTGGATGGTTATCTTGATCAGGTCATTGAACCGGAAGTTTACAAACAAAAGAAAAACGAATTATTTGATGAAAAACTCAAATTGGAAGAGAAGAAATCACAAATTGAGAAAAACGGAACTATTTGGCTCGAACCTATGAGAGAATTCGTAAATTGCGCCTTGCAAGCGCAAAAAATCGCGCGCGCAAAAAATAATTGCCATGATTTATCAATCATGGCAAAAAAAGTCGGCTCGAACTTCTTTTTAATGAATCGGCGGCTCTCGGCGAATTTGAATTATGCCTTTGCAGCGCTGTCTGCGGAGGGGGGCGCAGCCAGCGCTGCCCCCACTTCCGACTCGATTTCCTTTTTGGTGAGTCGGGAGGGACTCGAACCCTCGACATTCTGCTTAAGAGGCAGACGCTCTAACCAACTGAGCTACCGACCCAAATTAATTCTTCTTGTTAAATAAGCTCTTCCGAATCCACTTTTTAATTGTTTTTCTCTTTTAATAGCATTATCTTTATTTAAACATGCTTCGAAATAAACAAGAACTAATGGCCTTCTGTTTTTAGTAGATTCTACTATTCCTTTATTATGATTGTTTATTCTTTTAATTAAATCAACTGTCCATCCAATATATAGTTTATGATCCTTACTACTCCTGAGTACATATGTATAATAATAATTCATATGTATTCTAACCTGCCCGCAATGCTACGCATAGCGTTGCAGGCGGGCCAATTGAGCTACTGGCCCTCACCTTGTATCCATGTATTTTATCATCTATGGCACAAAATCGCTGAAAATGCGAAAGGAAACAGTACTTATTTTCCAATTTCACTTAACAGATCAAGAAGTTGCTTCTGCAATACGGGCGCATCTTTTTTTGCTGTTTTCCAAACTAAATCTATATCAATATCCCAGTAATCGTGAGCTAATTTATTTCTCATACCAATAATTAACTGCCATGGGATGTTAGGTCTGGATTGTTTAAATTTTTCCTCAAGATTGTTGCAGGCTTCACCAATAATTTCTAATTGACGTATGGTTGCTGCTTGAACTAAATTATTCTTTTTAAATTCAGATTTATCAATATCTTCAAGAAAATCCCTAATAAGAGCTACGGCATTGATAATGTAATGAATGTAAGGACTAGGACTTTTTTGCATAAATAACTTGAATATCATCTTGAATATATGGCCTAACGTATTGACTCAAGCCGCTTTTGGTAACCAAATCAACCTTTTTGCCCAAAATTTCACTCATCTTTATCTGAATACTGGCTAAATCAAACAGGCTGACTGACGCTTTTTTATCAAAAGAAACTAATAAATCAATATCACTTGCATCAGTATTTTCACCTCGAGCATGAGAACCATACAAAGCTAAGTAGTCAATTTTATTATCTTTGGCCACTTGGATTAAATCTTGACGATGATTTTGGATTAATTGAGTCATAAACAAATTATAACATTTGTGTGCCCCAGAAAGGATTTGAACCTTTGACCTACGGTTTCGAAGACCGGCGCTCTATCCAGCTGAGCTACTGAGGCATCAGGTAGAAGTCATTATATCATTCTCAAGCAGCTTTATATCTGGTACTAGGCTGACGAATCTTCAAACTTGAAAGTGTTATAATCTGATTAGTATGACTGTTGACGTTTATCCATTCTTAAATAAACTATTTAATTTTAGGCAGTTGGGGAAAAAATTGGGCAAATCTCATTCGGATGACCCAAAACTGTATCAGTACCCATACATTACGGTAGCTCGTGAACCTGGTAGTGGAGGCAGACCAATTGCCAAGGCAGTCGCAAAAGAATTGGGTTACGAATTTGTTGATAAACAAATTGTTAATGAGATTGCTAGATCAGTGGAAAGAAGACGGGGTATTATTGAAGAGGTGGATGAAAAAGGTCGGACTATGATGGAAGATATTGTTCATTCGGTGCTCAATCCTGAGTATGTTGATAATAATCTTTACATGACGGAACTATGTAAAATTATTTTAGCCTATGCTTTTAAAGGCAAAGTAGTTATTTTGGGTAGAGGAGCTAACTTTATTACTCCCTTTGCTCGGGGCTTACACGTCAGTATCACCGCACCTTATGCTGTGCGAGTCAAAAGAGCGATTGATTATGAAGGTTTTAGTGAACGCAAAGCTAAAAGAATGATTACCAAGGTGGAAAAAGAACGCCGAGATTTCATCATGCAGTATATTCAACGAGATTCTAGTAAAGTTAATTCATACGATTTGACACTAAACACTACTTCCTATGAAGTAGATGAGGCTCGGGATGTGATCATTAAAGCCTTTTATAAGAAATTTTCTCATACCCTCAAAGAACCAAAGTTTCACTTTTAAACTTGGACGATATTTGTTTGCCTCAAGATTAGACTTGTCGCGAAATAAGAAATGAGTTAATTATGGGGTTAAGTGACATTTCGTGTTGGTTTTTTGGTCTTAGAACGCAAAAATAATGCGATCATTTTTCTTTGTCTGTTTGGTGGTAATCCCCGGTGAATTCTTAGCAATTCTTTAACAGTACTATTAGTACTTTCAACGTGA
>JAHIVK010000045.1 GCA_018816385.1 Patescibacteria group bacterium
GAGTGCGACATTTTGGGCTGATGGATTCATGGTTAAATCGGTAGGATCCATTACTGACAAAGTGATATCTGAGTACATAACTAAACAAGGTATGAAGTAGCATAAGGAAAACCGAGGGTTTCAACCCTCGGAAGTTTATTTGTACTAACCCTATGCAAATTTTATTTGAAGACACCGATCTGATTGTGATTGATAAACCCGCCGATATGGTGGTTAATCAGGCCAGGACAGCGCGTGGTCAAACTGTTCAAGCTTGGTTGGCTCAACGCTTGATTGATCAGGACCTGGCTAAATTTGAAAATCGGGGGGCAAACAGCCGGCAACTAGCCCAGCTTATCGATAAACAGCCAGATGATCGCCGATTTGTGAGCTTGGTAGCCAGGTCGGATTGGCAGAAGCTGGTCCTAGCTGATTTTGATACCAAGTACGGTACACCAGAGGAAATATTTCATCAAAGGTGGGGCATTGTGCATCGCTTGGATAAGGATACCAGCGGAGTTTTAGTTTTGGCCAAAAATCCTGGGGCATTAGTGAATTTATTAGCTCAGTTCAAACAAAGACAAACTAAAAAAGAATACCTAGCTTTAGTCCATGGCCAAGTTGAGCCAGATAGGGGAATGATTAATCTGCCTCTAGGTCGATCTAAGAGTAACTTCAAAAAAATATCCATTCAGCCTGAAGGTCGGGTGGCTGAAACCAATTACCAAGTTACCCAGAAACTGCCTCCAACTGATCAAGTAATTGATCAAATTTTAGACAGGGTAGGGGAGACAAATAATTTTACTCCTGCTCAATTGTTAGATTTAAGACAGCAGATGAAAAAAACCTATGAACAAGGTTTTTGTTGGGTCAGATGCCAACCCAAAACTGGCCGAATGCACCAAATTAGGGTGCATTTATCTGCTATTCATCATCCCTTGGTGGGCGATTCATTGTATTTGGGTCGCAAACGCTTGAAACTGGATAGATTATGGACTCAGGGTCAAATTTTACAGGCGGTTAAGTTAGAGTTTAGGCACCCGAGGAGTGGAGAAGTAATGGAAGTAAGTGTCAAAGGGGAGATGTTTATCTAACTGAATTTCCCTCCCTTGAATCAGGCCGATGCAGTATATCTGAGAATAGTTTAGCGAAACTGATTGTTATATAGCAACCCCAAAACCAAATATCAGATTTAGGCTCAAGTAAAAGCGACATTCTGTTTTTTAGGCGCTATACTTGAATGACTATGAATATGGATGCTCCTTCCAATTTTAGTATGCAAGAAGTTCTTCGAAAGCAACCCAAGTATGGTCAATTGATTATATTGAAGTTGAGACAATTGTTTCTTCCTCAATCTGGTGCAGAAATGAATAATCAATTGACTGAAGGAGATTCAACCGTAAGTGATTCGTATGCTCAAATTATGGAACAAGAATCCAACTCCAGGCTTTTTGAAGCACTTCTCAAGAAAAGATTTCGGCAAGGAAAACAACTTGTTGACCTGTATCAACAGCGCCGAGATTATTTTGACTGGATCATGAAAAACCGCTTGGCTGACTTAGATTTATACAATCTCGAGAAGGCATATGAATTTTCTCCAGAGGGCGCCAAATATGCCATTTCGATGGGGATGGAGACTCATCAAATTAGAGCGGTTGCTTATAACTTTGGTTTAGCTCCAGATCTGGCGCGGTTGTTTGTAGCCCATCAACTACCTCAGATTAATCAAGTTTGGGAAGAAAATCATGTGGCTATTTATCGGTTGGTTTTTGCAAAGCATTCGGATTGGGTAGCCCCCTTGTTGCGAACAGGTTGCGATGCTGAAGAACTACTTCAATTAATCCAACAACTTAAATCTTTTGAAGACCCGGATACTCTACTAACTTATGCTGAGTATTATCAACTCAATAAAAAAACACTCAATGCATTTATGGAGTTGGCGGCTCGGCATTATCGGGTTGTACAAGTTCTTGCAAAGACAAGAACTCCTTTATCGTGCATAATTGAGGCTACGCGATTTGAAGAGAATAGGCCAATGTATGCTCAATATTCACTCATTACTCACGCTCATCGGATTGAGCATTATGAAAGCATGTTAACTCGGGCAATAGAAAATGGCGCCCAGATGTCGTTTAGATTGCGTTCGAAAGAGGAGAATACTATTGAAGGAATAGGAATCCAGGCATATAGTCCTGACGGATTTGGTTCTGCGTTTGAGCCAGGATTACCATTCATCAGTACTCAGTTGAATGGTGTCCAAGGATATGGAGGGCTTTGTTGGGTAGGACAAACTGACATTTTGTTGAGAAAACCACATTTGCGTTTTTGGAACTTGGGACGAGTGAGAAGTTTTGATGGCGGCGAATTAAGTGTTTCCACTAGAAGAGGAAGACTTATTGATTTGAATAGTAAAGTTCGCAAACTTTTAATTGCAATGGAAAAAGGGGAAGATATATCAGATAATGACGTGCGACGAGCAATTGCAGACTATAGAGGAATTAAATATCCTGAATCAGAACAAGCTTTTATTAAAATAGAAGACAATCAGTTAACTCAAGAGTCAATATTGGAGACCGAAAAAGGTGCTCAAGACATGTTGGAGCAAGAATCGGATCAGGGGTTGGATTTGCATAGTGTTTATGTAGTATGTTTAGCTCCTGCAGATGTAATAGATAGATTAAAATCTGAGATTCAATCTTCAAACATAACTGAGCCCGAAAAGGCGCTACTGCTTTCTCAACTAGTCCCGTACGAAGGATTACTGTCTGAGGCGGTTGACAAATTTAGAGAGGATAAAGAAGTATATATTCGGGCAGTTCAACGGAACCAGATAGCTTTAGGAAAGGAGACATCTTTGACTCAAATTGAATCAACTCTTAGCGTGAGAGAAGCTTTGTCTCGAGCATCGATTGTTGAATCTGAACCTCGATATTATGGTTTATCTAATGCGCCGTTGATGATGGAGCCGTATGAACTGTTTACGGAAGAAATATCAATGGTAATGCAAAATCAACTTGCGCAAACCGCAGAGTGGAAGTTTCTTAATTCTTTGCCAAGTGAAGCTGGGGGAGTAGTTCATCCGGTTCTAAATAAAATAGTAAGGGATGCAGTGAGACCATTTATAGACGAACATACCGCCATTAGGTTTGCCTCTGGTCCTACTCACAAAAAAATTTGGGCATCAATAGTTGAGATTGGAATTGATATCGAAAAACCGATTGTTGACTTATCGTCAGAAAGACAACGCTACTTAACAGAGGTGTTTGAAATTCCTTTAGAAATAATACAAAAAAATAATTCTGTATTAAACGCTTGGATTAATCGAATGTTTCCCACATTGATTAGTTAGAGCGAAAAAGTCACTACCAGTTTATAATAAACTTCTATGACTCAAGATCCAGTTTCTGACCTCATCACTAGGGAACAAACTCGCCAGAGAGAGAAGATTGGTTTAATTCCATCAGAAAATAATACCTCTCCAGAAGTGTCTAGTGTCTTGAGTTCTTGTCTGTCCAATAAATACTCCGAAGGTTATCCGGGTAGACGTTACTACGAGGGCAACCAGATAATTGATGAAATTGAAGTCTTAGCTCAAGACAGAATTAAAAAGTTATTTGGCGTGCCTTATGTCAATGTTCAGCCTTATTCTGGCAGTCCGGCCAATTTAGCCATTTATATGGCCCTGATGCAACCTGGAGATATATTGATGGGTTTGAAGTTGGTGGCTGGAGGTCACTTAACTCACGGTCATCCCAAAGTCACAGCCTCAGGCAGTTTCTATCAGTCGGTCCAGTATGGAGTGGGTGAAGATGCCAAAGTTGATTTTGAGGCTCTCCAAGTTTTGGCTAAAAAGCACCGACCAAAAGTCATAGTGGTTGGCAATACGGCTTATCCTTTTCTGATGGAGTTTGACAAATTTAGAAAAATTGCTGATGCAGTCGGGGCATGGTTGGTAGCTGATATCTCACATGTGACTGGTTTGGTGATTTCCGGTGATCATCCTTCACCAGTTAGTGACGCGGATGTGATCATGTCTACCACCCACAAAACTTTTCGTGGTCCTCGGGGAGCCATGATTATGGTCACCAACCGAGGCTTAGAGCGAGATGCTGATTTGGGCAAAAAGATTGATTCGGCCATTATTCCCGGCCTACAAGGTGGTCCTCACAACGCCACTACAGCGGCAATTGCTATGGCGGCGGCAGAGGCCAGTCGGCCGGAGTTTAAAAAATATGGTCATCAGATTAGAAAGAATGCCAATGCTTTGACCCAAGCTCTCCAAGTAGCTGGTTTGAAGTTAGTGGGAGATGGCACCCAAACACATTTGATGGTGATTGATTTGACACCTTTTGGTCCGGGTTTGGGTTTGCAAGTGGCTTATGCTTTGGATGTAGCTGGGATTTATGCCAATCGCAATACCGTGCCAAATGAGCCATTTAGTCCTTTTTATCCCTCAGGTTTACGGGTTGGCACACCTTTGGTCACCACCCGAGGCATGAAAGAGGCGGAGATGGAGCAGATCGGGGTCTGGATTGGTCGAGTCGTGGAGTTAGTGAGAGATAAGCAGCTGCCGAAAGTAACGCAAGCGCGCCAACAGTTTGTGAAAGAATTCAGAGCTTGGGCAGATGAGCATCGGCAGTTGCAGAAAATTAAGCAGGAAGTCAAAGCATTAACCAGTGGTTTTCCCTTGTTTAGATGGTAATAATTAGATTGATTGTTAATCGAGACTTAAGCCTTAAGCTATGTTTCAGGAAAAAGAAATTCACGAAAAACAAGTTGTAAATGAAGCTCAAGCTAAAATCTTGTCATGTCTCGATGTGATAAAACCATTGATCTTAAATAAAATTGGTTGGGTCTATTGCACCGATGAAGGAAAAGAGGAGCTGGCATCTGATAAGGGTCTGTTGTTAGTGTGGCTTGAGTTCTTAATGGCACAGCTTCAACAAGATCTTGAAATGAAACGTGCTGAACACCTAGTGTCATTGACATCTTGTTTCTTGGAAATAGTTGCTAGCGATGATATAACTGGTTCTCGCCAGGGCAGTATCATGATGCCCATGTCTGACCACATACAGTCAGCATATGGCAGGCAACACTATTCATCCTTTCCAATTGGATCCCGGAAGGTTGATACCAACAGCATATTAACTCAGGCGGAATTGAATAATATTTTTGCCATACTGGATGATGAACGAATTATGGTGGTTCAAAAAGCTGATGAATTATTGAGTGATTGTCTTAAAAACATAAAACCCTGGATTTATATTGCCGAAACTTTTTGCGATTTTGATAGTTTTACATCATTCTGTGACAGATTCAGGGAAGCAAACCAACAACCTAATCAGTTAGATAAGCAAATATTTGTCAAAATTTTACTTACTGAAGACATAGGTTGTATATATTCCTTTAGTTTAAGTAATAGAATTAGTTTTGCCCGGAGTATTTATCAGCATCATGGAGTTAATCAAGTCGTGACTCCAGTTGCTAAGTCAGAAATGTGGAGGGCGGCATTGTGCCAAAGACATCAACCACATATCTGGACAGATGAAGAACTGTCTATTGAAGAGGAAAGGGCAGAGTTGAGCGATTTTATAAAAAGATGTCTAAAAAGCATTAGTCATGAGGACGTAAGGTTAAAAATTGAAAATTTTCTTGTACAAGCAAGAAGCCAGCGTGAATATTCGCCAGACAAATTTTTATTATGGTTACTATCGGAACAAACAGACCTTGAAACTTGGCAAAGAGGCTTGTTATACAAACAGCTGATTAGAGTTAGAAAATATGATCAATTAGATGAGAATCAACGGAAAGAGTATCTTGCTGATTTACTAAAAAGACACACAGAGTCTTTCCAAGATTTGTTTACTTCACCACAGCTCGGTTCTCCAGACGTGTTTTTCACTAGAAGTGGTATTAGTGCCACTGGTACAGCATTAATGATGGCAAGTGCAACCATGGAAAATCAAAGACTGGTGTCAATCAAAGTTCACCAGACACCTGGCTGGTACTATGAAAATCCACCTCCTTCAAATTGGCAGGAAAGTTCACCGGAAGAGGCAGATATTTTGTTAATAAATCTTGAACCCAGTGGTCCTCTTTGGAACATGTCAGCTCAAGAATTTTTTGTTCATCAACAAGTAGCAATAAGAAAATTTGTTTTAAAAGTTGCTCGTAATCCAGAACAACAATATTTTATGATTGTTGATAAAACGTCAGATCTATTGAATCAAAAACATCTTCCAATTGGTGCTCTGCCACCCAATTTAACTATTTTAGAATCAGCTAGCCTAAGTAAACATCAGGGTGGTGGCAAGTCATATTTTTTTGGCGTTTTAGCTTGTTGGGGGAATCGAGTTGAAGATGCAGAAATGAAAAAGTTTATTGTAGATGCTATGGGTGAGTTAACTCCAGACTCTGTTTTTGCCTTACATCGAATTAGTCAAAGAGAAATTGCAAGACAGCTAGATCACTACAAGAGATTGTCTGAGGTCATGATGAATACTTTAGATAAATATCAGGCTGGTTTATCATATGATCAAAAGTGGAGATGGCAGGCTTACAGTTACTTTGGGTATTTATTACCACCAAAGGGGGTAGTAGCAAATTATTTATCGGGAAATCACTTTAGACAGGATTATATTGATGGGCAAAGAATAAGCAATGCAATTAATGCATTTTTATCAATAGACGATAAGTGCATAAATAATTTTGAAAAAGGAGACAGTTTTGGTTTAAACTCAACTCGGTTTACATTATTTTCTACATTTCCCCATAGTGGAAAATCAAAACCAATTAAGACGGCGAGAATTGGTTTTGGCAGAAAGACTTCAGTTGAAGATATGCAACTTTTTGCTAATTTTTTCTGTTCTAGAATAGTGGAGAAATAATAATAAATCTGTTAATCCGAGTACTTGATACAACCAAATTGATCGGTTTATGATGGTGGTTGGAGCAATCATCTTTGAGCATGAAGAACTACTAACCCCTTGGCACTTTGTTGAGTAATGGTCCGGCCGTTTTTTCTAAACTCCAATTGAAAGTTGTGTTTTTTGGGGTTAAGTGACATTTCGTGTTGGTTTTTTGGTCTTAGAACGCAAAAATAATGCGATCATTTTTCTTTGTCTGTTTGGTGGTAATCCCCGGTGAATTCTTAGCAATTCTTTAACAGTACTATTAGTACTTTCAACGTGA
>JAHIVK010000046.1 GCA_018816385.1 Patescibacteria group bacterium
GAGTCGGCCGGCATTAAAATACTTGATCAGGGTCAAGCTCAAACCATGACTCAAAACTTCAAGCAAACGTCAATCGACATGTCGTCAAAATCCCGTTCCGCAATCACCATCGTGGATGCTACTAATGCCGCCTGCGTCCTCTACTCGCGCCCAGCTCTGGATCAAGTGGGTCTGTTTGACGAGCGGTTTGGCTCGTATCTGGAGGACATCGATCTGTCCCTGCGCCTGACCCGAGCCGGTTGGCAAAACCTGGTTTGTCACCAAGTGGCAGTCGTCCATCAGCAACAAGCCTCCTCCCAAACCCTGGGTTGGCGCAAAAACTGGTTGGATACTAAAAACTGGTGGCTGGTCATCCTCAAAAACTGGTCTTGTCGCCAGTGGCTCAAGTATTGGCCCGGTATTCTGCTTGAAAGAGGTCGTAATTTATCCGGACTTATCAGATCATACGCATCTGGCTAACGTTTGGATTTCTTGATTTAGAAATGATACTGTTTCCGGTAGGAGTATTTTGCGAATTTGGTGGAATTTTTCCGGCGTGAGCAAAAGGTTAATGTCCTGATCGATAACTTTTTGTGTCATCCTATCCTTAATAAATGACAACAGGCGCGATAGATATGCCGCTGTACCCATCTGCGCTCGCTCCTCAATGACCGAGCCTGAGTAAGACTGGCCTGTCAAAAAGAAATGGTGGATATCATAAATATCCCGACCGGCCAAACTGGCGTGGCGAGCAAAACGATCTGTCAGAGCTATTAATTTGTGTGCAAACATAGTCTCAATGCTCTGATGCGGAAGGTAGCGGTCAATCTCGGGGAAGAAACTGGTTTGGGTTCGACTGGCCACGTAGTGCCGGGTTGTGACGCTTAATTTGATTGTACTGCGCTCTGACGGAGAACTGGAGTAGCCCAGCGTAAAAAAAGGCGCCTGAGGGGAAGCATTTTTCACAATCAGACCGAGCTGATCAAAAATACTGCGTAATTGTTGAGTTATTAGATTCTGATCACTAGCCGGATTCAAATCAAAGTCTAGATCCACAGAAAAACGATCCAGATACCCCAGCATACCGGCGCAAGTCCCGCCTTTAAAAATCAGTGCCTGCGATAAAACAGCCTTATCAGCCACCTCAATTAAAATGCGATTAAGCCAAGACTTGTGAAGAGCATCTTGAGCGCGGGTAATCATAAAAAGCCCACTTGTTGTTGAATAGATCGAATTTTATCCCAATCCGGCAGACTGCGATTATCCAGAAACGCAGAGGGGTTGTAATAGAGCAAATCTGCCACTGCCCTCTCTGGCGATGCCACAAATAGACCGTCTTTTTGGTCAATACCCATTCGGTTGTGCAAAAACTGGGGCGCCATTTGTCGAAACCGATACTCTTGACCCAAAATCAGCAATTTTTTTGTGGTGGCGGCCACAAATGTTATGTATGGCATACTTTGAAAAATGATACCGGCTTGAACCAAAACCGTCTCGGTGCTTAGGTATGTAAAGTCATGCCAAGCTTTTTGACCCAGAAGAAACGGGTCAAGCTGAAATAAAGAGCCGGTGGTATACAAACCCTTATATATGCGTGCCAAAACCCCTTGTTTCACAGCTCGTTGAGTCGCTGTGTACAAAGTGTTGCGATTTGAAATATGCCAGAGCACAGCTAAATCTGTGGTATGAAAAATAGTTTGACCGGACTTAATCAGTTCATTTATCCTATTCATATTTGTACAGGATACTACAACGGAGATATGAGTGTCAAGCTTATTTCAAGGAGTAGCATTCCTAGTAATAGGGTGATTTTGAGGATTAGTCAACTGTTGCAATTTTTGCAACAGTTCAATATAGAAGGAGATCATAAAGTAACTTTTTATAATCTTGACGTAATTTTATCAGTTGTTTAACTAATAAATTTAAGATAATTTTTTTTATTAATCACTTGAAATTGAGCCTCTGGATAAGTCTTGGCAAACAGAGGGGGTAGTTTAGCCGGCTTAGTTGGCGACAGTTTTATTTTATAGGCTGTCAGCTGACCATTGATATCTTCAATCAAATCAATTTCTTGCTGATCCCAGGTACGCCAAAAATATAATAAGCTAGATTGCTTGGTATAAACTAGTTTTTTGAGCCGTTCGATAATAATAAAGTTTTCCCAAAGATGACCCAAATCAGCTCGATCATCAAGTGATTGAAACTGATTAATAAGGGCATTGCGTACTCCCAGATCTAGAAAATAATACTTTTTCTTTTTAACAACTTCACTGCGTAAATTTCGACTGTAACCAGATAATTCAAAGATAATAAAAGTTTTTTGAAGCAAGTCAATATAACGAGCCACCGTTTTATAATCAATTCCCAATTGACCACCAAGTTCTTGAAGTGAAACTTCATTGCCTAATTGAAGAGCTAATAACTTAAGCAGGCTGACTAAAATTTGAGAAGATTTTAATTTCTCCAAAGCTAAAATGTCTTTGAGTAAGTAAGATGCGGTTAGCTCTTCCAGAATCGCTTGTTTCTTTTTTAAAGACGGAGTAGTCAGCACTTCCGGATAAAGACCATAAATTAAATGTGTGGATAACATAGCAGACAGCTCATGAGTGGTGAATTGCTGTTTGAGCTCTAGATAAGATACAGGATAAAACATTAATTCCCACTTTCTACCGGTCAAGGGTTCCCCCACCTGGCCAGATAGCTCAAAGCTGGATGATCCGGTAGCAATAATGTTTAAATGAGGCATCGTATCCACCAAAAGTTTGAGGGCTCGACCAATCTGCGGAATATATTGAGCTTCATCAATGACTAACAGTTGATACTCTTGGAAGTGATCCTGATATATCTGGGGATCTAAACTGGTCATCAATTTTTGAAAAGGCAGACTATCACCCACTTCAAACAAGTAACGATATTTAGTTTGAGCTAAGTATTGTTTGATCAAAGTGGTTTTGCCAACTCGCCGAGGTCCATAAATAACCAACACTCGTTGGGGATCGATCAGTTTATCTAGATGATAAATTCGATTAATTTGCATAAATTTATTTTACCACATTCCTCAAAATAAGTCAATTTCAAGGATTAGCATTCCTAGTAATAGGGTAATTTTGAGGATAAAGTTTATCTTGATACCACAAAGTCATATGCGCTTTTAATATGCGGTAATCCCAAACCAGCCGGTTTAATAATTGTTGAGTCATCATGGATTTATTATAACCCGAATAGTGTTCGTGTATAATAATCAATAGATATGAATCAACTGCCAACTATATTTCAACAATTCTTTTGGGATGCTAAGTTAGAGTCTATTAACACCCAAAAAAATTCAAGTTACATCATTGATCGGTTGCTAAAAATTGGAAATTTGGCCTCATGGAAATGGCTGGCTCAAACATATTCTCCAGAACAGATCAAAAATAGAGCCCTGAATAGCAGACAATTAACAAAAAAAGATGCCACTTTTTACTCATTAATTTTTGATTTACCAATTAATTCTTTCAAATGCATCAAACAGGCATAAATCCTCAAACCCTAAGTACATTGCAGACTATTTGCCATCTGAGTTTTGTGAAAAAATACTATTTGGCGGGTGGAACAGCTTGTGCGCTTCACCTAGGTCATCGTTTGTCTTTTGATTTGGATTTCTTTACCAAAACACCTGCCACGCCTCAGGAAATTCGCAACACCTTGCTCACAACGGGTGCTTTAGAGATATACCAAAACGAAAACGGCACTTTTAACGGAAGTTTAAATGGTACAAAATTAAGTTTTTTTATCTATCCTTACCCACTGATACACAAATTAGATGTTTTTGAAAATGTGGCCATTGCTTCACTAGCAGACTTGATCTGTATGAAACTTGAATCGGTGGCTTCCAGAGGTGTTAAACGCGATTTTATTGATCTGTATTACTTATTACATCAAGTGGGATTAACTCAAGCCATGACCTGGTTTGAGGAAAAATATGCTGGGCAAAATGTTTCGATAGCCCATGTTCTCAAAAGCTTAACTTATTTTGCTGATGCTGAATCAGAACCCATGCCCAATATGCTTCTAGCCACAAATTGGAGTCAAGTTAAACTGTTTTTTGAGCAAGAAGTAAAAAAATTGGTCCAAGATAACAGTCTGCGTATCTAAATATTTAAGCAAATTTGATTTGTTGTTTTTCTCTAATTAGACTTGTCGCGAAATAAGGGCAATGGCTACTTAAATTAACTCACTTCTTATTTCGCGACAAGTCTATTTTATCAGCCAACATCATTAATTGTTGATGGCTTTAGCATGGAAAGATCAAGATTGGCTGGTTTCATTTGGTGTAAGTAATCAGTCACATCATGATTCATCCAAAAGTTTCTTTCATCCTTTTCTGATTTAAAGTTTGGAATCTTATTTATTTGTTTTTTCATAAAAGCTCCGGTTATCTCTTAAATCTTTCATAAATATCATGTGACCCAATGTCAAGTAAATCAACATGATTAGATCCACAAAACTCAAAAAGAACACGATAACCACCCCTGAGTCGAAAAGCCAGACACTCTTGTAGTCTGCCTTTTAGCTTATGTGTTTTTAAAGATGGGTGATCTGGGGTCTTGATAAATGTATTTATTTTCTTATCAAAATCTTTTTGAATATAACGAGGCGTTTTTTTATAACTTCGCTTAAAACGAGGCGAAAGATTGATTTCCATAGACTTATGAATGTAGTTCTGTAATTAAATCTTTGGCATTGGTAAAAGTTTTGTAGTGACCAAGAGCGTAATCAAGTCGAGCTTCGTTAATGATTTCGTCAAGTGTTCCAGCGATATTAACGCGCTTAATATCTGCAGTCGATATCTCTATGATGATCTTCTTTTCCCGAGGATATCGAGAAAGGTATCGCAAAGAAGATAGCGGCAAATTGATCATTGCCTCACCATTGCTTTTTTGAGTTTGGGCTGAAATTAAATTTGGCATACTTCTCCTGGTTGATTTCTATTGATATTAGACTTGTCGCGAAATAAG
Organism: Patescibacteria group bacterium; assembly: GCA_018816385.1. Classification (GTDB taxonomy): domain Bacteria; phylum Patescibacteriota; class Microgenomatia; order UBA1400; family PJMF01; genus JAHIVK01. The sequence continues at coordinate 4,980 of JAHIVK010000046.1, forward strand.
GGCAATGGCTACTTAAATTAACTCACTTCTTATTTCGCGACAAGTCTATTGCTTATATTAACATAACTAATTAGTAAAATCCAAATCAATAGACTTCCAGCAAAGTCATGAGTTGATTCAGGTCGGTGATGTGGTGAATGTGAGAGGGACAATTTTGTCCATCGCCATTTAATCTGTCCAACCAAACCGGTTGCAAATCTGACCGTATTGTGGCTAATTGTTCCAAAACTGGCAATTTATCATCAACCACCACAGCACCTGGCGGAATACACTCAATTACATCATTAGCTAGTTTATCCGGCGCGATCAAAGCTAACTCGTGACTTCCATCCCGTTGGAAAAAAGACAACTTCCATTCCTGGTGTGTGGTTTCACCCTGACTCCAAAAGATAATTCTAAATCCAAGCTGTCTCAATTCTTTCAAAATAACCAATGCATCTGGAAAAATCAACTTCGGCTCTTCAATCAGCCAAGACTGAATAAAATAAAGCAGGTCTTGTTTTATGCCATTTGGATCATTCTCTTCCAGATCATTCGTTTTAACTGTTTTGGGAAATAAATTATTGATTAGATAATCTATGAAATCATCTAAAGAAAATTGAGTTGAATCAGTCAAGCTATGGCAATAATCCTCAAGTTTTGCTTCGATAGCTTCATCACTTTGCGATAAAAAACAAGCAATAGACCTGATAATTTCTCTTAAATACAGGTCGGTATTAAAAGTTGTTCGATCAACATCAAGCACAATGTGTTGATTTTGCTCTGTAGAAATTGGCATCTTATTAATGTTTCTAAGTTAATTTTTGCTTGGTATAGACTCGGGCATGTCGCTTAATAATAGATTTGATTTCATCATTCGTGTACTGTTTGCCTACAAACTTGATGGGCTGATCGGCGATATCGTCAAAATAAGTCAGTGGTTCTAAGATCCACTTTTCATTAATCTGGTGACGGGTATAAGCATCTCTAATGCCCTCATCCAAACTGGCTAAACCTTGATCCAATAAGATGGCAATGTCAACATAATCTCTCCAAGTGGCGCGTCTACTTAGCACATATAATATTGCTGTTTATTTCTTATCAGGTGCTCAAGCTCGTTCGCAGGTGATGAGGCTTTGATTAATTCAACAATATTTTCCGGAACTGGATTTGGAATTACAAAATCAAGATCTTCCGACTGACGATGACCTATTTGTAAAGCTAAAGCGGTGCCACCAATAAGTAATTGACCATGAATCAATTTACCCAATTGCCACATGAGTTTTTCATGACCCGGAGTAATTGTATTAAGATGAAAGACTGACATACTTGTTTTGATTGATATTCGAATCCAAATCGAGTAGATAATGACTTACAAAATTGAAAGATTTTTTTGAGTAAAGTCTTTGAGGGTGTTTGTGAAAAACGCGCTTCACTTCGTTAATGCCATAATTATCAAAAAGCCACTTACTAGCCTCAAGATCTCCGCAACTTAATATTTGATGAACAATATACACTTTGTGCTTTTCTAGATCTAAAGCATTTAAATCTGCCGACCAAAAGAACCGAGCTACTTTGTTGGGTAATTTTTTGATCATACTTGAGACCTCCCAAAATACTCAACTGTTTTCTTTAACCCCTCCTGGAGTGAGGTTTGAGCTTGCCAGCCTAAAAGTTGTTTGGCTTTACTGGCATCGGCCGACAA
>JAHIVK010000002.1 GCA_018816385.1 Patescibacteria group bacterium
ATATAGGGAAAAGATGGCGCCACTGGTTTACGAGTGGGTTGAATAATTGTTTTTGTCTGAACCGGAATAATCGTCAACGTGGGTGTGGGTTGAAGCGCAACTGCTTGAGGAATTGGAGTTACAGTTGGAGTTTGAGCCGGAATCACAGGCTTTTCACCCTCTGAGATTGTAGAGGTTTGCACCTCCTCAGATATTTGACTGATTTCAGTCTGCATAAACTTTGAAAAAAGCTTGGCAAAATTATCCATTCTAGAAAGTGGTTCAAAAACTTGAGCTTCAGACACCACTACATACCAACTGATCAGACAAGTGGATAGTAATAATAATATTAGTATCCGAGTTACCTGCCATTTGATTGATGACTTCTTCATATCTTTATCATAATATCAAGTCTATATCTAATATAGTGATACAATATCGATCAGAGTGAAACAAATCGCCTTTTTAGCCCTCATCTTAACCCTGTTTCTATCCCAGTTTAATCTGTTGGGAGCGACTGTTTCAAGCAACACCGTGGCTATTGCGGTCATGATTCTGCTGTTAGTTTTATTTTCTGATTTGGCTGAATTTGATTTTTGGGGCCTGAGGGGCACTCGCCAAACAGAAGAAATTAAAAAACTGGCCGGAGTAGAAATTTTGGACGAAAAAGCTGTCAAAGTCCCTTCTGCCTACAAAGTTCGCCAGGCCGAAAAGATTGATTTACCAACTCATATGGATGGTTTAAAAGAAAACTTTTTGGCTTTGTCTTTTGAGATTGAACGCCAGATGCGAATTATCGTGAGATCTCTTAGTTCCAAACAAATTAGCGATACCCAGCTCACCCCCGACTTTGTCTTGAACCAACTCACAACACAAGGCTTGCTGACTAATTCGGCCGATGCCTTGGTCATTCAAATCCGTCAAATTCGAGAGCTGGTGGTGGATGGCAATCAACGCCAAGTCACCACCGATATGCTGGAAGCTGGCCTCCAACTAGCCTCAGAAATTTATACTCAATTAAAAGAGTGGTTGGAAAACTCAAAAAAGACGAGGTAAGACATTTTAGGGGTGATTAGCGCAATCAGCATTCAAACTGATGTAATCCCAGATGGTTGGATGGCCGTTATTGACACTTTTGATAGCTAAAGTATGTTCGCCGACAGTCAATGGCATGTCGATTTGGCTCTGTACCAGTGGCATATTCTGCCAAGTGCCTTGAGTAAATTTGCCCAATTGGGTACCGGTACTACCCACAAACTCATCATCTAAATACACCAGCTTGCTGGCTTGGCCGGTGGTACCGGGGGACCAGCTGATAATCAATTGAGCGGTTGTTTTACCTCCCGAATATGTAAAGCGAATGCGATTTTCCGGATTGCCGGCCTCGTCTTGGCTGGTTCTCCAGGGAAAATCAGCGTCCTGATTTTGACCAACGATAAAAGGATCAACCCAGTCCGGCAGGACGTCCAAGGCTCCCACCCAATTAAACTCATCGGCAGGGTGATCAAAAGAACTTGATTCAATGTCACCTATCTTAAAGATAGCAGACTGGCAACTGGCTTGAGTTTGGTCTGTCTGATCTAAAACTCTAAAACCTGAATCTATCTGACCACCACTTGTTTGAGAAGTACCAGCTACTGCTTGGAGGGCGGGTGAACCCAACTCTTCATCTGCACTCAATAAAGCCAAAGTGGTAGGAGCTTCTTTGGCCACCAATACTACTTCCGTAGGGGTTGATTCTTGAGCAGATACTGCTATGGCCACTGTTTTTTGACGATTTTGCATCTGATTAAACAATAAGCCAGATATTGTTAAGACCAAGCCAAAAGTCAGCATAAACAGACCCCAATACAATTTGCGCCTGGGTGGCGCCGGCTTAACAAGATTAGGGGCGTAGGTGTAGTCGTACTCCATAATTAACTCGTTTTCTCTTTTACACAAAACCTATTAACTCATTTTTATTTCACTACAAACTATCTACCATACTACTTTACAGAAACCAAACCAAAAAAACAACACAAGACTAGAACCAGCATGTCTTGATTGTAAATAGACTTGTCGCGAAATAAGAAATGAGTTAATTATGAATAGATTTTATAGCATTTTCGTTGATTCTGATGACGATAGTAGCCTCAGCTACTTGAGGAAGAAGAAGCAAAGAAAATGCATAAAAGATGCCATAAGTAGCCAT
>JAHIVK010000047.1 GCA_018816385.1 Patescibacteria group bacterium
ACTAAAAATATGTATTCTGTTGACTACTTGCTACCAGAGTCCCTCAAACATAACAATATTATTTTAAAAATGGATAAAGATCAAACACTTCTTCATGACATTATTAAAAAAATCTAGGGTGTCTCAATGCGGAAGACAGGACATATTTTTTGATTTCCGTCTGACCTGAGATATTATGTTACAATACTCTGGTCTACAGAGATAAAACGGGTCGCTAGCTCAGCTGGTTAGAGCGCTATCCTGATAAGATAGAGGTCTGAGGTTCGAGTCCTCAGCGACCCACCGCGCCCACACACAATGCGATACATCGTCACTTTCCTGCGTGAATATTGTTTCAACAAAGTGAGTGATTTAGATTTCCTCAACACAGACAAAATTGACTCATTTTGGGTTATTATGATATAATTACGGTCAGATTTAGTTAGTTAGTTAGTTAAAATGAAATGAATTACAATACAGAAAACAGAGAATCTGAACCGCCATTCTACTGCGGTCACAACGCTGATGGAGTGCCCGTTACAGTCGTTAACACGGACAAGGCAGAAGACAGAGGTGAAACAGATGTAGGTGCTGAACTTTCTAGGTATCGAGAACAATTATTGCATTATTTGTACACAGGAGAACCATATGTCTATTATTCAGCTGAAACAGCAACAAGCAGACTACCTCAACATGTTCGACAACAAGTTCGACAACGAGTTATTAACGTCAATACAGTAAGATTGATGGCTTTAAGAGCCGGCTATCCTGAATTGGCTGTTTTCTTAGGCAGGGGACAAAAATTCTGGGTACTCGATACCAAGCGCCCAGCAACACTGATGGTTCGGGCACCCAACCGAGTGACTGGGTATTACGCAGGTGAGGTCGAGGCTTTGAAATTTACGCGGGAGGCTATTGGACGTTTGTCCCCAGATTTAGCCGGCGAAAATGATCCACTCCAGCACAGTCTGCTAGAACAACTAAACACTATTTTTGGTCTTGTTTGGGATCTTCAAAGAAAGAACATGCTAACACAACCATTTATGGAGAATTTTGATTGGGACACGACCTGGGACGGACAAATTGCAGTATGGATTGTGCCACAAGATTGCAATACATATAATCCAGGCTGGTATACCGCAACCGACCTTAAGTTGTGGCTTGAAAGTGATGCCAACGCAAAAGTATTAAAAGCAAAAAGGATTGATCCAGACCAGAAGGATTGGTCGGATGAAGCGTGTCAAGCGCGTTACAGAGATCAACTTGAGCGACTCTGGGATCCGCAAGACGATACAAAACTCAGACTACTAAGATTAGCTTTAATGCGTTGTCACTTTCCTAATTTGGTTAATGAGTTTCAAGCACGGTTGCAGTGGAGGTTATTCATTGATGAGTTAAAAACATTGTGGAGAGCAAACGACCCAGCAGAAGTTTCAGCCTGATTGTCAACCCTTCCCGTTGTCAATTTATCATAAATTATCAAATTAAAACTTTAAGTCACTATCATTCCTCGATCGTCTTCATTAAATGTGCGTCACTGTAAATATACGTCGCTTTTCCTCCTTGCCAATTAGCAGTCGAACAGTTAGAATGCTAACCGATGATTAAGACAAACCAAACGCCACCCATCAAGAGAATAGACCAGAGTAAAATCGTGCCTTTACCCATGATTTTGCCAGCCGTACCTATCAGAGAGGGCGTGCTTTTTCCCAGTACCGAGTCAGTTTTGACTTTTGGCCGCAGTATCTCACTCAACGCCTTAAACGCGATCACCCCCAAGAATAACCTGTTAGTTTTGGTGACTCAAAAAGACCCCAAGATCGACCAACCAAAACCCGCCGATTTGTATCAAGTTGGCACACTGGTAGCCGTCGAAAGAAAAGTCGCCGATCATGATAGCACCAATGCTTTAGTCAGAGGTATTGGCCGAGTCAAGATCATTGGCTACATTTCCAACCGAGCCCATTTAGTGGCCCAAGTTGAGCGACTGCCCGACATTATTCAGCTGGATAACGAGCTCAAGGCGATGGCCAATCATCTGCAGAAAGAGTTTAGAACAGCCATCCACTTGGGCAAACCTGTTGAGTTTTTAAACTTTATGAAGCTGATGGGGGGAGTGACTGATGGCGAGCTGACCGATCAAATTGCCAGCACCTTAGCTATCAGCACCAAAGAAAAACAACAAATTCTGGAAACTACCAATGTCAAGGCTCGCATGAAGTTGGTGATTGAGCAGTTGGCTCACGAGATGAAAGTCTTGGAGATCGAAAAAGATGTGGTCTTCAAAACGCAAAAAAAGTTTGATAAAAATATGCGCGAAGGTGTATTGCGCGAGAGACTCAGAACCATTCAAAAAGAACTGGGTGACTTGGAAGATGAAGAAGAATTGGCTGAAGATTATGAAAAAAAGCTGGAAAAACTTGAAGCTAGTCTAGAGATTAAGAAAAAAATTAAAAAAGAGATTAAACACTTAAGAAACATGTCGCCCAATAACCCAGAGTCAGGTTATGTTCGCAGTTGGCTGGACGCGGTTTTTGAGTTGCCTTGGGGTAAAACTAAAGAAGCGCTGATTAGTATTCAAACAGCCAAAAAAACTCTGGAAAAAACTCATTTTGGTTTGGAAAAAGTCAAAGATAGAATTTTGGAGTACATTGCAGTGATGGAACTTAAAAAACAAGAGGCTCAGCCAACTACTCCCACAGCCACACCTATTAAAACCAAGCGCAAATTTGGTGACAAAGTAGCTAATCATGATATTTTACCTACTATTCTATGTTTTGTGGGTCCTCCTGGTGTGGGTAAAACCAGTATTGGCCGTTCCATCGCCGATAGTTTGGGTCGATCGTTTGTTAAAATGTCATTGGGCGGGATTCGGGATGAAGCCGAAATCCGGGGCCATCGTCGCACCTATGTGGGAGCCATGCCTGGCCGAATCATTAATGGAATGAAACAAGCGGGCAGTATGAATCCAGTCTTTATGCTGGATGAAATTGATAAAGTTGGCAATGATTTTAGGGGTGATCCTTCTTCCGCTTTACTGGAAGCTCTGGATCCAGAACAAAACTCTAATTTTTCTGACCATTATCTGGATATGCCTTTCGATCTCTCCCAAGTCATTTTTATCACCACCGCCAACACCACCGATACCATTCCGCCAGCCTTAAAAGATCGGTTGGAAATTATCCGTTACGCTGGCTATACAGAAATTGAAAAGTTTGAAATTGCCAAACGTCATTTACTAGAAAAATCGGCTCAAATTAATGGTTTAGCCAAACGCAAAGTTAAGATTTTGGATGCTACAATTAAAAAAATCATTCGCCGATATACCAAAGAGGCAGGAGTCCGCGAGCTGGAGCGAACACTAAATGCGGTCATGCGTAAACTGGCCACCAAAATTGTAGAAAATAAAATTAAAGCCACCACTCTGATGTCAGTTACTCAAGCTCAACTGGTAACTTTTCTAGGTCCCGAAAAATATGATGTTAACTTAACCGAAGAAAAAGATTTAGTCGGTTTAGCCACTGGTTTAGCTTGGACCAGTGTGGGCGGAGAAGTCCTGTTTATTGAAGTAGCTATTACACCTGGAAAAGGAAAAATTCAATTAACTGGCCAACTGGGTGATGTCATGAAAGAATCGGCCCAAGCCGCTTTCACCTACATTAAGGCTCATGCTCAAAGTTTGGGTATTAAAAACTCAAAACTGGAAAAGATTGATATTCACGTTCACGTTCCAGAGGGTGCCATCCCCAAAGACGGTCCTTCAGCCGGCGTGACTATGACCACAGCTCTAACCAGCGCCCTAACTAATATTCCGGTCAAAAGAGAAGTGGCCATGACTGGCGAGATGACGCTTAGAGGTCGAGTCTTAAGAATTGGCGGTCTCAAAGAAAAAAGTATTGCCGCTCATCGAGCTGGTAGTACCATGGTTATAATTCCTCAATCTAATCAGCGTGACTTGGTTGATTTACCAAAAAGTGTCACACAAGACATTAAGTTTTGCCCAGTTGAAACAATTGACCAAGTATTAAAATTAGCTTTGGTCAAATCTCCATTCATATCTCAAACTGCCAAAGCCAACCGGTCTAAAACTGTTAAATCAAAATCTGGCAAAACCAAAACCTAATTAGTCTCTGCTCGTGGTAAACTTGCTATATGAGGTTTCGACCCTTATTTTTAATAATTTTACCGGTCATAATTTCCGGATTGACTTTGAGTGGTTGTACTTTTGGTAAACAGGCTCAAGCCGGACTGCAGATTATTACTGGCAGTCAAACAACCTCTGTGTTTATTGATGGCTCATACCTAGAAAAATCACCGCTGATTCAAAAGGATCTTAAACCAGGCGAATACTTAATTCGAATTCAACCCGATGACTCCAACTTGGTGGCTTATGAAACCCCAGTCACTCTTAGACCAGGACTGCTCACAGTCCTAACTTGGGAACCCGGCCAAACTTCCGAAGTCAGTGGTGGTGTGCTCTATGAGATGGAAAGAATTAGCACCAAAGATAAATCAGAAGTGACTTTTATTACTATTCCTGATGGGGTGATTATTGCCATTGATGGGGGAGACAAGCAAATTGCACCTTTGACTTTGACCAATGTCGAGCCTGGCCAACACGAATTTGAAGCCACTTTACCTTCTTATGAAGTTCAAAAGCACACCATTAATGTGGTTAAAGGCTATCGAATGATGGTGACCATTAAGTTAGCCAAAAATGATGTGCTACCCAGTCCCAAGCCTTCTCCCCAAGTCATTCCAGTTGACACGAACTCCCCAAGCGGTCAAGCTGGTGATGCCAGCCAATCAGGGCAACTGGTGAAAATTTCAAGCACTAACTTTTTTCAAAACGGTCAAGAAGTCCTCCGGGTCAGAGCCAAAGCCGGGGGCGGTGGCAAAGAATTGGGCTTTGCCAAAGTCGGACAAAGTTATGAGTATTCAGGCGAAACCACCAACGGCTGGTACAAAATTAAGTTTGAAAATGGTGAGGGGTGGGTAAGTGGAGATTATGCGGAACTAAACTAACTAAATAAAAATGAAAAAAGGATTTCTCCAATAAAGCTACCCCAGAGTAACTCCAAATCGTGATATGCTCAAACTTCGAAAAAATTTGTTTATCATTTTATCAACCTGCTCACTGGGTATTTTATTGTTTATCAATATTCTTTCCTTATTTATTAACATAAAACAGTCATTTATTTTTAACCAAATAGGCAGTATTAACTGGATATTGTCATATTTTTTAATTATTGTTTTTAGCATAAAAAGCTTAATAAAACTAATTAAATTATCCTTCAACAAAAAATGGTTTTTAACTTTATTAATCATAATAATTTTTGTTTTTCTGTCATTTTTCCAAGCCATACAAACAGCTAGTGTATCTCACGAAACAACACAGGAAGTTGCTTGTATAACAAATTCCAAATATCTCGGCGAAAAGTACAACCAGCCTTGTTTTTTGGGTTATCCCGCCCGTCAATATCTGATTCAAGCTTTACCTAGCTTATTTTTTACCAAAAGTATTGTGACTCTTAATTCCGGAGCCATTCTATACTTTATCCCCGGATTAATTATTTTTTCATATGCTCTCATTTATGCCAACAAAAACAAAAAATATCCGGATGAGATTGTCTCAATTGCGCTTAGCCTTCTATTATCTTTTTATTTTATTTCTCACTTTTACTTTCATTCTTTTGAACAAAGCATCTTCCCACTGAGTTTAGGTTTGGCTGGAACTGGCTTAAGTTTGTTATATAAAAAAAGCGGCAAGTTAGATATATTACTTTTGCTTATCATAGTTATTCAACATGCGATCTTTGCGTACACTCCAGCTCTATCTTTGGTGCCTCTTTTTGCTGTCTTTTTTCTGATTGCGTCTTATCAGTGGATAAAAAACAAAAGAAATTTTGTATTAATAATCATGCTATTTTCAGTGATTACCGGCAGTTCATTGGCAATCTCAATGCAAAATAGATCTGATATTCGAGTTTTTAATAACCACATCAACTCTACATCATCTATTCAAGATATCATCAAAGAAACATCGGCTGTCCTTAAACATTTTTTTATTCAACATACTGGAGGAGTTGAATTTGCTAGCCCCATCATTCTTTGGGTCCTGTTCACAGTCGTCTTTTTTGGATCCAAGAAAAATAGATTTAACTTGATACTAATAGTATGGGCCTTGGCCACCATGCTGATTGCAACAACATCCCAGGGCTACAGTAAGTATGGACTGGATTTTCGAGCACACAGATCTTTAGTCATCTTGCCCATTTTACTATTGGGCTTTAGCACCTCATTAATAGAATTGCTACAGAAGATTAAACACCAGCGAATCTCTCAAATTGCTCTTTTTTTGATTCTGCTAGCTACTACCACTTTAGGCATTCACTCAACGAACGAATATTTACGAGCAAACAAGACTGATGATCGAACCCTACTTAGTTTATGGATGCAGAAAAACACTGATGCTTCTCAGACTTACGATCTATTCATTATCGAGCCACAACCTTACCAAGATTTGCTATCTTTAAACGATAAACTGCAGTATTTTGCTTCTTCAATCAAAAGTCAAATTCTCGCTGAGAATGAATCATGTCCTTTGGAAAAGGGAATTTATTTTATAAATCCAATTTCGCCTTGTATTAACAGCTATCAAAATTCACTTAGATATCAACCAGAACAATATGTTGACACCAAAGGTTACAAATATGAAATCATCATCAAAAAAAATTGATAAATTGTTGGCCAAACAATCAATTTATTCTATGTTGTTAGTCTTCTTTACTGGCGTAATGTTACTGTTTTTAGGCCAAAATAAATCAATTTTTAAAATCGTAAAAAATGATAATAAAATTTACATGTTTTATCAAAACAAGATAATAGCTCAAACTAGTAATTCTAATCTGGCTGGTTTAGAAAATAATGTGTTAATTTCAATCAAACAGACCAAGGCCTCATTTCTTTTCAATTATTTTAGAAATCCAATTAACGTAAACATTTCTGAATCAGATCAAAATAATCATCCAATCACAAGCAATTTCGATATTACTACCAATAACAATTCTTCGTTTTTTTCTGTTTTTCAAGATCGAGATCGATATACATCTGCTACTAGAGCTATCGATAAAGGTGTAGTTTTTTCAAATCAAATTAAATTATTGTCAAATAACTATTCTTTAACAATCAGGGGATCAAATATTACGGAAATTCATATTGATGATTCACAGTATTCTGTGTTTTTAAGGCCAATTTGGCATTTAGATGGTCATCTTATTATTGGTGATCAAGAAATCAATATACCTTTGCAATCAAATTTCATTTTTTTATCTCAAACAATGATGCAAAAAGTTGGGCTAAATATGATTCTAGCTTCTATTGTTTATTTTTTCTGCTTATTTCTTATCATTTTTTATACTTTCATTGCCAATAAAATATTTAAACAAGTAACAATAAACAAATTTAATAAGTTTGTTAATTTATTAAGAAATATTTCTATATTGAAGTTAATTTTAGTAATCATCGCACTTTTATCTTTTCTCTTAACCTTGTATACGTCCATGATTATTTTAGAATCTTTTCCCCATTCTCAAGATGAAGTTTCCTACATTTTTCAAGCTAAAAATTTTCAAGCAGGGCAATTGTATGGAAGATCACTGCCGACACCATTGAATTCTTTTTTTGAACATGAGTTTATTATCAATCAAGATAAGTGGTATGGAATTTTCCCTCCAGGCTGGTCGACTTTACTGGCCGCAGGCATAACAATCAATATTGAAAAGATAATCAACCCAATGCTTGGATTAACCATACTTTTGATTTTATATATATTTGCAAAGACCATCACTAACCGTAGAACATCATTTTTTCTTATTGCCAGTACAGCATTATCTCCATTTTTTATAATTCAAAATTCAAGTTATTTAAGTCATACATTAACTTGCCTTCTATATTTATTGTTTTTTTTATCTCTTCATCACAAAAAACTCCTCTGGTCAGGAATAATGCTTGGTCTTACACTGTTAACCCGCCCATATAACGCCATTTTAGTTGCCCTGATGGGATTTTCATATCTTCTCATTTTTCAGGGTTATAAAGAAATAACTACAAACTGGAAAAAGTTTCTCCTTATACTTCCGGGTTTCATTATTTGTGGTGTTTTATTTTTACTTTATAACAAGCTATTAACAGGCAATTTATTAATAACACCTCAATTACAGTACTTTCCAGGCAATACGGTTGGCTTCGGAAAAAGAGGATCAGAATGGTTGATGGATTTTACACCCATCATGGGATACAAAAATGTCACAATTAATTTTCATTCATTACTAGACACATTGTCTGCCTCTCCCTATTGGGCAAGCATATTTCCCATTTTTTTCCTTTTCCTACCTACCAAGCACAATAGGTTTAGAAAAGTGATTATATTTCTTTGGATATCAATTATTATTCAAATTGTTGGATATGCTCTATATCACTATCATGGTGTGTTATTTGGTCCAAGATATTGGTTTGAGGTATTTTTGTTTATTATGATGTTGATTAGTCTTGGTTTTGATAAGTTGTGCGAAACATTATCGCAAATCTTCAATAAAAGTTCCTGGATTTCAGACATTTTAATTGTTGCATTTACAATAATTCTCTTCGTTACAGCGACCATCAACTTACCGAAGATTATTGAATCCCAAAAAGGTGAAAATGCGATGGTTAAACCAATTTTATCTCAAAAATTAACTGATAAATCAATCATATTAATTGATGATAGCAACCGATCATGGCAGGCATATGGTAAATATCTTGTTTTTCAAAGTCCGAAATTGGATGGTAAAATCATATATGCAAGAAATAATGGATTAGATAATGTTGGAAAAAATAAAGTCCCTATCCCAAATACTAGTCTTCAATCATTTTTTCCTGAATACAAATTATATCTGTTGGATCCCATCACTTTTAAATTAAATGTACAATAAGAATCAATGAAAAACAATATAGTTATTTTATTGGTTATTCTTTTATTTATTTTTATTACTCGATTCATTGGCAATAATTACGATCATGGTCTTCACCTCCACCCCGACGAACGCTGGCTGATGATGTTGAATGATAAACTTCATTTCCCAGACCAGCTCGATCCTGATTTTTTTGCCTATGGTAGTCTGCCTAGCTACACTCTTAAGGCAGTTCTCCAAACATCTGATTCTCTACTTGGAACAAATATTGATAACTATGATTCTGCCTTGATGGTAGGCAGAATCATCGCCAGTTTGTTGGATATAGGGGTAGGCTGGTTAGTCTTTGTGACTGCCAGAAAAATATCCAAAAACCAACAAGTCGCCATCTTAGCCACACTCTTTTACAGCCTATCATTCTTTCCCATTCAAAACAGTAATTTTTTTGTGGTTGATAACTTTGTCAATTTTTTAACTAGTCTAACTATATATTTAACACTGCTGTATTTTGAAAAACCAAACATTAAACAATTAATATTACTAGCCATCAGTTATGCCGCTCTCATCTCATGCAAAATTACGCCCATTATTTTCTTACCCTTAATTATGATGCTAATTTTTAAAAGAAGTTTATTAACTAACACTCAACCTAATTCATCATTTCTAAAACTAACCATGGTAAAAATTAAAAATACCATCATGGGTCTTGAACCACGAAAAACTAAAATTACAAAATATCAGTTATTATTCCAGGCCTTTCTTAAAATTAGTTTATTTTTCATTACCGGTTTAACTTTTGCCTATATGTTTATGCCTTATGCCTTCATTAAGCATCAACAGTTTTTGAGAGAAGTAATTAACCAAATCAAAATGAATTCAAACGCCTACATTTTTCCCTATACCCTCCAATATATCGGCACCACACCATATATTTATTACTTAAAAAATATTTTCCTCTGGGGCGTGGGACCAATCATTGGTCTGTTGGCAATTGGTGGTTTATTTGTTGTGTTAACTAGACAATATCAAATTATTTTCCAAGCGCCAAAAACTAAATTCAGTTTGTCTTTAGTCTTAAATCACGAATTAATTTATTTTTCTTTTTTTCTGATTTATTTTCTGGTGATTGGGCGTTCTGCAGTCAAGTTTATGCGCTATATGTTGCCTCTGTATCCATTTTTGGCTTATTTATCAGCTCAAGGTTTATCGAGTCTCATCAAACAAAAATGGCTATCTCCAAGGTTGAGTAAAATTTTAGTTGTGGTGACACTTGGTTTTGCCTCCTTATGGACCATGGCATTTTTAAATATTTACACCAGACCTCATACTAGAGTTGAGGCAACCGATTGGATGTTAACCAATATTCCCCCAGGGTCTGTCATCAGTCAAGAACATTGGGATGATGGCTTACCTCTCCGGGGTGGCGACAGATTCCAATCAGTCGAATTTCCCCTCTATGAACAACCGGATGATCAAAAAAAATGGCTAACTATGAATCAAAAAATTGACCAGGTTGAATACATTATTCTGTCATCAAATAGATTGTCAGCACCACTCCGGAAATTAAATGACTGCACTTTATATCAAGCCTGCTATCCATTAACTGCCAAGTATTATCGGGATTTATTTGCTGGCCGTTTAGGTTTTGAGAAAGTGGCTGAATTTACCAGTCGACCCAATATTTTTGGTCTAGAAATCAACGACGATAATGCGGATGAATCGTTCACTGTTTACGACCATCCCCAAGTACTTATCTTCAAAAAGATCAACGGGCTTAACTTGTAGGCCAAGGCTCCCAGACCGGATACTATCGGTTATCTCAAATGCGCTTTTCGAGCCGAGCGTGATGGGTATCGCCGCAAGTTTAAAAAATAAACTTCCGAGGGTTGAAACCCTCGGTTTTCCTTATGCTACTTCATACCTTGTTTAGTTATGTACTCAGATATCACTTTGTCAGTAATGGATCCTACCGATTTAACCATGAATCCATCAGCCCAAAATGTCGCACTC
>JAHIVK010000048.1 GCA_018816385.1 Patescibacteria group bacterium
TGGCTACTTATGGCATCTTTTATGCATTTTCTTTGCTGGTTCTTCCTCAACCAGCATTGGCTACTATCGTCATCAGAATCAACGAAAATGCTATAAAATCTATCCATAATTAACTCATTTCTTATTTCGCGACAAGTCTAATCATTAGATTTGTATTTTCACCGAACGCACAAAATGTATTATCTGTTCTACGGATGACGCCAAACGGTCGATTGACTCCTTTGATACTATTGTATATAATCCGACATCTAATGATGCGGAAAATGATGCAGATAGTTCAGATACCCCTGTCCTGGCGCTGGTTAGCGGTAATGTTATTGCTTGGTCTAGATCTGGTTTTACTAGGTCTTAACTCAGATGTCAGGTCGACAATTTTTAATCAGCCAGTTTGGGCTGAAGAAGTTGCCTGTTTTCCAGATGGGTATCTGAGAGCTGAAAATTGTGATTGTAATTGGGAACTAAACAAGGGAGTTAGGTGGCATGTCAAGTGCGAGGGGGGCAAAGAAGTTAGATATAACGTGCTTGACCCTTCTTGTGACAGCGCTTGTGGTGGTGGCGGTGGAGATAGTGAAAATTGTGAAGAGACAATCGACTGTCCAAATGATCAAATTTGCAGTTACAATAATTGTGTCAGTTGCAGTCAGATAAATGTGGCAGAGTGTGGCAATCATTATCGATGCTCATTAGTAGGTGGTGCCTGTGTTCTCAACCAAAATGGGGGAGTGACTCATGGAAGTTGTGATCCGGTTAAAACTTACAAAAACTTTAGTCCAGCGGGTTGCGGATATGCCTCAAGCGCTTCAATGACGGTAGAAGCTTGTTTACCTAATGATTGTCCGCTTAATGGGGCAACCACTACTTATAATCGAACGATCGCATCTTGTCCTGGAGAAGATCGTGCTACTTGCAATGGAGTTTGTGGAGCTGGGGCTAGTTCGGTTTCATTAACAATTCCTGCAGGTCAAAAGTGCTCCACTCAAAATATTAGCTGTGGTGTTCCCAATCAGTGTGGAGCCTGTCAGGTTGATGCTGATGGCAGTGGCTCAAAAGCTTGGGATGATAGCGGTTGTGTTCAGCCCACACCCACCCCTATTCCACCAACACCTATTCCTCCCACACCCACACCTATCCCTCCGACTCCCACCCCCATCCCGCCCACACCCACACCCTTAATACCTCCTTGCGAAGTAGTGGAGATGCAGTGTCAGAGCGACAGCGTCAATCCTAATGAGACAATTGCTGTTTCCTGGAGAACAAGTAACTCGCAATCGGGCGATGAGCTGGTGGTTTGGCGGTCACAATTGGCAGATTTAGCCGGTAACTACGACTATGCCAATGAAACGATTTTTTCCAGCAACCAGCCATATAATCCCAGCATTGTCCCGGCTGGTTCAATTATTGATTCTCAAGCTTTGGCCCCCAGCAAACCTTTTGTCTGCGGCAAACAGTACGAATACAATGTGATCTGTGTGCGAAACGGCGTTCACAGTCCATTTCAAGCTAGAACGTGTCAGCTACATTGTCCGGGCGAACCAACTCCTACTCCTGTTCCACCTACACCCACCCCGATTTCACCGACAGTTACTCCTATTCCACCCACCACTACCCCAGTTCCCCCAACTCCCACCCCCATTCCGCCCACACCTACACCCACCCTGCCCGTAGAAAATCCAGTTTGTCCTCTAACTGCTCAACCGGGAGAAGTGCTAGTTGAGTTCAAAAATTCTGATGGTTCGGCCGGTTTACTCTATCTTGCCAAGCCTCCTTTGGTTGGGGTGACAGCCATCCCCGCCTCTATTACTTTACCGGCAGGGGAGTACATTGCCACTTTGGTTGGTTATGATTCCCATGGGGTTCAGAGAGTCACTCAACCGGCTTCTGTTTTTGAACAAGATCAAGAACAATACTATATATCACTCATCAGTGGCAATATTCTGGTGGCCAACACGCCCACTTTGCCCGATCTGGGTGATTATCAAGATTATCTTGAACAGACGTTTGCCAACACTCCAATTGTGTTGAATCAAGCCGTCAACTTGGCAGTAGCTACTCATGTGGGCTATAGCCATAGTGGCAGAGCCGAAAGCATCTATCCCATTTGTGCCTTGTTTTCACCAGTGGTTACTCCCACTCCCACACCAACTGCGACTCCTACCGCCACTCCTTCACCCACACCTACGCCGACTGGGACGTTGACACCAACTCCCACACCAACTGCGACTCCTACCGCCACTCCTTCACCCACACCCACCGGTACCTTAACACCTACACCTACACCAACTCCAACTGGTACACTCACGCCATCGCCCACACCGACAGCAACTCCAACTGTCACTCCCACCAATACCCCAACTCCCACCCCGACTAATACTCCCGCTCCCACCCCCACCCCCATCACCAAAATAGTGGTGGTGTACAGGAAGGGGAGGCCGGTGCAACCTCACGCTCCAATTGATACGGCCTCTGGACTCTCGGGTAATTTGGCGGGTTTATTGGGAGCCACTGCCACTACTTTGGGTTCAGTTCTAATTAAACGAAAGTTTCTCTAATCAACTTGTAGTTATTTCTCATCCCTTGCTACAAGACAAACTGTTTGTTAACAATTAACTTACCACAATAGGTGATAGTGGAAAACAATACAAATCTTATCAATAATTGTTTAACAAAAATATATATAAGATATAGCAATTTGGCTACATAAAACACTATGGGTTGACAGAAGCTTAATTAATAGTTATACTTGAGGAAATAGAGTAGGTTAAGACAAAGAAAAAAAGCATTATTACCGCTGGACAGACCACGAATAACAATGCTTTTTTAGGTGAGTGATCGAGAATACTCAAAACACTCGCTTAAGTAAGGAGATTAACAGGTTGGGCTCTAGGAGTAAACATAAACTTAAGGTAGCAAAAGAGAGCATTATATAACATAATAGACTTATGGATTCCCACTGACGCGGGAATGACAGAGCGAGACGCAGGAATGACTGTTTTGCTACAAGTCTAATAAACATGATGAGATGTTTTGTGGGGGTTCGGCAGTTGGGCAGGCAGCCGAGCCCCTGCAAAACATCTTAAGAGCAGTTTGCCCTTATTTCGCGACAAGTCTAGTATGCACTTGAATTTAGCCACCCAACCCCAACTACTGCGTTACCGATTTGCTTTCACCAGAGAAGCCTTGTTGGGCGTTTGGGTTATGCCAGCCAATTTACCAGTTGGTCGAGTGGGGAAGCCTTGGTTAATTCGTTTTTTGGTATCACTGTTGGTGGTGTCTGGTTTAATCGCCACAATATTTTTTGTAGCGCCCAATCTTTACTATCAAGTTATACCTGGTAGCGCAGTCGCCGTTAGCACAAATGAAGACGGAACACCTTTGGGCGGTAAGTTTGAAGATGGTACCCGAGCAGACCAAGGTATTCAAGAAACAACTCAGAAAAGAGAGTATCAACCAGCATTTAACCCCGATTTGCCAACGGGCGAGTGGTTATCAATTCCTAGAATTGGGGTCCGATCTTCTCTGGTAGAGACTAAAGACTCAGCAGAGGCTCTCAAAACGGGTCTTTGGTTGGTGCCCGGATATGGTCACCCTGGAGACAATTCACTTCCCATCATTGTGGCGGCTCATCGGTTTGGCTGGAACTGGTGGTGGCAGAGTGATTATTGGCAGTACAACTCATTTTATCGTTTGCCAGAAACTGAACCCGGAGACATGATTGAAGTCATTGCTGATCAGCGCAAATGGATCTTTGAAATCTATGCTGGAGAGGAAGTCGATGAAATCACTGATTATGATGCTGATTTAATTCTTTATACCTGTAAATTCTTAAATTCACCTATTCGGCACATCAGATACGCCAGGTTGATTGACCCAACTAAAGATACTCAATCAGCTTCATTGGATAACTTAAAAGTTAGATTTGACAAATGAAGACTTATTTGGCATAATTGCCCCATTCTTCAATAAGTGTTCATTGGTTGGTATCGATTTATATATCCAAAAGTTTCATTTCAAGAACTCTAATAATATTAATCAGTATTTTGTCATCTTATATAAGGAGATTTTCATGCCTTCTTCAGTTGTGTCAGCAAAAAAAATAGAGGTTGAACCTCTTAAGTCAAATGGTACCAATGGTCAAGTTCGTAGCGAATCAATAGCCAGTGGTAGTAATGGCAATGGTGCCACTAGCCAGGCTCGACCAATTCGAACAGTGACCGGTTTTCTGGATACTTCTAGGGACGGTCATGGCGTGATTCGAACAACTTTTGGCGATGATGACGCCGATGCCTATATTCCAGTTAATCAAGTTCGTCGACTTGGGCTTTTACCTGGAGACGAGGTAACCGGTCCGGTGCGGGAACCCAAAGACAACGATCGATATTGGGGTTTAATGGGAGTCGATAAAGTTAATGGTATGGCCATTAATGAATGGCTGAAAGTCGACCGACCAATTTTCAAGAAATTAACTCCGGTTTATCCCGATTCACAGATTAAGCTGGAAACCAGTGGCGACATCTTGTCCTTGAGAATGATTGACATGATCGCCCCCATTGGTAAGGGGCAGAGAAGTTTGATTGTGTCTCCTCCCAAAGCTGGGAAAACCAACCTGCTCAAGGAAATCGCTACAGGTGTAGCTAAGAATCACCCCGAAATTCATATTATGGCTGTGCTGGTGGGAGAGCGACCAGAAGAGGTGACTGACATCAGACGCCATATTGAAACTATTACCAGTGGTAAAGGCGAGGTGGCGGCCAGCAATTTTGATGAGTCGGCCAAAGAGCAAACTCATGTAGCCGAACTGGCTTTGGAGAGAGCTAAGCGCATGGTGGAGTTGGGACGAGATGTCTTGATTCTGCTGGACTCAATTACCAGGTTGGCCAGAGCATATAACCTGGCTATGCCCACATCTGGTCGCACCTTATCCGGAGGTTTTGACCCGGCAGCCCTGTTTCCGCCCAAAAAGTTTTTTGGAGCTGCCCGCAATTTTGAAATTCCTGGCAGTTTGACCATTGTGGGTACAGCACTAGTTGATACTGGTTCCAGAATGGATGACTTGGTTTATGAAGAGTTTAAGGGGACTGGCAATCAAGAAATTCATTTGGCTCGAAGTTTAGCCGAACGTAGAATTTTTCCCTCAATTGACGTTCAGCGCTCTGGTACTAGACGAGATGACTTACTAATTGATGGCGTCACTTATCAGTCGATCAATACGCTACATCGCATGTTGGATATGGTGGGTAAAGATGAAAGAACTCAGACGCTGATAGATCAACTCAAGAGAACTAAGTCAAATAAAGAGTTCTTGGCAGGCTTAAAAACAGCTTAAAAGCTTGTCATTCTCGCGCCTTGTCCGTCAAGTCTGGTAGAATAGGGTCAAGGCCTATGAAGCTAAAATTACGCTCACCGGTTATTTTGAACGATCTTGCAAAATTTGGGTCATTTTTAAGATGGTACGCGAGGAGTCGAGGCTATCGTTTACTCACCAAGTTTGAGGTGGTCAAAGATGTTTTGGTAGATGCTTTGTATAAAAAACGGGGCCGATATGCCAGACCTATTCTCCATCTGGGAACAATTGGTTTGGTTTTTTTGGTGATTACCCTAGGACCATTAATCTTTAATCAATCGGAGGAAGGCGAACAATCGGAAGATTTGAGGGGTATCTTGGCGACTCAAGCCTATGGTACCAGTTTTTATACTCAGCAGGCAGAAGAAGTGCGTCAGTATCGAGGTGGTGAGATCATTACTCATCTGGTGGCAGAGGGAGAAACATTGTCTGATATTGCCATTCGTTATGGTTTAAGCGTCGAAACCATTCTTTGGGAAAATAATCTCACGGCCAAAGCAGTCTTAAAACCTGGTCAAGAAGTAAGAATCTTACCAGTCGACGGAGTTCGGCACAAAGTCAAGCGAGGAGAAACAGTTTACTCTATTGGAAAAAGATATGGCTTGGAAGAATCGCAAGTTCAGGCGATAGTTGACTATCCTTTTAACGAATTTTCCAATGACGAAACATTTGAACTGGCTACAGGCCAACACTTGATGGTACCTGGTGGAGTGATGCCTAGCGCTGTTGCTCCAGCTAAACCTAAGTTGGCTCAATTTACTCCAGACGCTGGCTCGGTAACGGCAGTAGGTAGCTTTGTTTGGCCGGCCTCAGGTCGGATTACTCAGGGTTATAGTTTTTACCACAAGGCAATTGATATTGCCAACAAATCTGGTGGCTCTATTCTGGCGGCTGATGGTGGGACTGTTGTTTCGGCTGGTTGGCCTAATAGCTCTGGTTACGGTAATTTAGTCATGATCGATCATGGTAATGGCTACGTGACGCTTTATGCTCACTTGAGCCTAGTCCAGGTTCGGGAGGGCCAGCGAGTCAATCGGGGAGACGTCATTGGTCAGATGGGCAGTACCGGTCGGTCAACCGGCGTTCATCTCCATTTTGAAGTGCGTCGAGCAGAGAGCTTTCTTAATCCGCTTGGCTTTTTGCAGTAAACCGCTAGGACGTCTGGTTTTGAGAGTGTGACATGAATAATTGAGACTGTGATATGAAACAACCTTGTTTGATAACGAACTTGATTAGACTGATAATGAAATAAGGGAAATAGTGACCCATGGTATTTTTGATTAGCATTTTCAAATGCTATAACATCTATCTATGAATAGGGAATACAGATGACAGATTTAGTTCAATTAACTTTAAGGGCTGGTAGTGGTGGTCATGGTCAAGTTTCATTTCGCAGAGAAAAATATGTTCCCAAAGGTGGGCCCGATGGTGGTGACGGTGGTGATGGAGGTAGTCTAATTCTGTGTGCCACTCTAGCCAAATCGAGCCTCAGTCATTTGTCTGGTGTCAAAACAATTAAAGCCCAAACTGGTCAAACAGGCATGGGCAAGAAAAGGGCTGGTAAAAAAGGTGATGATCTGATAATTGAAGTTCCGGTTGGAACCCAAGTTTGGTTACTGGCAGAGTCGGCTCAAGCCAAGTGGCGTTGGCAAAGATGCGGTTTGGCGCCTATCAAGAGAAGAGATGTCAAGTTTAGTTGTTACCAGCGAGATTGGCGTGGCTTGGAAACAGAACTTGATATAAACAAAGAAGTGCCAATTGCCAATGATTGGCTAAAACCAGATGAGGCCCAACCCATTCGCAGTACCAGAGAACATGGAAGAGTTTTGGTCGAGCTACTGGAAGCAGATCAACAAGTGCTAATTTGTCAAGGTGGGTTTGGAGGGAGAGGTAACGTTCATTTTAAGAGTTCGGCCCAAACTACCCCACTCAAAGCAGAAAGGGGCACAGACGGTGAAAAGCGCCGAGTGATTTTGGAGCTTAAGTTATTGGCAGACATTGGCTTAGTTGGTTTGCCTAGTGTGGGCAAAAGTACCCTGCTGTCTGTTTTAACTCCAGCTAGACCTAAGGTGGGAGCGTATCCGTTTACCACCCTGCAACCTAACCTGGGCATTATTAAAGGATCGGATTTGGAGATGGTCATCGCAGATGTGCCTGGGTTAATCGAGGGAGCCAGCTTGGGCAAGGGTTTGGGTTTGGACTTTTTGCGTCACGTTGAGCATTGTCGAGGTTTGGTTTTTATGTTGGCTTTGGATGAGGCGCAAGTGATGGACGAAAGCCAGTCGCCCGTCCAAAAAGCTAATATTTTAATAGGTCAATATCAGACGTTAGTTCAAGAACTTAATAACTACCACGCCTCATTGAGAGAAAAAGAAAAACTGATTGTAGTTAATAAAATTGATCTCTACCCCCAAGATTTGGTAGTCGCCATTAGCCAAGTCATTGAGCAAAAGTTAAACATCAAGCCAATCTTGATCAGCGCCCACCAACATCAAGGGTTGAAGGAACTTTTGGCGCAATTGATGAGATTTGTGGTCAAAAAGCCAAAAAACATCATGAACGCAATTTTACCCTCAATAAAATAGATTTGTCACGAAATAAGAATCTTGCAGTTATAGTCTATCGTCCTGGATCCCCGCTGGGCGAGGATGACAAACCCCGATTGTCATTCTTGAGTTGGCTCGACGCTTGGAGCAGGGGCGGTGGGTTGAGCTGGAGGAGTGGCATCGACTGCTTGAGGCTGGAGATCAACATCAGTTTGGGCTGACTGCTGGACCTGATTGTCTGGATTGAGCAAGTTCTGATCGACGATTGAACTGGTGGTAGCGGATTTAACAGGAGTAGTCTGACCTTCGGCTGTTTTCTGCTCTGCTTTCAACTTGTCTACCCGCGTTTGCAACTCTTCCAGCTCCTTGGTAGCTAGAATAAAATCATCCGAGTTGGGATCGATCAGGGCTAGGGTCGATTGATACTCCGTGACTGACTCTTCCAGTCGCCCGGCCTCTTTTAAGGCTACTGCTAGGTTATAGTGGCTGTTGGGTAGATCTGGTTTAAGGTTAACCGCTTGAGAAAAGAGATTAATCGCCTGATCATACTGTTTTTCGCCAAAGAAGATACTGCCCAAAGACATTCTGATGTTGGGATTCATGGGGTCGGCGTTAGCGGCTTGAACATAGGTCTGAATTGCCCACTGCAAGGCTTCTTCGCTGGTGCCGGTTAGGTTTTGATAGATCTGGGCCAAAGCTAGGTAGTTCTGCCAGTTGTTGGGATCGAGAGTGATGGCGACCCGGGCTTCTCTCACCGACTGTTGAACCAACTCGCTAACTTGGGTTTTGTCTTCTTCGGTCGGCTCTGCCTTGTTGGAGATGGCAACGGCAATTGAAAGATTTATCAAAGCATATTGACGTCGAAACTCGTTTAAGTAGGGGTTGAGAATGATCGCCCCCCGCTCAAAATCATAGGCGGCAATGATGTCGTTACCCACTAGAGCTTTATTGGCCTGATGCATTCTAACGTAGGCCAAAGCCGATCGGCCAGTAAAGTAAGATCCTGTACCAAATAGAATCAGCATTACTCCAGCCAAAATATAGGTGGAAATGTAACTGGGTTTTTGTCTATCTGTTGTTTCACCAAAGCCAGAGGTAGCATTGCGAATAATTTGGATTGCCACAGCTCTAAACTCAACTGTAGAGAAGCGAGTTCTTTCTGTCGAGATATAAAGCACGAGGAAGATGGCTTGTAAACCCAGGATAACCAGATTGGGAGGGAAAATCAGTTCCAGCACCAAACTGGCTACTAATGGCCAAATATATGCTTTCCCTGCGCTGGAGCTTTGTTTAGACTGTCTCACAATCTGATTGGCCAGTAAAAGCCAGCCGATTAGACCAACAAAGCCCATGGTCGAGACCATGTTAAGGGGGGTGTTGCGAGCTCGGTTAAAGTAGACTCCCCAATCATCGCCTGCGTTCATCCAAGAAGGTTTAAAGAGGGCATAGGCGTTGGCGTACGATTCAGGACCAGCACCGATTAAGGCTTGTCTGGGCGCTCGGATCACATCCAACATGATTGACCAACTGGCATTGAATGGGATGAGCTTGAGCTGGGCCGGTTTGCCGGGTAACATTGACCAAATGTAGAGACCTAAACCAACCAAGATAGCCGGCAGAAAAAAGAGACTGGCTTTGGAGAAGTGGCGCTCTGATCTGGTTTTGGTCACAAAGTAAACCAAGATTAAAACTAAAACTTCCAGACCGACCAAGTTAGAACCAGCTAGATTAAAAATAATCGTGTTAGGAATAGCAAATGCCGGGATTAAATTAACTAGTTGTGAAGGCCCGTAACCAACTGCCTGTAGAATTGAAGAAAAAGTGAGCAGGAAAGCGATGGCCCCCAGAGGAAGTTCCCAATTATATTTTTTCTCCAGCAAGGAAGAAGTAAAAAGGATGAAAACAACGACGGCTAAAATCGCTCCCCCCTGACCTAGCAAATTAGAGACTGGATAGGGACTGGCCAGCAGAGAAGAAATCATGGCCGATCCAGCTAAAACTAACAAAGGTACAGTCAAAGGACTGGAAACGAACTTGAGTGACTTTTGTTTGAGCATGGCTAGAGTGAAAAGCAAGAAGCTCAACAGACCCGCCACCAGGAGAGTGTAAAACTTGGCATGAAATACAATATTGTCGGTAATGGGTAAGACCAGTAGCACGAGTGAGCCAGCAGTCAAGACGACCAGCCAGAAAACTGCCTGGGACAAAAGGGAGGAAAGTATGTTTTTCATAGGATATGAGTCCTGTTAACTATTGTTTATGGTGTCTTTGTCGCCACAAGTCAATCTATTAAAGCAGGCAATCAGTATCTTGTAAAGGTCGAGAAAAGAGATGTTAGCACAAAGCGAAAATGTCGTGTTCCTGCAAAGTAGAAATGTCGCCTTTTAGAAAAACCCATTCATAATTTGGTTAGTTATAAAGACTAATCAAATTGGAGGTTTTTCATGAAAGAGGATATTACTATGAGCAAAA
>JAHIVK010000049.1 GCA_018816385.1 Patescibacteria group bacterium
CTACTTATGGCATCTTTTATGCATTTTCTTTGCTTCTTCTTCCTCAAGTAGCTGAGGCTACTATCGTCATCAGAATCAACGAAAATGCTATAAAATCTATCCATAATTAACTCATTTCTTATTTCGCGACAAGTCTATTTAAATTTAACAGTCAGTAACTTTTTATTTCTTGACTCTGATTTTTATCAGTTTATATTTAGTATTCCACTCTCACATCATACAGCCAAATTTTTTCTGGTCTGGAGATCATATAAACAATCACATCAGCCAAATCCTCCGGCTGAGTATACTTTTCAATTGGTGGCTGGTCACCAGCTTTGGCAAACAATTGAGTATTAGTGCCCCCTTGATAGACGCCCGCCACTCTGACGTTGGTACCTTTCAAATCAATTTTCAAGACTTCAGTAAATCCCCTAACGCCATATTTGGTAGCGGTGTAAACCGCTTGACCAGCTTGAGCCACCACCCCAGACTTTGAAGAAACATTAATAATCACAGCTTCAGCCTGCTTTTTGAGATGAGGCAACAATAGTCTTGTGCAATCAATCAATCCAGTCAAATTTGTTCTGATGACGTCTGCCACCACTTCTGCCGATATATCCTCAATAGGTGATAATTTTTGCCAAATACCCGCAATGTTTAACAAACCATCAACCTGTTTAAAATCAGCCATGATCTGATTAACGGCTTGACTTATTTGCGTAGTTTCACGCAAATCGCAAAGATATATTTCAACTTTGGGACAGCCTCTTTCTTGACACTCAGCTTGGACTGCTTTTAACGCCTGCTCGTTTCTGGCCAATAGGGCTAAGCTAACTTTCCCCTCAGCCAGCTTCAGAGCCACTTGTTTGCCAATGCCATCACTGGCTCCAGTAATCACAATAGTTTTGTTATTTAACTTCATATTCATTTTCCTTTCTTCAAATGTTGCCAACAATCCAATTGCTTTAATTATATAAAAGTTTGTTGAGGAACATTAAACCAATAAGGTGGACCTTGGGCATCAGTATCATTATTCTTGGTTTTGATAATCAGATAAAAAGGAGCTGACCAACCTGTAACTTCATCCAAACTGTAGGGGATTTTTGCTTGGACAAAATAATCACCTATATTCATAAAAGAGTCGTTTTCAAATTTTTCTGCTGATGTTTTAAAGACTAAATATTCTATTGAATCTCCAGTTTGTTTTTTGACATAAAAGTAATTATTGTCAGGAGACCAAGAGTTAAAAGGTATCTCAATGTTAGTGCCACTACCCATAGTATGGGAATAAATTAGATTTTCGATTGCTGAATCTTGACTGGTCACCCACAAGGTGTAACCAGTCATATTATCGGGTTGTTGATTGTTTCTTAAAATTAGAGTCATCGAACCATCTGATGTAGTTCGAGACATTATTGTATTGGGAATTAGAGTTGAATCTGCAGACGTAGTCTCTTGCGAGTTTATTTCATCTGCTTCATTTAAACATAGCTGTTTGGCTCCTGCTTGAAGCTGGATTTTTTGGCAAATAGTGATTGCAGTGCCAGGATCTTCTGCAGTGGCATGTGTGGTTGGTTTAATGGTGGTAGGACTGGCCCAATCATATAAAGTTTTGGCGTCAACTTCTCGTAAATTAATACAACCATGGCTCATTTCATGACCAAAATTATTATGCCAATACGCGCCATGTAAACTATAGCCAAGGGATTTAGGCACTTTGTCGTTGGAGAAGAACATTACATACGGCACATTGGGCAAGTAGTAATAATCACTACCACTACCTCCAGACATTTTTGTGGAACGAATTTTAATCCAGATTGTATATTCTCCAACGGGAGTTTTACCCCACTTGCCAGTCGAAACCAGTGTTTCAAAAATTTTGTTATCTTTTTCAAAAGCGTAAAGTTTTTGTTCAGACAAATCTATATAAATATGTTTTTCTTTTAAATCTTCTGCTGATTGGTCTGTTTCTGTACCTAAAATTACAGTTCTAGGAGTAATTTGGGCTAGATTAATATCAGGAACATCAATCGTCTGACCTAAAAATATGCCTTGAGTGTCATACTCAACTACCGCAGATAAGTTATCTATACAGGTAATAGAGTTGGCACAAGGAATTTTTCTGCCAGAAATATAAACAAAAGAAACAATCGCTACTGAAATAAGCAATAGAGGGAAAAAGATTTTATCTGGCTTCATTCATCTAAGCATAGCATGTTTGTGAAGATTGTATGTGTGACCACTTATGTCATAATTTGAATTTAATTTTATATCGCAAAATATGTTGAATGTCTCAGTTTTTATTACTTTGATATAATATTCATCAGAAATATATTTGATCGTGTCCAACATTGTGCTTTTAGATCAGAAAGATGGTACTATTAACTAATAAAGTGTATATATGGATAAAAGATCAGTATTCTTAAAGATATACGCCAACTTACCAGTCGGTTCAAGAAATGAAATAGTGGTGGTGGTCGATGAACAACCTATGACTTGGAATTCGGTATGGTTAGAAGTCAATGAAGAAACACCACTATCAAAAAAGATCTTAGAAAAACTTGTAGATTTGGAGATATTAAATGATGAATAAAAAAGCCACAACCAGTCTCAACATAAAACCAGAAATTCTCAATGACTTGAAGCAACTTACTAGTGCGCGTATAAAAGCTATGTCAAAAAATGTAAAGATCTCAATCGGAAACAAAGATTACACTCAGGAAGAAATAATTAATCATGTCGAAAATGCAGATGAAATAGGAACACAGATTATGGAAATGCAGTTGGAATTTTTGCAGGATCTTGCCAATGGCAGTTTATACAGTTATGAATAAGTCTTTGCTAGTGACCAGACCAAACCATGATATAACTGTAAATTATCTCTTTTTTTGGTGTAATCCTATCTTAGACCTTGCCAAAATGAAAAACTTTGCGATACATGACCTGTCGGCAAAGAAAGCAGAAATAAAAGAGTTTGAAAGTCACATGAGAGCTAGAAAGCCAGCTTTATTGTTTTTGAATGGACATGGAACTGAAAGTAGTATTACGGGGCAAGACAATAAACCAATAATCGGTATGAATGTTGATGAAGATGTGATTAAGGATTCTATCATTTATGCAAGAAGCTGTAGGGCTGCCAAGCAACTTGGGCCACTACTAATTAGGAAAAAGGCCAAAGCATTTATGGGTTACAAAAGGGATTTTGTGTTTATGTATCAAAGTGACCATGTGACGAAACCATTGCAGGACAAGATAGCACGCTTGTTTCTCAATCCATCTAATTTGGGGGTAAGAGTTATCATAAAGGGTCATCCCGTTAAAGAAGCCTTTTATCGTTCCCAGAGGCTATTACACAAAAATCTAATGAGGTCATTGTCGAGTGCGGCTTCAAAAGAAGAAAACGATGCCGCACCTTCATTATTATGGAATTTGAATTCGAAAGTGCTGATTGGCGATAAAAATGCTTCAATAAACTAAGATCAAGTATCAGTAATTATTCAATGTGATTTGCGCAGTCATGAAGATATTAAGCAAAAACTTTCTAGTATTGAGATCATGTTATAGAAAATACTGATAACATTCTGAACTGTATAATGAATAAAAATTTATGAAACTCAACTATATAACCAAAAATAAATTTAAATTGGCTACTGCACGCTTTGCTCTTGAACCGCTAGGATTTGAGGTGCTTTCTTTGGAGTTGGATATTCCGGAAATTCAGGCTGACACCAATTGGGAAATTGCCCGCCATAGTGCTTTAACAGCCGCTCAGACAATTAACGAGCCAGTGATGCGAGAAGATCATGGTTTTTTCTTAAACGCTTTTCCAGGTTGGCCCGGACCTTATATGGCACACACTGAGCGAAATCTGTTTCCTGAGGATTTACTAAGAC
Organism: Patescibacteria group bacterium; assembly: GCA_018816385.1. GTDB lineage: Bacteria > Patescibacteriota > Microgenomatia > UBA1400 > PJMF01 > JAHIVK01. Next base: position 3,876 of record JAHIVK010000049.1, read on the forward strand.
TTATTGAAAGTAAAGATTCTACTGGTTATTTTGAAATATCCTTAGCTTATGCTCAATCAGATGGAAATGTTTTGGAATATTCATTCCAGTTACCATGTAAAATGGCTAGAGAAGTTAGACCAGGGGGGAAAGATTTTGGTTGGGATTCAATTATTTGCCTAAGTAATGATCAGCGGGCTATTAGCGAGTACCCACAAAAAGAGCGGTATGAACAGTTCGCGAGAAATTTTCAAGAGTTGGCGAAAGAATTAACAAAATAATTATCAAAGAATTAACTTCATAACTAATTATGAAAGGAAATTTATGAAAGGAGTAATTTTAGCAGGAAGACTTGGGACTAGGCTATACCCTCTTACTCACGTCACCAATAAGCATTTATTGCCTGTCTATGACAAACCAATGATTTTTTACCCCATTAAAACTTTAGTTGATGCAGGCATCACTGAGGTTTTGATTGTGACCAGTGGCCCTCATGTGGGGCATTTTCTAGGAGTTATTAAAAACGGCAAGGAATTAGGATTAACTCATGTTGAATATGCTTATCAACAAAAACCCAATGGTGGTATTGCTGACGCACTAGCTCTAGCAAAAGATTTTGCCGATAGTGAACCAATTACCGTCATTCTGGGTGACAATACTACTGATGCCAATATCAAAAAGGCAGTAAGCAGTTTTAAAGATGGCGCAACTGTTTTTCTGCGCGAAGTTCCTGATCCTAAAAGATTTGGAGTAGCCGTTTTTGACCAAAAAGATAAAAGCAAAGTGATTCGGTTTGACGAAAAACCAAAGAAGCCCGAATCGAACATGGCTGTCACTGGTTTATATATTTATGATTCTATGGTTTTCGATTACATTAACAAGTGTGACCCTAATTACATTGGCAGAGGTGAGTTGGAAATTACTCAGGTTAACAACTTTTACATAGAAGCTGGCAAAATGACGTGGCAAGAGTTAAACGGATTTTGGAGCGATGCCGGTACTATTGAAACCTTGTTCTTGGCTAGCTCGCATTGGGCTAGTAAAGACAAAGAAAAATAATCTTATGGCAGTTATTCAATTTCGCTATTCCAATATTTACGACATGAACCTAGCTAAATGGTCTGATGCTGAACCTTGCGATACTTGTGACCCCACAGAGAATCGAACTCTGGTTGCCAGGATGAGAACCTGGCGTCCTAACCACTAGACGATGGGGCCTTCTATATGTTCAATGTTAACCAACTCCCTTTTATTTGCCAGGATGCCCTTAATTAGGATAAAAGAACTTGATGTCCTAACCACTAGACGATGGGGCCGTCTATAATTTGTTACCCAAATTGGTTGAGTTGCATTATACCTGGAGTCATCAGCTGTCTCAATATCAGAGCACATCTTCAATAATTGTGGGAAAAACTGTGGGCATCATAGTCGGCGCAGTCGTTGGTATTTCTGTAGGAAGCGGAGTAATGGTGGGCGTGATAACCGGCACCGCTTCAATCTCTTTAGGTAAAACTTCCAAATCCTCTGGTGAACTGACAACCAAAGTTCTAGTTTGTTGGTTATAACTGCCAGTAGCAAAAATCCGGTCTCCTATCAAATGACTTAAGTCGACACTTTCCGGTACATTTAAATTGATAGCTTCATCAGAATTAGTCAATAAATAATATCGATTCCCAAAAGCCGAGAAACGCAAACTGCCAGTAAAAGCTGTATCTCGCCAAGGATTAACAGTCGGCATTGGCGCTGGTGAGATTGGTTCTTCATAAACAAAATATGGTTTTTGGGCGGACAGAGTGATGCGACCCACTCCAAAACCAAAAGTGGCAATAACTATAGTCATGCCAATGGCTGTCAGAGGTTTGATCTTGAAATGAAAATCAATCCCCTCATTACCCATGACTCGCTTCCACCAACTTTTGATGTAAGTCACGGGATTGGAAACTTGCAAACTCAATAAAGGAGGTTCTTTCTTTCTCAAATCTGTTTTGATTTGAGCCACCTCAATCACGGGAATCTTGACAGTCTTTTTCTTCACGCTATATCCAGTTTAATTGAAGTTTGGCAAAAATACAATAATAGACTTGTCTATGTTAGCACAAAGCGAAAATGTCGTGTTCCTGCAAAGTAGAAATGTCGCCTTTTAGAAAAACCCATTCATAATTTGGTTAGTTATAAAGACTAATCAAATTGGAGGTTTTTCATGAAAGAGGATATTACTATGAGCAAAA
>JAHIVK010000050.1 GCA_018816385.1 Patescibacteria group bacterium
GGAACCGCTCTGATTGAGCCTTTTTCGAACAAACATAGCCTTATCATATGGTGAGACACCCAAATTAACAAATAAATATACTAAATATACCTATAAATCAATCTTTTTGTTTTTAAAATTAACGTAGTGCGGAAGACAGGAAAGGAAGTATAAGCAAATTACTACTTTGATAAATGGTTGTCAAAATTAACTCAAAATTAAGTTTTTTGGGTTTGCCACTTGACCGCTCCCAATAGGGGGTAGTACATATCGTCTTTAAGCTCAATTTTTAATTCATCAATTTCGGCTTGACTGGGTGGGCGATCTTGAAACTTTAAGTCGGGCGCGCCTTGCACCACAGCCAGTGGAGTAGCTTCGTCTGTCTCACCCATCATCAAAACCCCGGCTCCCGCAATCGACTCGGCCAAGTTAAGAGTTGCCATTCTAAATGGGCGGTTGAATAGGTCTTTCTTGCCGATTTTGCTGACTAATGATTTAAACCCGCAATGACCCAAAGCTGTCCCGAAAACCCCCCACATCAGCGGAGTGGAGTGACTGTCGCTAATCACTACGCCCAAGCGCCCCACTCTGTAATGATCGCGACAAAACTGCCAAATTTTTTGGGCCGATTCATACGGTCGCACCGGCAGTAACACATAGTACTTACTCTCCACATTGGACACATCAATGCCGGCATTGACCAACAGCCGTTGATGTTTGATGGTCAACATCAGATCGTACTTTGAGGAATGGGGTGACAAGTATAGCTGGGCTTCCTTTTTGACCAGTCCATGTCTTTCTCGCCGACTACCAGTTTTCTTCACCACCACATGACCTTCCCACAGTGACACCACTTTGCTGGTGACTACCAAGACGCCATCTTCCGGCATCTCTTTTATCTGATGGGCGATAATCTGTAACAAGTCATCGCCAACGTGAATGATGGGGGTTTTAATGGGGGTAACGGTGAGTGACATAAAGCATATTATAAGCCCTTAATTCATTCTCGGTTCTCTTAAAATAGATTTATTTAATTTTCAATTTCATTAATTTCTCACAAACTAAAAAATGATGATTTAACGAGGATATTTATCAGTATATGCTTTTATTGCTGATGGCAAATCACAAATTATAGTATTTCTTGTTAAAAACAAATCAATTCTTACATCTCCATTCTTTTGCAGTTGATATCCAGGCAAAATGTCGCCAAATAAATGTAGACAAATCTGATCCACAACTCTTTCCTTTTCCCAGTGAGATAAATCAAATTGCTTTACATTCTATACGGAATATGGAAAATGTCATAATTATCCACTGTATAATCAAAGAAATAATTATCCATGAAGTTCAAGCTCCACTCTCCCTACCAACCGACTGGTGATCAGCCTCAAGCCATCAAACAAATTGTCGAGAGCTTGGATAGAGACCAAGATACTCAAGTATTGCTGGGTGTGACTGGCTCCGGCAAAACTTTCACTATGGCCAATGTCATAGAGCAAGTTCAACGGCCAACTTTAGTGATTGCCCACAATAAAACTTTAGCTGCCCAACTATATCAGGAATTTCGTGACTTCTTTCCAAACAATGCGGTCAGCTACTTTGTATCTTACTACGATTACTATCAACCAGAAGCCTACATCCCCCAAACCGATACTTACATTGAAAAGGAAGCTACTATTAATGAGGAAATCGACAAACTCCGCTTGGCCGCTACTACCAATCTCATCACCAGACCTGACGTAATAATTGTGGCTTCCGTCTCCTGTATTTATTCTTTAAGTTCTCCAGTTGAGTATGGTCGGTTTATCTTTGAGTTAGTCGAAGGAGAGGTGATTAGCCTTGACTCCATTATGAACTCCTTAACTAACCTCCAATATGAACGGAGTACGACTGATTTGAAGCGAGGCACTTTTCGGGTTCGAGGTGAAAATATTCAAGTCTGGCCAGCCTACATGGATGAAGCTTTGAGAATTGAGATGACTGGCGATAAGGTGAGTAAAGTGACTTGGATTGATGCTTTATCCGGCACTCCTCAAAAACTATCAAGTTTTGATCCTCATCATCCCCAACGCTTTGTGATTTTTCCTGCCAAACATTATGTGGTTGATCCAACTGCTCAAAAGACAGCTCTGGCTGAAATAAGGGCCGATTTGGCGACTCAACTCAAAAAGCTGGTAAACAGCGGTCACCCATTGGAAGCTTTGCGTCTCAAACAAAAAGTCACTTACGACCTGGAAATGATTGAACAGTTTGGCTTTGTGGGTGGCATTGAAAACTACTCCAAATACTTTGATGGGCGCCAAATCGGCCAGCCTCCCTTTACTTTATTAGATTATTTTAAGTACAACAATAAGCAATTTGGCGGTTCCAAGTTTCTCACTTTCATTGACGAAAGCCACATGACCATTCCCCAAATAGGCGGTATGTTTAAGGGCGATGAGTCGCGCAAAAAAACCCTAATTGAGTATGGTTTTAGATTACCCAGTGCTTTGGAAAATAGACCGCTCAAGTTTGATGAGTTTATTGAACGAATCGATCAAGTAGTAGCTGTTTCAGCCACCCCCGGCGAGTGGGAAAGACAAGAAACCAAAGGCCAAATGGTTGAACAGTTAGTTCGACCAACAGGTTTAGTTGATCCTGTCATTTATTTGAGATCCACCCAACACCAAATTGAAGACTTGGTGGTAGAAATTATCAATCGCAAACAATTGGGTCAAAGATGTTTGGTGACAACTTTAACCAAAAAAATGGCAGAGGCTCTGACAGATTATTTGAATGATGCTAAAAAAATTAAGAAGTTAATCCAAAGTTTTCAAGCTCGTCAAAAACTAAGAATCAATCAAATAGATCCAGACAAAGTCATTCAAGAAGTTAGTCACTTAAACGTGGATAAATTGCCGATTGGTCAGATTCCAGATTCTCATCTATCAACTGCCGATGCATCCTTAATTGATCTAAAAAAATTGACTTTACCCAAGGTGGCCTATCTGCATTCAGACATTGTGACTTTGGAGAGAAGCCAAATCTTGCAGGATTTAAGGCAAGGTAAATATGACGTACTGGTCGGCATCAACCTGCTTCGAGAGGGTTTAGATCTGCCCGAAGTTAGTTTGGTGGCAGTTTTGGATGCAGACAAAGAAGGCTTCTTGAGATCGGAAACTGCCTTGGTTCAAACCATGGGTCGAGCCGCCCGCCACTTAGCAGGTGAGGCGATTCTCTATGCCGACAAACTCACTAAATCTTTAAAGTCAGCCATTTCCGAAACATCTCGGCGCAGACAGTATCAGTTGCAGTACAACCAAAAGCACAGCATTACTCCTCGATCGATTAATAAGCCTTTTAGAAAAGAAATGGTGGCTAGATCGTTAGATGACCTTCATCCTGCCTCATCCCCAGTCATGGTCAAGCTCAGTCCTCGAGATAGCATCCAGTTAGATAAACTTGATCCCAACTCACTCACTCCAATGGATAAAAAGAAAGCTATCACCCAACTTAAGCGAGCTATGGAACAAGCCGCTTTGGAACTTGATTTTGAACTAGCCGCTCAAATTAGAGACGTTCTACAAACTTTCTGATTACTCTGGTACACCCGAAACTCTTTGTCATTTGACTCTGGTAATTGGCTTCGGTTTTGCTTTATAATAATAGACTTGTAGCGAAATAAGAAATGAAGAAATTAATGATAGATTTTGACACATTTTCACCATTTTTAGATGACGATAGTAGCCAGAGCTACTTGAGGAAGATAAAAAGGGGAAAATGGTCAAAAAATGCATTAAGTATTAATTTAATTATTTCGCTACAAGTCTAATAAACCCCTTATGTCTCAAACCACACCCACCGGTTTAACTCACATCATTGTGACTCGGGCCAGTGAGCACAATCTCAAGGCTGTGTCTTTGGCTATACCAAAAAATCAGCTGATTTGTTTTACTGGTGTTTCTGGATCTGGTAAATCCAGTTTGGCTTTTGATACGCTTTATGCCGAAGGCCAACGTCGCTATGTGGAATCATTAAGCTCTTATGCCAGACAGTTTTTAGGTATCATGCAAAAACCCGATGTGGAACAGATTGAAGGTTTAACTCCGGCTATCTCCATTGATCAAAAAACTACCTCTCAAAATCCTCGCTCCACAGTCGGCACCATTACCGAAATTTATGATTACTTGCGCTTACTTTATGCTAGAGTCGGTCATCCGGAATGTCCCAATTGTGGTCGGGAGATTAGCACCCAGACTGTCGATCAAATGGCAGATCAGGTTTGGAACAGGGTTTTGGAACTTGGTCAACCAGTGACTCGTCTGCAGATTCTGTCGCCAATTATCAGAAGAAAAAAAGGTAGCTTCCAAAGTTTATTTGATCGTTTACGTCAACAGGGTTATACCAAAGTTCGAGTTGACAATACCTACTTCAATTTAGATGAAGAGATTGACTTACTCAAAACCAACCGTCACTCAATTAGTGTCATCCTCAAAAATTTTATCTTTGGGACCAAGCAAATGAAGGACGCGATTTCAAAAAAAGAGCTACTCAGTCAAATTAGACAATCTCTGGAAGAAGCTTTGAAACTGGCTGATGGTCTAGCTATTGTCTGTCATGTTCAAGATCAGAGTTTTGATTTTCCCATTTCACCCAAGCAAATCGAAGATTGGTTATTTAGTGAAAAATATGCTTGTGGTGATTGCAATATCTCACTCAAAGAACTTGAACCCAGGTTGTTTTCTTTCAATGCCCCCCATGGAGCTTGTCCCAACTGTAACGGTCTGGGCTCAATTTTAAAAATTGATGTCACAAAAATTATTGCCCCCAGTTTAACATTAAGCGAAGGGGCAATTATTCCCTTTGCCAGAACTTTGAGCAGTGAAACTTGGTGGGCCAGATTAGTTAAAGAAGTCGTCAAAGCTCGAGATTATGATTATGATTATGATTATCGGAAAACTGCCTATCAAGATTTTGACCCAGCCACACAAAAAATCCTGCTTTACGGTTCGGACAAAATCTACACTGTGGTGGGGCCCAATCGCTTTGGCCAAGATTCTGATCACGACCAACAGTTTGAAGGTTTTATCAAAAACTTGGAACGACGCTTTTTGGAAACCGACTCTGATTTTATTCGCAAAGAAATCAGCCAGTTTATGCACAAACAGGTCTGTGCCGTTTGCCAAGGTCAAAGACTCAATCCTGATGCTTTGGCAGTTAAAGTCGCTAACCTAAATATTGCCGACTTAACCAAATTGCCAGTTATGCAATCCTTGGAATGGGTGACGAGATTGGCTGATCCTCAAACCACCAAACTCAATCATATTGAACGCCAAATTGCCGAATCTATTCTCAAAGAAATTGTGGCTAGATTAACATTTTTAAATGCCGTGGGAGTAGGTTACCTAACTTTACATCGGGAGGCTGGTAGCTTAGCCGGTGGCGAAGCTCAACGGATTCGCCTGGCTTCTCAAATTGGCACAGGTTTGTCTGGAGTGCTTTATATTTTGGATGAACCAACAATTGGTCTTCATCCTCAGGACAACAACCGCCTAATTCAAACTCTTTATAGTCTCCGAGATAAAGGCAACACCGTGGTAGTGGTTGAACATGATCGCGATGTGATGAAAAGTAGCGATTGGATTGTGGACTTTGGACCAGGCGCAGGTACTGGCGGGGGAGAAATAGTCGCCCAGGGACCGGCTAATGAAGTCATAAAATCTCGTCAATCATTAACTGCCCAGTACCTGCGCCGAGAAAAAGATGTCATTAAATCAAAAAGGATCAGTCAAGAACCTAGACTTATTTTAGATAACCAACCCAGAAGATCGCATTTACCTCAACCGGCTCAAGGCAGGATTCAAATGTTCGGCGCCAATCATCACAATCTTAAATCAATTGACGTAGAGATTCCTTTGAGTCAACTGGTCTGCATCACGGGCGTGTCTGGCTCAGGTAAATCAACTTTACTTCACGACACTCTTTATCCTCACTTAGCCAAAAAAATCGGCAAAACTTTTCGGATGGAGGCTGGCCACTTAGATAGAATCATGGTGCCTGATGTTGTCCAGAGAGTGGTTTTAATTGATCAAAAACCCATTGGCCGCACCCCTCGTTCCAATCCTGCCACTTACTCTAAATCTTTTGACTACATTAGACAAATTTTTGCCAGTTCTAGAGAAGCTAAACTCAAAGGCTTTGGTCCTAGTCGATTTAGTTTTAACACCAAAGGTGGTCGGTGCGAAGCTTGCCGAGGTGATGGTCAGATCAAAATCGAGATGCAATTTTTAGCTGATGTCTACGTCACTTGCGATGTCTGTCATGGCAGTCGCTACAACGGGGAAACTTTGAGTGTTGAGTATAAAGGTAAAACCATTGCCAATGTTTTAGACATGAGCATTGATGAGGCGACCAAGTTCTTTACTACTCACTCGGGTCTAGCCAAACGCTTGGAAACTCTCTTAGATGTGGGCTTAGGCTACATGAAGCTGGGTCAGCCAGCCCCCACTTTATCTGGTGGAGAAGCCCAACGCTTAAAATTGGCCAAAGAACTAGCTTCCCAAAATGCTCAACACAATATCTATCTATTGGATGAGCCAACCACCGGCCTCCATTTTGCCGATGTCCAAAAACTGCTCAATGTTTTAGACAAGTTAGTGATTCATAACAATACGGTGGTGGTCATCGAACACAACTTGGATATTGTTAAAAATGCTGATTGGGTTATTGACCTAGGTCCTTTGGGTGGTGAAGATGGGGGAGAGGTAGTGGCTATCGGCACCCCTCAAAACATTGCAGATAACTCCGCATCCCTGACCGGCCAGTATCTTAAAAAAGAACTATTATCAAATTCTTGATACAGAAATTTCTTTGATATATACTATTTGAATTAAGAATCAGTTAAATATAATTAACTTTCAGTTCTTTGTGTACAATAGTGATATGAAGCAATGGCGATTTGTCAGTGGTTGGTTAAGTTTTTTTCTGCTGATGGTTGGTGGTTTGTTTACATCTCCAGTTTACTCAGCCGAATCAGATAAAAATTTTGTGACTGATTTAAATAGCACTTACACTGTCACCAACCAAGGCTTGGTGAATGTGGAACACAATTTTACTATCACTAATCAAACACCCACTACTTATGTCAAACAGTACGCCATCAGACTCCAACAAACTGGTTTAGAAAATATTAAAGCTTTAAGTCAAGGCAACTCCCTAACCCCTAATATCACCACCGCCGAAGACCAAACTAACATTGCTCTAGCATTTCCAGACGCGGTAGTGGGAGAGGGCAAACAAAGAAAGTTTAGCATCAGTTACACTAGTCCTCAAATTGCTTTAATTACTGGTCAAGTACTTGAAGTCAGAATTCCTCAACTGGCTGATGCGACTCATTATCGCCAAAGACAAATCACTCTGATTACTCCTCTTCGCTTTGGCTTACCTTATCGGGTTGACCCTACTCCAGATACCACCCAAACTGATAACCAGACTATTACTCAAACTTTTTCTAGCCTAGAACAGACAGGAGTCATGGCCATCTTTGGCCAAGAGCAAATTTACAATTTAACTCTGCGCTATTTTTTAGATAATCCTTCCGGCTCACCCGTCACAACTCAAATAGCTTTACCCCCGACCACTGCTTATCAAGAATTGCAGTATCAGTCACTTGAACCTCGCCCCACCAAGGTCCATCAAGATGCTGACGGCAATTGGCTGGCAGAATATCTACTCAGACCCCACGAGCAAGTATTGGTTAATGCGGTGGCTTTAGTCCGCTTGACTTTGGATGCCAATCCTACAGTCCCCCAAGTTCCACCTTTGACTGAACACACTCAGGCTCGAGAATTTTGGCCAGTCGATCATCCAGAAATTACTGCTCTTAGTTCTTCTGTTAAAACCGTGGCTGAGCTTTATCAGCTAGTGATTGAAAAACTAGATTATACCGACCAGAACTTAACTCAGGATATCGTTCGAGTCGGGGCCGTCACCGCTTTAAGTCAACCCACTCAGGCAGTTTGTCAAGAGTTTGCCGATCTGTTTATCACTTTGGTCAGAAGCAAAGGTATTCCAGCTAGAAGAGTGGCTGGCTTTGCATATACAGATGACGAAAGGTTTAGACCATCCAGTTTAGCGGGCGATGTCCTGCACGCTTGGGCTCAATTCTTCAATACCGCTACTCATACTTGGCAGAGTGTCGATCCCACTTGGGAAGATACCACTGGTGGCATCGACTACTTTTCTCAATTTGATTTAAACCACATTGCCTTTGCTTTCAACGGTCTGTCCAGTTCACTGCCTTATCCGGCTGGATTTTATAAACAAAGTGATTCACCCACCCAAGATGTGGTAGTCACATTAGCCGATAGTTTTCCAGATGTTGACCCCAACTTTAAACTGGAAATTAAACCTAACTCAATTTTTGGCTTTAACTTGCCAGGTTTATATAAGCTGAATATCACTAATCAATCTGGCCAAGCTTGGTATTGGCCAAAGATTGAAATTAAAGCCACCGGCTCAGTCAGAGTTAATCCTGAAGATTTTTCTTGGCCTCAAATATTACCCTTTGAAACCAAAGAGCTGAATATTTTTGCTACCAATCCCGGATGGAAATTGACACCCACAGATTTTAATCTCAGTTTACAATTAGGTCCAGATGGTACCTCTGTCAACCTTGAACCAGAAACTCAAATCGTCGCCCTGCCCGCTATCATCAAAAGCTGGAGGCAGTTTGTCATTATCCTTAGCTTGGTTAGCGGATTTACCATCGTTATCCTCGGGGTCGGGAGTTTACTGGTTCTTAGACAAAAAAAATTCCGTGCTTTACGTGGGCAAAGCCAAAAATCTCAAGAGCCGGATCAATTCATACAAAAACCTGGCCCAACTCTCAAGCAGAATTAAACAATTAGTTCAGTCAGCCAGAAAGCTTAAGTATCAAGTCTTAGCCAATGAGCTGATAGCTCTCTTGACCGAAGCCGAGCTGATTCGGACCTATCAACCCCGATACAATATTCTGTTCAAGGATGATAAAAGCCCTCTCTATATTCACATTTCCAAAGACAAATTTGCTCAAGTCAAGCAGGTCCGCAAACAAGATATTATTCATTACCACTTGCAGGGAACTCTACTTGGACCTTTTGCCAGTGCTTTTCGAGTTAAGGAAGTTTTAAAACTGGCTCGCAAAATTTTTCCTTGGTGTGACCGACCTAATCAGGCTGGACCCAATCAAGCTCTGTCCCATCCAAACCAACTTTTACCATCGGGCAGGGCTTGCTTTTACTATCATTTGGACCAATGTCCGGGAGCTTGTCTGGGCTTGGTATCGGCCGCGCGGTATCACCGCCACATCCAACAACTAACTCTCTTTCTGCGAGGCCAATCCCATCTGGTCCAGAAAGAACTTAAATTAGAGATGCAAAATCTATCTCAAACCAAACAATATGAGCAAGCGGGCAAAATTCGCGATCAACTTAAAGCCATTGAGGCTGTCACTAGCCAACCCATATCTTTAAAACCAGATTTATCGACACCTGGTTTAACCAGGTCTTGGCCTCAAGATACCAGTACCTATCTTAAGAGGTTAATCGCTCAATATGCCGGGCTACCCGACGCCTTTCAATTACAAAGAATTGAAGGCTATGACGTCAGTAACACCAGCGGTCAACTGGCAGTCGTGTCGATGGTAGTGTTTGAAAATGGCCAAAAAAATGGGGTAGAGTATCGGTTGTTTAACATCAAAACTCTTCACACCCCTAACGACTATCAAATGATGAAAGAAGCTTTGGCCCGTCGAGCTAATCATCCAGAGTGGGGTCTGCCGGATTTAATTGTGATTGATGGCGGTCGGGGTCAACTGCGCGCCGCATTAACAGCTTGGCCCCACCCCACACCCATTGTTAGTTTAGCCAAAGACCCCGACCGCATCATGATTCCTGTGCTGGATAAAAATCGGCAACCCATCACTTATCATGAACTCAAATTACCCAGATCACATCCAGCTCTGCAGTTGGTTCAGGCTATCAGAGACGAAGCTCACCGCTTTTCCAAACAACACCACATTCAGAGACGGGCTAAAAAAATGCTATACTATTAATATGCTCAAACCTTTTATCCGCACCGGTCTTACCCTATTTGCTTTAAGCTTCCTGTTACCCACCGTCAATTTTTCGGATTGGGTGACGCTAGTTTTAGCCAGTGTTATCTTGACATTACTTTATTCAATCATCAGACCAGTCCTCAAAATCCTGACCCTGCCCATCAACATTGTCACCTTGGGACTTTTTTCCAGTGTGATTAATGCAATTTTACTCTGGTTAACCACTTATTTAGTGCCCGGTTTTGAAATTACCAACACCGTCATTTTTGGCGTGGAGCTGGGTTGGGCCTTGACAATCCTGTTTGTGTCGGTAGTGATTGGCTTCCTCCATCCACTGGTTAAAATATTTATTTAATAGACTTGTAGCGAAATAAGAAACGAGTTAATCTAGGGTATAATTCAAGTATGTCACGATGGCTTTTATCTTTATTGGTCGGTTTAACTCTTCTGCTGATGCAGGTGAGTCCAAGTTTGGCCCAAGTTCCAATCAGCGTTACCTCTAATCAAGTATTAACTGGCGAAATCATCTTAACTCCAGAAGAAGCATCTTTGGCCGCCCAAGCTAGTCAAAGTGCTAAATCCGCCTCACCTTCGGCAGAAATTGAACAAAAAATTCAAGAGCAAAAAGATAAAGATATTACCGATACCAGTGGCCAAACCAAAAGTATTTTAGTGGCTTATCTGGATGATAACCCCCCTGAACCTTTGAGCTGGAACAACTTTCTGGAACATGCGGTCCGATACGCGGTCAAGCAAGGTGTTCAGCCTAATGTGATTGTTTTAGTCATTCTCTTTCCTTTAATTGCCACTTTGATTGCCGCTTCCCGCCATATTATTGGTTTGAGGGGTTTTGGTATCTACATTCCCGCAGTTCTATCTGTGGCTCTGGTTTCAACCGGTGTTTTTGAAGGCACCATCATCTTCTTGGCCATTATTTTGACCACCTTCTTTAGCAAAAAACTGATTGCCAAAACTAAACTACCGTATTTGCCCAGAACTGGTTTGTTAATTTGGACTATTTCTATTACCCTACTACTGCTGTTGCTATTTATTGCTCCTTTAGCCGATTTAGTCAATTTAATGAGCGTCAACATTTTTCCAATTTTAATTCTGATCTTGCTCAGTGAAAACTTTATAGATGCTCAAGCCAGAACTAAACCCAGTGACGCTATTGCTCTGGTTTTAGAAACCATTGGTTTGGCATTCATCTGTGGTTTAATCTTAAAATCAGAAACTCTGCGCAAGTTTACATTGCTGGAACCAGAATTGCTTTTGGTGGCAACTGCCATGATTAACATTATTGCTGGTAAATTTGTGGGCCTAAGAATTAGTGAACGTCTTCGTTTCCACTCCATCATTGAAGAAGAAGAGTAGAGGAAGAGAAAATGCCGATTAAACCCTCACACATCTTGGGCATGAACTCTCGCTATCGCTATACCAAACTCAACCCTCGGTCTGCCAGAGTGTATGGTTTTTCCAAACTTAAAACCAAGGAACTGCTCAAGGCCCACAACATTCCTACTGCCACTGTTTATCATGTCTTTAGTCACTTGTCCGATTTAGAAAACATTAACTGGGAAACTATTCCCACTCCGTTTGTAGTCAAGCCAGCTAGTGGCAGTGCCGGCAAGGGTATTTGGATTATCAAAAAAAAAGTGGCTGATCAGTCGGTTTGGTTAAATCAAAATAAAGAACCAATCACGGATGATGACTTAAATTTACATGTATCTAATATTCTTGATGGGGAGTTTAGTACCTGGGGTAATCAATACCAGGCCATCGTTGAAGAAATGATTCCTTCTCATCCAGTCTTGGCTAAGTATGCTTACCGAGGCACGCCTGATGTGCGAGTGATTGTTTTTAATAGTGTGCCTGTCATGGTGGAACTTAGAATCCCTACCAAAGAGTCGCAGGGCAAAGCTAATTTGGACCAAGGAGCCATTGGTCTGGGAGTCGATATTGCCACCGGCATCACTACTTATGGTATTCGAGGTAAAAGCGAGATTATTACTCACTTTCCCGGCACCAAAAAAAAGGTCAACGGTATTAGAATCCCTCATTGGAACCAAGTGCTAAAGATTGCCGTCGAAGCCGCCAATGCCGCCGGCTACATTTTTATGGGCGCTGATATCTTCATTCATCCAGAAAAAGGACCCATGATCGTAGAACTCAATGGTTTCCCTGGTTTGTCTATTCAGCTGGCTAATCGAGCCGGTCTTAAAAAAAGGATTGAACGGGTCGAGGGCATCGAAGTTAGAAATGCAGAACATGGCTGTAAAATTGGCCAGGCTCTATTTGCCGAAAGTTTTGCCGACAATATTAAGGCCGAAGAAGGTCTTAAAATTATTAGTACTAAACCTCAAGTGACTGTGATGGGTGATCAAAAACAACATCAAGTTGTGACGGGTATGGTTAATACGGGTCGTTTCCGGTCGGCTATCAGCGAACAATTGGCAGAAGAACTAGGATTAGTGGATTTGGAAGACTTACTCTGGCAACAACAAGAATCAAGCGAAGGCAAAGTCCCTGTTGTACCAGTCACCATAAAGCTCAAGAGTCAGACTATCAATACTGCCATGATTGTGACTCACAAACTCAATCGCAGAAGCCACAAAATTGAGTTGGGCCGAAAAGATTTAGGGGGATTTTTAGTTGGAGAAATAGAAAAGGAATAAGACTTTCTGCGAAATAAAAAACGAGTTAATTATGTTAAAATTTTATTACATTTTGGTTACTTCTGATGACGATAGTAGCCAATGCTACTTGAGGAAGAAGAAATAACTAAAATGGATAAAAGAAAACGGAAGTAACCGTTTTCCTTATTTCGCAGAAAGTCTAGTAAATACATGAGCTTGATACAACAGGTGACACCTATCAATTTGCTGGAAGAAAAAGCTAAGTTTTTAGCTGATCCTAAAAAAAGCCCTCAGTTTGTTTATCACCAACCCATCACATCAGAAATCCTTAATCGATATGGTCTACCTCGACCGACTTTTGTAGAACTGGCTCAACAAATCATTGACGAGGCTTATTTTCACCGCAATGAAAAAGATTTAGAAATGAGCGAGGGGAAAATTGTCGATCAAACAGAAATTGAAAGTAAAGTGGTGACTTTTCTCAAACTACACGATCTAGATCAACGCTTTAACATCACTTGGTCATCATCATTTGTGGCCAGAACTTCTATCACTCAAGATACTATTAAACTGCGTATGCCCAGTGATTTTCGCCAGGAAGGCTTGATGGGTATGTTGTATCACGAAATTGGCACCCATGCTTTGCGCCGTATCAATTATGAGCAACAACCCTGGTATAAACAGAAAAAAAAGTATAAGTTTACTAATTACCTCAGAACCGAAGAGGGTCTAGCCAATATTCATGCTCTGTTACCCAAAACATTTAGGTCACTTTATATTTCGGCCCTTAGGTATTTAGTGGTCAGTTGGGCTATGACTAAATCATTTGCCGAACTTTGGCAATTGGTGGCGCACTATGTGACGGACCAAGACAAACGCTGGAATTTAATTTTCCGCCAGAAAAGAGGTCTGGCAGACACAGGTCAACTAGGTGGCTTTACCAAAGACATGGTTTATTTTGAAGGAGTTATCCAAGTCTGGCATTGGTTAATTAAAAATGAGTTCGATGTACCAGGACTTTATTTAGGCAAATTAGCTTTGGAAGATGTGACCCAAGCGCGCCAACTCAATCCTAATTTTCAACCCATCCTACCCATTTTTTATAAACAGAGTGTTGAAAATTACCAGACTCAGGTTTATGAAATTGGTCAGTTCAACCATCTTGATCAATTGCTTTAATAGACTTTCTGTGAAATAAAAAACGAGTTAATTATGTTACAATTTTACTTCATTTTGGTTATTTCTGATGACGATAGTAGCCAAAGCTACTTGAAAAAGAAGAAGTAACCGTTTTCCTTATTTTGCAGAAAGTCTAGAATTAATATGTGAGTGTGTCATTCTCCCCGCCCAGGCGGGGGGAATCCAGGAGAATCCAGGGTCTCGCTTACTCACTGGATTCCCGCTAACGCGGGAATGACAAAAAGACGCGAAGATGACACATCTGGCATAATAGTGGTAATCTATACTACTTAAGAAAAAAATAATCACTAATTATGTTCAAAAATCTTTTTAAATCATCTCAATTGCCAAAGGTGGCGGTGGGTTTGTCTGGAGGAGTAGATTCAGCTCTTGCCACTCACTTACTCAAAGAGCAAGGGTACGCGGTGACTGGAGTTTATCTCCAGTGTTGGAACGAACCAGGTTGCACTGCCGACCAAGGTCACAAGGATGCCCTCAAAGTGGCGCTCGATTTAAAGATTCCCTTCAAAGTTCTGGATTTTTCCAAAGAGTATAAAGCCAAAGTCATTGACCACTTTTTCAAAGAATACCAAGCCGGTCGGACTCCCAACCCCGATATTTTGTGTAACCGAGATATAAAGTTTGGCCTTTTCTATGACTGGGCTATCAAAAAAGGTTTTGCCTATGTGGCCACCGGTCACTATGCCAAAATATTGGCAAACAAAAAGAATAACAATCATCAATTGGTCATACCTAAAGATGAACACAAAGATCAAACATATTTTTTGTATTTAATGAAAAGCGAGAGATTGCCACATATTTTGTTTCCCTTGGCAGACTTAACCAAAGCCCAAGTTAGAACAGAAGCTAAACAAAGACAAATTCATGTGGCAGATAAAAAAGATTCCGTGGGTATTTGCTTTATTGGTGATGTCGATGTGTCCAAAATGCTTAAAGAAAAATTGGGTGAACATCCTGGAGATGTAGTCGATACAGAAGGTCAGGTAATTGGCGAACATCAAGGCTTGTGGTTTTATACTATCGGGCAGAGAAGTGGCTTTACCATTCATCAGACCACTTTAGCTGGCAAAAGTGACGGACAAACCATCACTAAACATCACATTCCGCCATTTTTTGTGATCGATAAATTGATCGATAAAAATCAGCTGGTAGTCGGTTTTGGAGCCACAACGTTACGAGATCAATTTCAAGTGACTTCACTCCATTGGATCAACCAATCCCCAGAAAAAACCGATCTGATGGTTCGCATTCGCCACACGGGAGAGTTAATTAAGTGTCATATAAAAATGAACGCAGAAATAAACACTGCTTTGGTCAAATTAGAAAAACCCATCAAAGGCCTGGCTTCCGGTCAATCAGCCGTCTTTTACCAAACACAGAGTGGTGAGACAGTGTGTTTGGGTGGGGGAGTTATTAAGTAAGGGTTTATAATTGTATTATGATTCTTATTTCGCCTGATATTAAGAAACTGATTGAATCTTCACCAGTGACCATTTCTACTTAGCACTAACAGTACTCAAAAAAATCTTGACTTTGTCTAATCGTTAATATACACTAGCGTTGTGCTTGTGAGGGACCTCCCGAAACCGGCTAGGTATACTACGCTGGAAAAGCAGGCACACCAAAAAGGCCTATCAAGGCTTTTTTGTTTTATTCTGACTTTTGTAATTGCTTCTAACAGTATAAAAATGCGGTTGTCCAATTTCAAACTTCCTCATCACGACCGTAACATCATGTTTCTGATGGTTTGTTTTTAGAGACAGGCAGATTTCAAAATATATCACTTTCCTAATTTTCCCATTTACTCTGATTGTTGCCTTATCTTTTTTTCTCACCGCTTTAGATTTTTCCACAACTGTGAGAGCAGTTGAAAGCAGGTGCAACCTTCTTTTGATATTTTGTTCTCCTCTTCGATGGCCGTGTCCATCATAAATTAAGTGGTTATATCCATATCTATTAAATACCACAACGGTTTTAATGGCCGGACAGTAAACGGATCCAATAGATTGATATAAGTGCTTCGCCTGAGTTATCATCTGCGTTGTTGATTGCCCCATATCTATCATATTCTATCATTTAATATCAGATTCTTTTTTAGGAATTAATACCCATTCCCTCTGAATCCCCGCTGGTCCCGCCGGCGGGGCGCGAGGATGACCAGCACTGAGCAAGACCGTCCCAGCTGGCGCGAGGATAACTAGGACAGTGCGAGGATAACAAACCCCCATCAGAAGAAAAAACACTTTCTCGTCTTGACCGCCTCTTTTTCCGTAACGAATTTGTTATTTTGGTTCATTTTTTGCTTCTTCCATGTTCGCCGTGTTGTGCTACAATTTGCCTTCCTAGACTTAAGATAAAGTCCTTTGGGATACTCATCTTGAATTCATCTTTTGATCTATCTAAACTCTAACCAGTCTGGATAAATCCGTACGTTAACAATTGAATATGTGACTTATAGCATTTTTGAATCCGCTATAAGTTGCAAAAGACTTGAGGTGAGTTGGGCGATCATCAGTTTTCAACTTATGCATCTTCTTACTTCACTTTAAGTCTAAAAGAACAATTTGAACAAATACACCATGATCTGAATCAGACATGGTGATAGAAACCGTACAATTCTTTTTATATCAGTGAATTTTCTCTTAATAAATTTGAGAGTTTGATCCTGGCTCAGGATGAACGCTGGCGGTGTGCCTTAGGCATGCAAGTCGAACGGTAAACTCGCCTTCGGGCGAGAACGAGTGGCAGACGGGTGAGTAACACGTGAGAATCTACCCTATTGTGGGGAATAGCTCCGCGAAAGCGGAGGTAATACCGCATACGGTCCCGATTTATCGGGATTAAAGTCTTCGGACGCAATAGGAGGAGCTTGCGCGCTATCAGCTTGTTGGTGGGGTAATGGCCTACCAAGGCGATGACGGCTAGCCGGTGTGAGAGCACGACCGGCCACAAGGCTACTGAAACACGGAGCCTACACCTACGGGTGGCAGCAACCGGGAATATTGCGCAATGGACGAAAGTCTGACGCAGCGACACCGCGTGTGGGATGAAGCTCTTCGGAGTGTAAACCACTGTGGCGAGGGATGAATTTTGACAGTACCTCGCTAGAAAGCATCAGCTAACTACGTGCCAGAAGCTTCGGTAATACGTAGGATGCAAGCGTTATCCGGATTCACTGGGCGTAAAGGGTCCGTCGGCGTCCCAAAAGGTCTTTTGTTTAAGCCTCCGGCTCAACTGGAGATCAGCAAAAGAAACCATTGGGATTGAGTCTGTTCGAGGAAGCTAGAATTCTTGGTGGAGGGGTGAAATCCGTAGATATCAAGAGGAATACCATGCGCGAAGGCAAGCTTCTAGGACACGACTGACGCTCAGGGACGAAAGCTTGGGTAGCAAAGCGGATTGAATTTAATTTGGTCCCCTTGAGTAGTAATGCTCAAGGAAAAATTGGCTATATCGGGGAACCTCCGTATTTAATAGATCATAATATTCTAGAAACATTATATAATGATCATATGCGGACAATCCCGAGGGAAGTTCAGAAATCGTCCTATATATAGGCGAATTTGAACCCCGTAGAGACTATATGCCGATCTCCTCGTACTAATCGAGGAAGATGAGATAGTCCGATCTGCATAGCAATATGCAGAGTTTGCTAGAAATGGCAAACCGCCCCGCCGTTGGCGTGGTAAGTAGTCCTAACTACACAGGACGAAAGTAACACAATGTAGAGACCCGTGTAGTCCAAGCTGTAAACTATGCTCGCTAGTTGCTCGCTCCGCTTTGCGGAGTGGGTGACGTAAGCTAACGCGTTAAGCGAGCCGCCTGGGGAGTACGACCGCAAGGTTAAAACTCAAAGGAATTGGCGGGGGAGCGCACAACCGGTGGAGCATGTGGTTTAATTCGATACAAAGCGAAAAACCTTACCCGGACTTGACATGTACCTGCACGGTCTTGGAAACAAGATCTTCTTCGAGAGTGGTACACAGGTGATGCATGGCTATTTGAAAAAGATGGCCGTCTGAAAGGCAACTTTCAGAGAAAAATACTAACCCAAAACGGTGAAGCCCTAATTGATTTCGGATTTCTTTCGCCTTATACTGAAATCAATGGGTAATACCGTGGGAAGCAAGGACTCTTTTTAGTTTTCTAAAAATTATATTTTTAGTTAGTTATTAATAGTTGGAGTGTAAATATTAACCAATTGGCTTTAATTAAAACTTCGTGTTGAACCTTAAAGAGTTATTCAGAAATTAAATTCTGTTAAACTTGCCCCGTAGAGACTGATTTCTAGCCCTGAACTTAACATGGTTTGGGGGGAAGAATGAGAATGAGAGACTAATACACATATGTCTCGATTTCATACGGTTAGCATCCCGATTTATCGGGATGAAGGTATAGTCCATGCCTCTAGAAATACGAGGAATATCATGGTCGTCAGCTCGTGTCGTGAAAAATCGCGACTGTGATCGGTAACGGTCACAAAAATATCTGGCTCATATCGGTGAAACCCGGTTGACCAAGTAACTCATTTGGGTTATATTTGGTTAATGGACAACACCGAGGGAAGTCAGGTAATTTCTCAAGTTTATTCAGCTCGAAAAAATCTGAAGTTATGTTTAACTCGTCGTCAATTGTTTATTTTACTCGGTTCAATTATTGGAGATTCATATATTTACCCTTTAGGAAAAGTATGTTTTGATCACTCAGCACGTCAGAAAGATTATTTAGTCTGGAAACACACTGAGTTAAAATCAATTGCTTATCCAAAAATATCATGCGTTAAACGTTTTGATAAAAGAACCAAGAAACAAACAATCAGTTGGCGATTCTTTCTTAAACAATACTTTAGACCGCTTAGACAATTGTTTTACATCAATGGTAAAAAAGTTATACCCAAAGATCTAAAAGGATGGTTATCCCCACTGCTGTTAGCAGTCTGGTATATGGATGATGGTCACTTAGATAGAGGTAAATATCCTCTTTTTGCCACAGAAGGCTTTTCTGAAACTGATGTAAAATATTTGTCAGAAATTTTGTATACTGAACATGGACTTAAGTCCATAGTCACATCAAAAAAAAGGTTGAGAATTATCAGCCAAAGCAAACAAAGATTTTTTCAATTGATAGAGCCTTTCATACATCCAAACTTGAAATATAAATTACCTTGACCCCGTAACGACTGAAAACCGCTTATCAGCGGTGGAAGATAGGTGCACTATTCCAAATTTTGGAATATAAATTTAGCATTTATAATACGCCAGCTCCCGATACAAACGTATCGGGATGAAGGTATAGTCTAGCATTTAGAGTAATCTAAGTGATGGAGACGTCTATTTAAGTATAGTAACGAGCGCAACCCTTGTCCCGTGTTACAAGTGTCACGGGAGACTGCCTCTGCTTTGCAGAGGAGGAAGGAGAGGATGACGTCAAGTCAGCACGTCCCTTACGTTCGGGGCCACACACATCCTACAATGGAGCCGACAACAGGTAGCGACAGGGCAACCTCGAGCCAATCCTAAAACGGCCCCTCAGTTCGGATTGCAGGCTGAAATTCGCCTGCATGAAGTCGGAATCGGTAGTAATCGCAAATCAGCAGGTTGCGGTGAATGCGTTCTCGCTCCTTGCACAAATTAAATGCGCTTTCCGCATTATAGTTCTAGCAGGTTAAAATCCTGTCAAGTTGAAAAAGCAACTTGAAGCCAAATCACAGACTCTGGAGAGTAATTTCTTGAGTCGAAGGGTGAAAGTAGCAAACTTTAGCTTGAAGTTGAAACGGCTGTATATTTTGACGATCCTTCGTGCAAATGGAGAAGTCACTTAAAATTATACAAATATACAGTATGTGAACTCGAGATGAAGTTGAAATAGATTTATAGCGAATTTTGCTGTAAGTCTAGTGAACTATAGTGTACGAAAGGAGATCCTATTTACTCTGTTTTCGTTATTAAACCAGTAGCGAAATATAGTATGATCAAGGCAACGAAGTCAAATAGTATTTAGGAAGTCTGCAGAGGTCATAGTACCCCGCCTGGGCGCGGGGGAAGGGCCAAACTTAACCATATTATGTGGTTAAGGGTTCGCCACGGTGCGGGAAAACCGCGCGCCGGGTGACAAGAGACACATTTTCAGTGATGAAGTGATGATCTCAGAACACTGCCCGTCAAGCCAGCAAAGTCAGCAGCGCCCGAAGCGGGTGCCCGGAACCCTCGCGGGACCGGCCCTTCTACGGCGAGGTTGGCGATGAGGACTAAGTCGTTTAAGAAAACTTCTTGTTGCGACTCTGTGGAGTAATCCGCAGAAAAAATTCGGCTCATATCGGAGAACCCTAAGTCATGGTTTTTGAAAAAACTTATGATATGGCAACCCCGAGGGAAGTTGATGCGTCTAGATAGACACATTTAACCCCGTAGAGACTGATTTCCAATAATTTATTAGCATAAATTAGAGGAAAGAGATACAAAGCTTTTGCTTTGTATGACACGCCGAGTCCCTATTTGCTTAAAATGCAAAGGGAAATGGTATAGTCCATGCCTCTAGAAATACGAGGAATAAACATGAACAAGGTGTCCGTACTGGAAGGTGCGGACGGATCACCTCCTTTCTAAGGAGTTGGGTCGGGGGACATCACGACCCCCCTTTCTCCCGGAGTCGGTAACGACTCCGAAACCAAAATTCCTGTGGCCACCATACCCAGGTCGGTTTCTATCACCGTGTTTGCTTCAGATTGTTGTCGCTTAGCATTCAAAAGAATTTTAAAGTCGTTCTCAACCGCTTCCTAGGGGAGCGGTTTTTTGTGGCTTTTTCTCCTGATAACATATTTTTTGATTTCCGTCTGACCTGAGATATTATGTTACAATACTCTCCTGTCTTCCGCACTACGTTAATTTTAAAAACAAAAAGATTGATTTATAGGTATATTTAGTATATTTATTTGTTAATTTGGGTGTCTCACCATATGATAAGGCTATGTTTGTTCGAAAAAGGCTCAATCAGAGCGGTTCC
>JAHIVK010000051.1 GCA_018816385.1 Patescibacteria group bacterium
GATAGTAGCCTCAGCTACTTGAGGAAGAAGAAGCAAAGAAAATGCATAAAAGATGCCATAAGTAGCCATTGCCCTTATTTCGCGACAAGTCTATTAACTAGATTGGTCGCATAGCTCAGTTGGTTAGAGCGCACGATTCACATTCGTGAGGTCAAAGGTTCAAGTCCTTTTGCGACCACAATAATTAACAGTCAACAAAACTGCGAGGGAGTCCTGGTGCGACCACTTTCACAGTTCGTGTAAGAATGCTTTGCTAATATCTGCCCGTGTGGTCAATTTTCCGCAAATTAGTTGGGCTGATTTTTTATCCCGATGTTTGTGTCTATTGTGGAGCTTTAGGATCTCTTCTCTGCTCCAATTGTTATGAAGCTATTGAGTGGTCTCTGTTACCTCCCAAGTTGGATATTAATCAACCAATCGCCAGTTTAGAAGTGGTCAGTATGTACAACGGCCCTATTAAATCTCTGATTCAAAAGCTGAAGTTTTATGGCGTAATTGATGTGGCGCAAGTGGGGGCTGAGCTGATGTATCAGTCACTTAATCTGCCCAAAGTTGATTGTTTGGTACCTGTGCCGATGCATCCCAAACGCTTGAGTCAAAGAGGCTACAATCAAACATATTTACTGGCCAAGGCATTGGGTAAAATCATGGACACTCCCGTAGCCAATATTTTGCTTAGAACTGAGTATGGATTAAGTCAGGTGGAAAAAATCAGTCGCCCACAAAGAACTCAAGTTTTGACTCGTCAATTTGTGATTAATCCCAGTCTGCAAACTTCAAAGCTACCAAAATCAGTTTTACTCATTGATGACGTAGTCACTACTGGGACTACATTGTCTGCTTGTGTAAAGGCATTGCAGACAGCTGGTATCTCTGTAGTTCATGTAGCCACTTTAGCTCATGGCTACTAGAGGTAACTTGGACCTTGATAAAAGTAATTTTTTATCCTATAATCTTTTCTCAACTTGCCAAAAAACAAGTTAAAACACAGGGGATGTATTGATTTGACGCTGTGTGCTCGTTAACATCTGCAGGTCGTCTTTGATCATAGACGTAAAAAAGGGTCAAAATATAACTGCAAATAAAACAAGCAGAACAGTTGCAGACGTAATCGCCAGTGCCGAGAGTTTACTCTTGAACACAAGTGGCTACCAAGCAACTCCGGCTTTGGCTCCTAATTATTTAGTAGCTTAAGTTCGGCATTCACTATTTGAGTTTCACTAGCGCTCGGTAGTGGGTGGCAACCCAGTTGGTGTGACAGTCGCTCACTCTCTTGTCGGTGACGATCTAAGACCTTAGACAGGGATTTGACTGAAACGGTTTGCCCGTTAACCATCGGTCAATACTCAAACGTGCTACACCTGTAGAAGATGTTAGCTTTCACTTGCGGACAGGGGGTCGCTCCCCCTCATCTCCACCTTACTTCGTCCAAACTTTGTTTGGACTTCGTAAGGTTCCGATTGCTTCGAAACCTCGTGAATTTTTGATTTTGTTTGGACTTCGTAAGGTTTCGATGGCTTCGAAACCTCGTGAATTTCTGATTTCATTAGGACTTCGTAAGGTTCCGATGGCTTCGAAACCTCGTGAGTTTCTGATTTCATTAGGACTTCGTAAGGTTCCGATCAAAGGAACCACAACAAATTTCACTCCAATATTTCTCTGGGACGAAGTAAAGGTTTACGTAACTTTAGTGAAGTAAACTATCTTCATGTTCTACGTTTACCTGATTAGAAGTCAAAAATATTCAAACAAAAAATACGTTGGGTTCTCTAGAAACATTTTCAAAAGGTTGGCGTACCACAACGCGGGGCAATCACCTTACACATCTCAATTTAAACCATGGAAAATCGAGACATTCATTGCTTTCACTGACGAAGAATTAGCTAGAAGATTTGAAAAATATCTCAAGATTGGATCTGGTCACGCTTTTGCCAATAAAAGGCTGTGGTCAAATACTGTTCAACAAAAATGACTTACC
Organism: Patescibacteria group bacterium; assembly: GCA_018816385.1. Lineage (GTDB taxonomy): Bacteria > Patescibacteriota > Microgenomatia > UBA1400 > PJMF01 > JAHIVK01. The sequence continues at coordinate 1,979 of JAHIVK010000051.1, forward strand.
TCACAACCAACAATTATTTTCGTTTTTCTACTATGACTCACCTTCAAAGCTGACCACTGCATCTTTACGCAATTGTCGTAATTCTTTAGCTTTTGAATCGATTTGTTCACCTGTAAACCCCAGATCAAAAGCATTTTTAATTCGTTCTAAATATTGATTAAGCGTTTGCAGAGATTCCTGTAGCGACACAACCTCTTCAGATCTAATTAAGCCTCTATCTTTTTCCAAAATGGTAAATCCATACAAAATGTCTCCTCTGCCACCAATTGCCGAAGCAGCATCTTGCGCACTAAATAATATTTTTTTCCGGTCAAATTCAACATTACCGACTTTTGAATCACCGACTTTTCGTTGTTCATTGCTCATAATTTTGTCCTCTCTCTACAGCTTATTATTACTACAAAATTATACAGCGTTGATACATTAAACTCAATACTTACTACACACACCAGCATGTGAGTAACAATAATTATTTTGAGTCAGTATGTCACTCAAGTAAACACTTTTATCTAACAAAATATCTTCAATTTCCTGATAATCTGCAAAAGGAATAGCCACAAAAGCCGGTTTATTTCTGCGAGTCACTATGTAGTGACCTCCTTCTTCGTCAATTTGACGAACCATAGCTGGCAGTTGAGTTTGAAACTGTTTAATTCCGTTTCTGTAGCTTTGGCTTAGTTGTCATATAAGCAATAGGGATTAGGCCTAATAAGCCTCCACCAAATAGTGATAAAAGGCCTGCTAGAATTGACAGAATAATATAGTTAAATTTGCTAAAAAAGTTTTTGCCTTTTAACACTAGTACTGCTATTGCTAACACAAGAATCGGACCAACTTTTGCACCAATGGTAGCCCCCACAGCAAACCCATCTTCAACAGTAGATACATCAGAAGGAAAAAGAACTCCAGCTACTACACCACCTACTAACATTATCAATAATAGGTATGCTAAATAAAAACCCAAAGCCTGTTTTTTGTTTCTTTGAAATCCAAAATCAGTTAATTGTTTGAACATATCAACCTTTCTTACTAATAAATAGATGATTAATTATAGCAAAGATTAACAAATATCTATATGACGAAAGATAGTTTAAGTAAACCTATCCAGCCCAATCTTTTTGCTGTAGGCAAGGCTTCGCACAAAAAACCAACCAGCTAACACTAAATACAAAATGTTGATCAGCAAACTAATCCACAAGAATTGCGTGGATAGTGTGCCACTCAACAACCAACTGCGCATGGACTCCATCACATAAGTGGTAGGCAATAACCAAGAGATAGTTTGCATAGCCTGAGGCAGTTTATCAACCGAAAAGTAAATAGCACTGAAAGGCAAAATGGCGCCTGGCAAAGTCCAAATGATGGTTTGAGCCCTGGGCCCACCTCTTAGCACAATACCAGCGGCAATCAAACCAATCCACCAGCCACTCATCACACACAGACCAAAGAAAACGGGTATCCATAAACCCAAAGTTAAAACATTAACGTCATATAAGAAATACATGACTGGCGTGATGATGGACAAAGTAATCACAGTCTTGATGAGTGATAAACCCACCACCGACACTAACCACTCAACTGTCGTCAGTGGTGTTGAAAAAAGATTAACTAAGTTTTGATTCCAGACTTCATCCATTAAGTTGCGACCGACTTCTGATTGAGCTCGCCAAATGATGTTCCATAAAATCATACCGATTAAAATAGTGGCCACAATACTGGCCACCCCACTAGTATCACTCAACCACTGGCCAGTCACGCCCCAAAGAATGGTATCCACCAAAGGCCAATAAGCCATATCACTCATCAGATCAAAATCTCTTTTGAGTGGATAGAGATGTCTTAAAAACATGGCTTTAATTCTGTGCCATTTCATTTTATTTACCCCTTCTCTGCTGATGATCTGAACTTAAATTGAGGAAGTAATCTTCTAAAGTTGGTTTATCGATACTAATTTGAGTGTACTCAATACCATCACTAGCCAGCACTGCCAAGAACCCAGCAATTTCGACCTCATCCAATTCAATTACTACTTGTCGATTTTCAATTTGAACTGGCCAACCTTGATCTTTGATGTGCTGAGCGGTTCGCTTCAGACCATCACTCACCCACAGTCTTAATCTGGCACTGGAAACTGATTTGGCTAAATTTTCTGGTGTGTCATGAGCCACAATCTTACCTTTTTGCAAAAATATCACCCGATCACAAACTTCTGCTACCTCATTCATGTTGTGAGAAGTATAAAGAATACTCACCCCATATTTGGATTGTTGTTGTTTGACAAACTTGCGTACTAGATGAGCAATATCGGGATCAAGAGAAGCTGTTGGTTCGTCTAACAGCACGATTTTGGGATGAGGAATAAAGGCTTTAGCCAACATAATTCTAGTAATTTGACCTGCCGAAAGCTGACTCATGGCTTTTGATCGCTGATTCCAAACTCCAAAAAATTTTAAGAACTTTTCGGCTCTGGCAAAAAATAAACTGGAAGTTAATCCATAAAGCAAACTATAAATTTGTAAATTTTCGATAACAGTTAATCGCCAAGGCATCTTGACATAGGTGCTGGCAAAAGTCACATGCTCCATAATTTGACTTCTATTTTTTTCCAGAGATTGACCAAAGTAAGTAATTTCCCCCGCAGTTGGCGTTAATGTGCTCATCAACATCTGGATGGTGGTAGACTTGCCAGCGCCATTGGGACCCAATAGACCCAAGATTTCTCCTTGCTTGAGATCAAACGAAACATTGTTGACTGCAGTAAAAGGCCGACCACCTCTTTTTTTGGGTGGATAAGTTTTTTTAAGCTGGCGAACCGATAATACGATCGACATACCGGTTTTCATTTTGATACCCTTCACTAGACTCATTACTGCAGTTAACCTACTATACAACCACAGCCCTGCCTCGCTTGGAGGCACATCCCGAACAGATAGACTTGTGATGAGATAATGAAATGAGTTAATTAGGATTAGATTTTGTAAACATTTTAGTTATTTCTGATGACGATAGTAGCCTGAGCTACTTGAGAAAGAAGAAGTAATCTAAAATGTACAAAAGATGGCATAAGTAACCGTTTCATTTATCTTGTCACAAGTCTAAATGGAAGATGTTGAGTATAACCTGGTATCTCGAGTTTTGTCAAGATAGTGAAAACTTAAGACTTTCTGCGAAATAAGAAGCGAGTTAATTATGTTAAGATTTTATTACATTTTGGTTACTTCTGATGACGATAGTAGCCAATCCTACTTGAGGAAGAAGAAGTAACTAAAATGGATAAAAGAAAACGGAAGTAACCGTTTTCCTTATTTCGCAGAAAGTCTAGTTAGTGAATTTGTTCTGTTCTAGGTTCCAAAGTGTGCAGATACTCCATAATCCGACTGGCGTGGATAGATCTGGCTTTACTACCTTCGGCTGGACCAATCATGCCTGCCGCATAAAGTTGGTCTAGAATCCGAGCGGCTCGATTGTAGCCCACGCTAAATCGGCGCTGAACCATAGAGCTGGAGGCTTTATCTTGAGTCACCACAAACTTGGCCACTTCGGTGTAGAGCTCATCCCGTTCTTCACCATTAGCTATAGCCTCACCTGCGCCATTGCCTTTACTTAAAGCTTTATATTTGGTGGTAATCTCCTCTTGATAGTTAGGTCTTTGTCCTTGATCTTTGATGAACTGAATCATGTTTTTAATTTCCTTATCAGAAACATAAGTTCCCTGAATCCGACTGGGTTTGGCTTGATCAGGTGGAGTAAAAAGCATATCTCCCCGACCCAATAGTTTTTCTGCTCCTGGAGTATCCAAAATAACCCTGGAATCAATCATTGATGAAACATTGAAAGCAATTCTAGCCGGAATATTAGCTTTAATTAAACCAGTTAGAACGTCCACAGATGGGCGTTGAGTAGCGATAATCAAGTGAATACCCACGGCTCGAGCCATTTGAGCAATTCTAGTAATACTTTCCTCAACTTCCGAAGGAGCAAACAACATCACATCAGCCAATTCATCAACCACAATCACAATGTGAGGCATAGCAATTAAACCAGCCAATTCGTTGTATCCGGTTATGTTGCGAACTCCAACTTGTTGGAGTTTTTTATATCGCTCCTCCATTTCATGAACTGCCCACTTGAGAGCCGAAATAACTTTCTTAGGCTCGACAATGACTGGAGTCAATAAGTGAGGGATATCATTGTAACCAGTTAACTCTACCCGCTTAGGATCAACCAAAATAAACCTAACTTCGTCTGGGCTGGCTCTAAACAATATAGAACAAATGAAACTATTGATGGCTACTGATTTACCGGAACCAGTAGCACCAGCAATTAAGATATGAGGCATATTAGAAATATCAACCACAATTGGTTTGTTGGAAACATTAATACCCAAGGCCACAGCCAATTTAGAAGGATGTTTCTTCATTTGATCGCTTTTAAGCATGTGTCTTAAAGTCACAAATTGAGCTGAGTAGTTGGGCACCTCAACTCCAATTAAAGATCGACCAGCAATCGGAGCCTCAATTCTAACTTGACCAGTGGGAGCGGCTAAAGCCAGAGCTAGATCGGTGGATAGACCAGTCACCTTAGATAGTTTTGTGCCTTTGCCAATTTCTATAGCATATTGGGTGACGCTGGGACCAAAGTTGGCCTCTTTGACTTTGGCTTTGATGCCAAACGACTCCAAAGTTGCCTCAATGGTATCGGCATTCTTTTTAACATCACCTCGATCAGCCTCACCCCCATCGCTATCCGATAATAAAGACAGCGGAGGGTACTCCCAGACCGTTTGAGTATTAGCTGGCATCAACAGATTGGGTAAATCATCAGATTGAGAAGATTTAGCTGAAGCAAACTCTTTTTGAGGAGCCACTGCTGTCCGAATATTGCCTGTCTCACCCAAATTAGATTTATGATCATTGACTCGCATACCGCCTAATTTACCTAGTGATAATTTAGGTAGGGAAAACAGGCTTCTCTTTTTATCTTCATCTAATTCTGTTTGTTTACCTATAGCGTCTTTGTCTTTACTAAGTTTTGGTCTCTTTTTACCCAGTCCTAGACCAAGCTCAATGACTTCTACCATTGAGAATTGAGTCATAACTAAAGCGCCACTAATCATCAGCGCGCCAAACATGATATATGAGCCAGATCCAGAAACCAGTTGACCGATATTGGTAAAAAACTGAGTGCCTATTTGACCAGTTTTAAATAAACCCATTGAGCCAATTAACATCATCAGGGTACCCAATAGAACATGAGGTTTTGACCAAGCCCATTTAGTTTGAAATAAGACTAAGCCAGCAGACAGAAATACAAAAGGCAAAAGTAATAGTGAGGCGCCAAACTTGATTGATAAGAAGTTATTGATTTTGATCAACAATTCTCCTTGACCAGAAAAGGACACAATAATTAATAAGCCAATGGCTGACAAAAGAATAGCTACCACCGACTGCAAAGTTTCGGTTCTAATTTTAAGTTTGACTGGTTTGCGTTTACGGCGTCTTTTAGCCATGAATCAATCCTTAATTGATACTTATATTATTATAGGATATATCATACTTTTGCCCCCTGTGGCAAGGGGGAGTTTGTTTTAGACCTCAATTATAACTGGCAAGATCATCGGTTCCCTCTGGATAATCTTGTAAAGCTTGCGACCTAACTGCTGTTCAATTTTCCTTTTCAGCTCATCATCCTTGAGTTTGGGATTTGAATCAACAGTCTCAGCTACAGACTGTTTGATAAAACTGATTACCTCTTCGGCCTCTTTCATAAACACAAAGCCTCTGGAGATAACCTGGACTTTGCGAGGTTGAATTTGACCACTGGATTTAGGAATGACTAACACAATCATACCAGCCTGACCCATGCTCAATCTATCTGATAAAACTGCAGGACCGACATCGCCAATGCCCTTGCCGTCAACTGTCTGGGGTTTGAGTTTGATTCTACCTACTACTCTGACACCTGCATCAGATAGTTCTAAAATCTCACCCTCTTGAGGCAAGAGAATTTGTTGAGCGTGATAACCCAATGGCTTGGCCACTACTTCGGCAAATAAGCGGCGATGTCGATCAGCTCCACCAATTGGCATAACTAACTCTGGTCTGACAAGTTCAATCATGTCGCGTTGTTCCAGACTACTAGCGTGTCCAGAATGATGTAGACCCGGTTCAATATCAGGATACAAAACACGGATGTTATTGCGGGCTAACTCATCAATGGCGGCATAATAATTCAATTCATTGCCCGGAATGGCATTGGCAGAAAAAGCCACTGTGTCTTGAGGCTTTATTCTTAAAATTGGGTGGTCACCAAAAACCGCTCTCACCAAAGACGAACCCTCCTGGCCCTGACTGCCAGCCACAATCATACATAGTTGGTTATCGGGAACTTGATCGGTTTTTTTCTTGTTGACTTCCAAACCAACGGGTATATGGAGTTTTTTCAACTCACTAGCTACCTTGACATTTTGTTCAACTGATCGACCGACAAATGCTACTCTTCTGCCCAGTTTTTGAGCACTATCGATAGTTTGTTGAATCCGGTGAATGTGAGAACTCATCAGAGTCATCACAAATTTTCCTCTAGTCTGAGCCATTAGGTCTTGCATAACTGGGCTAATAGTTGATTCTGATTGGGCTGGCTGTTCAATTTCAACTCGCAGACAATCAAGCAACATTAATTTGACTGCCTGAGATTTAAGGTGGCCAATAGCATCCAAATCGCTAACTTGTCCATCAACTGGAGTTGGATCAATTCTAAAATCAGTGCCATGATAAATAGAACCAGCGGGAGTTTCAATCAAAAAGTGTCTAGTATCTGGTACAGAGTGCGTGACCCTGAAACTTGTAGCCAAAAACTTTGAGCCCACAGCAAAACGATGTCCTGGTTCAATCACCTGAATCGGTCTTTCGATCTTACCATCCTTCATTCTCTGGACAGCAAACCCCGCGGTTAAAGCCGAGGCAAAAATAGGAAACTCAGGCAGATGGGGTAATAAATATGGCAAGGCGGCAATGTGATCATCGTGACCATGAGATAAAATCATGCCTACAATTCGCTTACCTGTTTCCAACTGCTTTAATAAATAACTAATATCAGGTATTAAAATATCCACCCCGGGCATGTAGTGGTCTGGAAAACCAATGCCACAATCCACGATCAATATTTCCTCCTCTGCTTCGTAGAGAAACATATTTTGCGTCACCCGACCCATACCACCCATGGCCAACAACTTAACTTTAGACATAAACTCCTTCTAATAAAATATATTATTTATTTTTTTCTTCTGATGATTGGTGATGATCAAATAGGGCAATATTCTCACCCCAACCTAAATTTTTATAAATTAACTTATTATTCACCAAGCTATTTATCCAACTTTTGAATCTGATTGATTTATAAGTTGAAAAACCTAAAAGTGAGGCGCCAAAAAAGGCCATGGTCATAAACCAAAACAGAGCGTACTGGGAAGATAGCGAGGGAGTCATGATGGCAAACAAAATAATATGCAAACTTAAAACCACACCAATTATCAGCTTCATCAGACGCATAAAACTAACTCTTTTTTGTAGTTTTGGGTCAGCTAACTCAAAAGCCATATAAATGGCCCAACCCACAAAAAAAGCTACTGTCAAAAAAAATATGAAAATACCATTATCAACCATCCAGTTGAGAGGTAACCAAAGGTTAATAAATGAAATAGCAGTCAGAATTGACAGACTGCCAACAGCCATCACGATATGAGACAACCAAAGATGAATATACTCATTATCAAAAAAGATATCATAAAGCGGGTCTTTGTTCTTGAGGTGAAAAGTCTTAGTTACAGAGTGCATAGCCACAAAAGCAAAAATCAATAAAAAGATGACACTAAAAGCAGTATCAACTGCATAGATCTCTTTAACGCTTAATTGATGAGCATTGGCTTGGAGAAGTAAAAAAATCATGGTCTTAATCCAGACAAAAACAATGGGTGATAAAATGAAAGTGTAGTAAAACTGAACTAAATCAATTTTAAATAAATCTTTTTTGCCTTGGAATCGATAAAAAATAAAACCCACAGTCATACCCAAGATAGGCAAAATTAACAATAAAAAAACAAGTAGCATATTTTAACTTCAACTAGACTTGTAGCCCAAACGCCCAGCTATAAGTCTAATAAATAACTTCTTGGCTAATTCTACCCTATATTCGTTCAAAATTAAAACAAAGCTCCGGCGACTTCCTCTTTCATCACATCAATTTCTTTTCTGTGTTCAACCCATTCCATAATCTTCTGTATCTTTTTGAAATCATTAATAAATGACTCCTTGACCTGGGTTGACCTTAAACCAGCAGCTGGATGATACATGGGTAAAACATAAAGCCAGCGATCGTTCCATTTGACGCGATGCAACCGCCCATGAACCTGAGAAATAAACACATCTGGTAAAAACTTGGCCATGCTGTAGCGACCCAGAGTCACCATCAAGATTGGATTGACCAACTCAATCTCTCGATCAAGAAAGGGTTTGTAGGCTAGAATTTCTTCGGGGCTGGGGTCGCGGTTATCGGGCGGTCGGGCCTTGACAATGTTGGAAATAAAAACCTCATCAATAGGTAAATTGACATCTTTAATTGTTTGCCTCAACAACTGGCCCGACCGCCCGACAAACGGCCGCCTCTGGACCACCTCATTGTAGCCAGGGGCCTCCCCAATCATCATAATCTTGGCAGGCACTTGACCCTCACCATGGACAATGTCTTCGGCTCTTTTGGCTAAGGGCAAATCTTCAATACAAGCTTCAAGTTCTAGCTGGAGTTTTTTGAGACTGTTTAAAACTAATTTATGGTCACTCATCTACTTTACCTTAATTAAATTTTCGACAAAAAATCAGTATTTGTACCTTTTTGACTGCAAGTCTATTATAACCGACAAAAAGAAATGGATTCCCCCCGCCTGGGCGGGAGAGAATGACAACAATGTTTTTTTAGTACTGCGGTAAAAATATTTGCCTGTTTTCCAAAGTAACCACTACTTCTTCATAGCCTTTTTCCACAATAATTCTGGCAGACTTGCGGACTGCCCCCTCCAAAGTTCTTTGGAGTGTCCGGATACCGGCATCAAAACCCAGTGGCCTGACAACTTTGGGCCAGACATCATCTTTAATCACTAACTGTTCTGGTCTCAAGCCAGCTTTCTCTAAAAGTTTGGGCAAGATATACTTTTTGGCGATGACAATTTTCTCTTGATCAGAATAAGTCGGCATACTAATCTTTTCCATCCGATCAAGCACAGCTGTTGCCAAATTAGTCGTATTGTTGGCCGTAGCAATAAAAATTGCGTGCGATAAATCAACCGGATAGTCCAAGTATAAGTCGTGAAAAGCATGATTTTGAGCTGGATCCAACAGTTCAACCAAGACACCCATGATGTCGCGATTGGCTTCCTGGGAAGACCGATCAATTTCATCAAGTAAAATCACGGGGTTTCGAACTTTGACCTGACAAATCCCCTTGATTACTCGACCTGGTTCTGCTTCCAAGTATAAACGTGAGTTACCTCTCAGCTCCTTAGCCGACCCCAAACCACCAAAAGGAATTCTAACCATTTCTCTGCCTAAAGCTTCGGCTAATGAATAGGCAAAAGTGGTTTTGCCTGTACCCACCAAACCCACTAGCAACAAAACTGGAGCTCTAAAGTCACTTTTTGAAAACTGATCTTGTCTTAACTTTAAGACAGAAATGTACTCCAAAAAACGATCCTTCACATCCTGCATACCGTAGTGATGTTTACTAAAAACTTCGGCTGCCTTCGTCACATCCAATACATCTTTTGATTCAGCTTGCCAAGGCACTTGGAGTACCCAGTTGATATAGCGACTGACTTTCTCATACTTCTCATCATAACTGCCCAAATCGATCGATCTTTCCAAAGCCACAATGTCTTTCTCAACTTTAAGCCTCATTTCTTCCGGCATTTGAGCACTGCTGACTTGTTGTTTGAGATCGGCTATTTCTTGGTCGAGAATTTGATGATGATCTGGCATGGGCGGGCTCATTTTTTAGGCTACAAACTATGATATACCAGCTCGAGACAGAATGGCAGACTTAGTTAACAAACCTTGTTTAGCTCCCACCAGACTCACAACAGAGCCAGCGTTCATAACTCCCAACTTGACAGCTTTCTTTGGCTCAAAATCCCAAATGTGACCAGCCACTAAACCAACCGAAAAACTATCACCGGCTCCTGTGGATTCCTTAGCTTGAGTTCCCGAAGAAGCAAAATCAAATTCTCCTCCCCTGCGCATAAATACATGACCACCCTTATGACCATCAGTCACTACAATTAAAGGGATATGACTTCTGAGGGTGGATGTTAGGGCATCTATCATCTGCCACTCTAATTTGTTGACAATTAATATTTCCACTGGCAGTTGATCGATTGATAACCTATTTTGATTTAACAATAGCAATTCTTTTTTGCCAGGATTCCAGGACAATTTGCGTCCACCTTCAACTTGGGACAGAATTTTAAAGAGTTGTTCCAAAGTGGCTTGCCGACCAGAAATACTTGATAAATGAATCCAACCAGTTCGTTTGATTTGATCTACTGGTAAATCATGGGGATCTAACATTGAAGCCGCTCCCCGATGAACCATCACCGTTCGATCGCCAGTTGGTCCCACCAACATGACCGAACCACCAGTTTGTTCTTTGCGTTCTTTAATAATACAATTGGTCATCACAAACTCTTTGTGAAAATCTTTAACGATTAAGTCAGCCAATACATCTTTGCCCAGTTCAGAAACTACTCCTGTTTTAAATCCCAGTCGAGCAAACCCTACCGCTGTGTTACCACCACCCCCTCCAGTTTCTAAAGTAAAACCATCTACTTCCATTTTGTCACCAAAGGGCTGACAAAGGACTACTCCCTCTTTTGTCTTCTTTAATTCAAACTCATCTGAGTCAATAAACACATCAATTAAGCTTGAACCAATGGTTAAAACTTCAAACATACTTGCACTTAGTCTATTACTATAGTGCCCGCAAAACAAGTTTGGTAAGTTTGACTTGAGTAAAAAAGCGGTAAATTTGTTTTGCGCTTGCTATAGTTTAGCTTAAACTCGTACCGGTAAACTACATCGCTCTGCCAGATCTTGCTCAAATTCACCCAAAGCTTGAATTAGTTCTTCCTGATTAACTACCACCTTATAGACAGCTTTTTCTTTGTCTCCTATGAAAAAATTCTTATTGATGACTGCCAAAACTTCATGCCAAAACTGGCCATACAAAATAATGGGTTTATGATTGCCATAATTTAAATGTGATAATAGCCAAGCAGTTGACCACTCACTCAACGTGCCAGTTCCACCTTTGAAACAAATAAAGGTGTCGGCTTCATCCATTAATCCAAACATTCGTTCCACATAGTTAGTTGTCTTGATTTCGAGATCCGAAATATTGGTCTTATCCTGTCCCTCAAACTCAGGCATGTTTTGGGGCTGGAATGTGACTGTCACCACCTTACCACCTACCGACTTGGCTCCTTCTGTAGCGGCTAACATCAATCCAGGACCACCTCCATCAACCACAATTTTGCCGTTTTGAGCCAAATACTTGGCTACCTGATAAACCTCTTGAAATAAAGGATCGTCATGATTAACATCAGCACTGCCAAAGATAGCTACCCGGTCCATGGAACAACTATCCTTGGGTCTAGGAATAACTATCTGTTTGAGCATGGGCTGACTCATATATTTCTTTCTAATCTAATAAGTTTATAAACTGCTGATAGGCTTCTATTTTATCTTTAGCTGACCAAATAGCACTCCCCACAGCTACGCTGTCTGCTCCCACAGCTTTAATTTGAACCAAACACTCCTCTTTGACACCACCATCCACCACAATTTCAAATTCTAAACCTTTGTCAAGTCGCAGAGCCACTAATTCTTCTATTTTATTCAAGACTTGAGACAAAAATTTCTGATTCTGAAAGCCGGCTTCAATACCCATCAATTGGACCAATTTGAGTTGAGGCCAACTAGTTTCATCAATCTCACTCAAGGGTGTAAAAGCATCAAGAGAGAATCCTGGCCACCAATCTTTTTTTCTGACTTCTTCGATAAAGTCTGCTTGATGACTCATCCGTTCAATCTGAGCTATGACTGCTCGAACTGGCACTTGTTCTTTAACACCATGTAGCTCATATACATCGTTTAATGGCTCTTCAGTCATCAAGTGCAGATCAGCCTTGAGCTGACCAAAATCCAGTTGGGCTAAATCAACTGGAGTTAAAGTTAAGTTGTCGGCAAATTGACCATCAATCACATCCATCTGAACCACGAATTGACTAAAGTTGTCAGTTCCAAAATGTTCCCATATTTTTTTGCACTCATTCAACTCTGATTGAGCCTTAACTAGATCGCCAGTTAAGATGGCCGGATAAATATTCATGAGCGGGCTATTTCGTAGGCTGTTATTTTGCTAATTCTTCTCAAGTGACGCTCATCAGAATCAACTTGTGTGTTTAGAAAAGTAGTTATTAAGTTTTTAAGCTCATCTAAACTACAATAATCTGCAGATAAAGCCAGAATATTGACATGATCGTTTTGTCTGATGTGTTGGACACTGTCTTGAGAAATGGCCAAACCCGCTCTAGCTCCCACAACTTTGTTGGCGGCAATACTAGCTCCCACACCTGAGCCACAAATCACTAAACCCAAGCTCGATTTCGTTTTAGCTACTTGTTCAGCTACTGGAATGGCAAAATCAGGATAATCATCAGTTGCATCATGAGTAGTGTTGCCCAGGTCAATCACTTGGTGACCTTGGGACTCAAGCCACTCTACTAACTGATTCTTGGTTTCAAATCCTCGATGGTCAGCCCCAATAAATATTTGCATAAAACGGTAACTCCATAACTTTCTAGCCAGTTGAAGACATCATAGCAGTAACTCAAAATCACTTCACGAGCAATAAGACTAAATTATCAAAGTCAATTCGCTATTAAAACCCAAGACCCCCTCGCTTTCCCGAGGGAAAGGAGGGGATCTGATTCTTAAACCAAAACTTTATCTGGACTTTTTAAGGACTGGCATGTTAGTGCGTTTGGTTTCCATCACCTCATAGCCAGCTGGGACTGAGGATAATGAACCGTCGCGTACATCGCGAGCAAAGAAATAGATTCTCTGGATACGACCATTTTTGAGGGTCACATCCTTCATATGCAGATAGTAGGTCTGCCCCTTGGCGTTGGTGTAGCTGTATGCACTCATACGCTTTCCTTTCGTCCGGTAAGTCCGGTACTTTATATTACTTTGGTAGCAGTTTTTTGGTCTTGCTACTTGATTAGTTACTCTAGCATACCATACTCGAGTTCTACTTCAAGTAGAACTACTCAGTTAGCTGGGCAGGAATCGTACCTCTCAAAATAACGGCTTCTAACTTGCTATCAGTTTGTTGTTCTCTACTAACGATGACTTCAAAGGGTAAAAACTCGGCGGGGACTGCGGCACTGCCCATATAGCCACCCTTGTTTTCCTCAAGAATAAAGATTCTCTGCAGAGTTGAATCGTCAAGGGTTCTCAGCCAGACTTGATATAAACTGGCTTCTGGTTTGGCTAGATTTGCCAAAACACTCAGTTTGACTTTATCATCTTTAATCTCATAGCGAATCATACCCGTACCTAATGTTTCTGCAACTTCGGGACTTTGTTCCAGTTCAACTGTTTCAAAATCACCCACCCCTTTAATGGCATCGCTTAACTCACCAGCTGTTAAGTCTTCGATTTTAATACCTTCTCCATACTCACTTAAACTCTGATCAGCCAACTGACGACCTTTTGCCCAGCGAAATATTAAAGAAAAAGCAAACAGCACAATGACTGCGGGTAAGACGTACGATGAATATTTTTTCATTCTTGTATTCTCCTTCTACTTTCTTCTTGCACACTTGCTACATGGGCATCGTGGGAAACTGGCAGGCGATGGGTTCTCTCGCTTATCTGGTTAGGAGACCTACTCAACTTATCTGTACCTTTACCACCCTTACTGCCTTGTGTAGGTGTTTTCCCTATCTTTACCTCCAGTCCTTTTAACATAAGTTCTCCTTCATTAATACTTAACGATTGATACAATTATTACGCTATCAAATGTCAAACTATATTCAAATAGATCAAACAGAGTTGATCTCTATTCTCTATAACAATTGGGGTTTGTCAATCTCCAGTTCTGATCAATTGGTTAAAAAAAGTGTTCATGATGAATGAATTGAGGCAAAATACCCCGATCTGTCAAGAGTTGTTTGTTTTCCACAATCATTGATCTGCCTCCACACAGATAAAAGCCTGTTTGAGGTATAAAATCATGAGCCACCAACAAATCATCCACATGACCTCGACTAAGTGTCCATTCTGGAGTTGGCTGAGATAAGATTGGATAAAAATGAAAGTTGGCATAAGTGTCTACCAGCAAGTTAAAGTCTTCCAACCAAAATAAATCTTCTGCCTTCCGCATGCCCCAGTAGAGGGTAATGGGGCGCTGGTCCCCCTTGGTTTGAAGTTGATCCAAAAGCACGCTCATCATTGGCGCCACACCACAGCCAGTTGCTACCAAGACCAGCGCCTGCTCATCAACTTCGGCTTGACCCAACCTATTGACCAGGGTGAACCTACCCATGGGTCCCAAACCCTTAATTATTTGGGGTTGAGCTGGATTTAAACCAAGCCTTTTGAAAAAATTCACCCCCACTCCATTGGGCTGATGATCGATTAGTAGTTCAAAGCCATGATCGATGGCTGGCGGTGAACAGATGGAGTAAGCTCGCATTTCGCCTTTGTCCGACACCTGAATTGTCAAGTACTGGCCGGCCAAAAACTCCAGTCGGTGAGGTTCGGTCAATTCAAACTCATACTTGGCAAAGCGATCGTTGTACACCAGTACATCCTCCAAACGAGCCGAGAACCGAATTGCTTTCATGATTTCCTTAATCGTCATTCTCATCCCCTTATTCTCGCGTCCTATTCTGTCATCTCCCCTGCATGCCTTGTCATTCTCCCCCGCCCCAGGCGGGGAGGGAAGTAGCCACAGTTGCATGCCTGGATCGGCGCTATAACCGTTCCCATTATTTTACCTTAAATTTATTAGACATTTTCTGCTTCTGCCAATCTTGACCATACCACAAACCGATGGCCATTTTAACAATCGCCCCATACTCCTCGGTCCTATCTACAAAATTGTTGGTCACCACTCCAATCGCGCCATTGGTCCTTTTGATATCGGCTCCACCCATCAACTGGCTGACCACTGGCCCCATTTCTTCACCATTTAGAATAGGTTCGGCAATAGCGTCCGGCAAACGAAACCTGGCTCCATTGGCCTCAAATAATTCTCCCTTTTCATCAACTACCGATACCCAGACTGTAGACCATAGCTCATGTTTGGCTACTTTAAATACGCCTCCTTCTAGACCTATGCCCAACGCTTGCCATGATCGAGGGGTTTGAGAGTCACCCATTTGAGCTAGACCTGTCTTTAACACTGCTTTGGCCCGATTGACCGAACCAATTCTAGTTTCTTGATCTGTCATGGGTTGTTCACCAATTGAGCTAGCCACAGCCAAACCCATCACTTTAACGCCTGGCCAAATGTGACTAATTGCCTGCGCCACCGCCCCTATTTTCACAGGATTGTCCGATCCTACAAAAATATAGTCGATTTTTCGGGGGATGCTGATTGATAATTTGTCAGTTTGATATTTTTTTGTCTGATGGAGAGCTTTTTTCACAGCCGTCAACCCAAGCTGGGCACACCGTCGACGGGCCGGACTAATTTCTTGAAGCTTCATGGTCTCCAGCAATTGTTCTATGTTGATCTTCTCAATTTTGGCTAGTGTCTGCCCCATCACCAAGTTGGAAACTTGACTCATAGCGGTTTGACTCACCAAACAACCACTGCCTTGCCATTTAATATCCGCCACTTTTTGGCCCGATTTATCTAACTTAATGGAAACTGTGACTTGGTCGCCGCAAGCGGTATTGTACTCGGTCACGATTACATCCACATCATTGAGTTGACCCATATTATCAGGCTGGCGAGCTATAGCCAACAGATCATCCCGATAAAGATCTTTCAAATTCATATTTGCTACTTTCCAAAAACTGCTTTGACTTTAGCTAAACCAGCCATTAAAGCATTAATATCTGTTTTGGTGTTATATACATTAAAACTGGCCCTGATAGTTGCCGACCAACCAAAATGAGTGTGGAGAGGCATAGTGCAGTGATGACCAGATCGAACGGCAATGCCTTGACTATCCAATATCTGAGCCACATCATGGGCGTGGACATCTTTGTATAGAAAAGCCACTGAACCAACTCTGTTCGTCTTAGGACCCACAATTTGCACCTCTTTAATTTGACCCAATTGTTCTAAAGCATATTCGACTAAAGTTTGATCATGATTAAAAACATTTTGCATGCCAATTTGACTCAAATATTGACAAGCAGTAGCTAATCCTACCAGTGAAGCTACATCTGGCGTACCAGCTGTAAATCTGTCTGCCGAATTATCTTGAAAGGTGGCTTTTTCTGGAGAAACTGAGGCAATCATGCCACCGCCAAACAGCCAAGGTTTCATCTGGTGACTATCCAACAATTCTTGTTTAACTAACAATCCACCGATTCCCATCGGCCCTAACATTTTATGCCCAGAAAAAGCCAAAAAATCGATATCGAGCTTATCAAAATCAATCGGCATGTGAGGGGCAGATTGGGCCCCATCAATTAAAATTCGCGCTCCAACTTTGCGAGCTAACTTAGACACTTTGTCCAAATCGGTCAAGCAACCTAAAGCATTTGAAACATGAGATAAGGCCACTAATTTCACTTGCTGATCAATATTGTGCCCATACCAATCTAAATCTAATTCTCCCACGGGAGTTACAGGGATAAGTTTTATTAATGCTCCAGTGCGACGACACATCTCTTGCCAAGTCACCAAGTTAGAGTGATGCTCTAACATGGAGACCATCACTACTTGACCTGGCTTGAGGTGATCTAGCGCCCAACCATAAGCTACACCATTAATAGCTTCGGTGGTATTTCTAGTCACAATCAATTCGTTTGGTTTAGCTCCAAAAAATTGAGCAATTGTCTGTCTCGACTCCGTCCAAGCCAAAGTACTCTTATCAGATAAAGTGTGAACACCGCGGTGAACGTTGGCATTGGCCGTTTGGTAGTAATGAGAAATAGCGTCGATCACCACTTGCGGTTTTTGACTAGTAGCGGCCGAATCCAAATAAACCAATGGCTGACCATTGACCTGTTGTTTAAAAATCGGAAAATCTGGTTTAACTTGATTTATTTTCATTTTTCTCACACCCATATTATAGACTTGTAGCGAAATGAGTAACCGTTTCCTTTATTTCGCTACAAGTCTATTTTACCTCATCTCCTGAGTAAAGTCGCGATGGCAGAGGAAAACAGATTTTTTCGCTGTTGAGTGGTATCGGCAATGATCAGTTTACAAAGTTCATACGCATCATCTTTGCTCAAATCGCTATTTTGAGATTGGTCTGCTACGAATGTGGCCAGTTCATACATATCTTTGTGAGGTAACTTCCATTCCAACTGGTGAAAAAACAAAAATGCATAAAAGATGTCGTAAGTAACCGTTTCCCTTATTTCGCGACAAGTCTAATGAGTACCATGCTCTTTTTGAACCTGGATCCCCGCTTGCGCGAGGATGATAAAGCCAGCGCGGGAATGACCAGCCCGCTGGCTGGCTGAATGAAGAAATCCCGCCACCAAAACTTTTTGGGCCTGACTCCGGCTTAAACCCCGACTCATCAGATAAAAAAGTTGATCGGTATCAAGCGTCGAGATGCTGGCGGCGTGGGAGCAAATCACGTCATCAGTCAGAATCTCCAGGTTGGGCAGGATCTCCGCTCGGGATTGATCGGACAACAATAAAATTCGCTGTGTTAGGTGAGAAACAGTTTGAGGACAATCGGCGTCAATCCTAATTAAGCCTGATAATTTTAGTTTGGAGCGATCACTGGCGACCCCTTTCAAAATCACTTCTGATTGGGTTGATGGCGCCAAATGGTGAATCACTAGTTCGACTGCAACTTGCTGATCGTCCTCAGTTTGAAATAAGCCAAGTAGGCGCAGTTCAGCCCCGGGGTGAGTTAGATTAACTATATAACTGCCTGATTTGGTTAATTTTAGCTCTGTTCGCCCCATTTGATTAATGGTGATGATGTTTGTTTGTGACTTCATATTAGACTTGTAGCGAAATAGAAACTAACTACTTACTGCATCTTTATGACTATTTTCCCAATTTTATCCTCCTCAAGTAACTACGGCTACTATCGTCGTCTAGAAATTGCGAAAATATGTCAAAATCTATCACTAATTAGTTTACTTTTTATTTCGCTGCAAGTCTATTGAACTTGCTATAAAAATAAGGGAAACAACTTTTTGTGTCTCCCATAAACACATTTTCTTTTTCCAAACAACTAGCCGACACTCCTTTCCATTTCTAGATCAATCAACCGATTCATCTCTACCGCATACTCCAAAGGTAACTTGCGCACTAAATCCTCAATAAAACCATTCACAATCATTTTTCTGGCCTCCAGCTCGCTCACCCCTCGGCTCATCAGATAAAAGAGCTGATCGTCACCAATTTTAGACACAGTGGCTTCATGTTGGAATTTAACCTGAGAGTTGGCACTTCTGATGGTGGGATAAGTATCGGATCGCGACTGGGGGTCCAAAATTAAAGCTTGGCAAACTACAGAGTTCTGGGAGTTTTTAGCCCTAGTACTGGCAGACACTAATCCTCGATAACTGGTTCGACCGCCCTTTTGAGAAATAGATTTGCTCACAATGCTGGAACTGGTATGGGGAGCTAAATGAATGACTTTACTACCAATATCTTGATGTTGTCCTTGACCAGCCAAAGCCAAACTTAAAATCTCGCCCTTAGCCCCCTTGCCTGCCAAAACAAACCCCGGATACTTCATGGTGACGCGACTGCCCAAGTTAAAATCGGTCCAAATCATCTCACCTTCGGCTTCAACCCGAGCTCTTTTGGTAACTAAGTTATAGACGTTTGTATACCAATTCTGAATAGTAGTGTACTGACATCTGCCACCTCGCTTGACATAAATCTCGACCACGGCCGAATGAAGTGAACTGCTTGAGAAATTTGGAGCAGTACAACCCTCTTCGTACGAAACGCTGGCGCCTTCATCCACAATAATTAAAGTCCGTTCGAATTGACCAGCATTGGGGGCATTAATTCTAAAATAGGCTTGGAGGGGTAACTGAACTTGAACATTTTTGGGCACATAAATAAAAGAACCACCCGACCAAACAGCCGTATTTAAAGCAGAAAACTTATTGTCACCGGCTGGTACTAATTTGCCAAAATATTCTTTGATTAAATCTGGGTACTGCTTTAAAGCCTCATCCATCGATAAAAAAATGACACCATCTTCCACATAACTAGCGCCCAGTGAGCCATAAATCACTTGGCTGTCGTACTGAGCTTTGACGCCGGCTAGCGCTTCACGTTCGGCTTTGGGCACGCCCAATCTCTCAAATGTGGTTTTAACATCATGGGGGACTTCATCCCAAGAACTAACCTGACTAGCAGTGGGTTGGAGATAATAGTGAATTGACTCAAAATTTAATTCTGATAGATCTGCTCCCCAAGTAGGCAGGGGCTTGGCTGTAAACTGTTTGAGAGCTTGCAAACGCCGTTTTAGCATCCATTCAGGCTCATCTTTGATTGAAGAAATTTCTTTGACTACTGCCGAGCTCAAACCAGGTTTGAGGATGTGGGTGTAGCCAGTGGTCGGATAAGAAAAACCAGGCGCATAGGCAGGACCAAAATTTAATTTGGTAATAGGTTTTTGTTTTGGCATAAGAGGGTTGTGGGTAGTATACAATAGCGCGCCGCACAGTTTTTGGCTCTCAAGTCAAGGGAAATGCTAAATCATACAGCGACATAGATCTGTGTGTGGTTTCAAAAGATTTTGGCCACGATCGGTATACGGAGAGACTTAAGCTGATGCATCTGACTAATGATGAAACAATAAATATTGAGCCACACCCTTATCACCCGAACGATTTAAAAGACAAGTGGGACTCGCTGGCGGTTGAAATCATGAAGTATGGAGTGAAATTTTCAAATTAGCCACACGTTATGCTGTTGCATCAATTATAACCTTGTCA
>JAHIVK010000052.1 GCA_018816385.1 Patescibacteria group bacterium
ACTAAAAATATGTATTCTGTTGACTACTTGCTACCAGAGTCCCTCAAACATAACAATATTATTTTAAAAATGGATAAAGATCAAACACTTCTTCATGACATTATTAAAAAAATCTAGGGTGTCTCAATGCGGAAGACAGGAAAAGATTTGGGAAGAGGGTTAACTAGAAAAATTATCAGTGATACCAATGTGAGCGTGAAAGAATTTTTAAGAGCAAAAAAATAAACGAAGGAATTGGAGTTGGAGTCGCAGAAGACGAAGGAGATCATCCCGACTACGTCGAGGATCGGGGTCGCAAAGATTCTTGAATAAGCTAAATTTGTTTAATTAGTTCGATATATTCGTCGGTAGACAAACCTAAGGTTCTAAGATTTGTGCGAATAATAAAGGCCGGTACTTCTTTATCTATGGTGATGACAACGGATCTCAACAAACCTTTCCGATTGAACATTATATGATCGCCTTTGGTTCGTTTGTATTTACAACCAATCATTTTTAAAAAGAGTTCAAACCTTTTTCTGGGAATGGGTTTGATTTTGGAAGGCATTTTAGGCAACTAGTGAAGTATGAAACTCCCTGATTTCGTGAGAGATTGGAATAGGAGCGCTCCAGTTATTTTTTATTTTTTTCCAACCTAAATTTGAAAGGACAGTTGCAATTGTGCCCAAATCAATCAGTTCTTCGAAAAAGATTGTCACAGCTTCATTGAAGCGTTTGTGGAGTACGTCAAAATCTGTGGCTTGAGTAGCTAAATCAAGAACGGGACTATAAGCAATAAAATATTTTCCTTCTTTAAAAACAGTCACCGGTAGTTTGAAGTTGATTTTTGTTTGCATAACGCCATTATATATGAATGTGCAAGTTTATTCAAAAATACCAATTATCAGTTAGTGTTGACCTCCTTCACCCCTGGTGTTTCTCTCACAAAAAAATCCACTCCATCGCAGTCAATCACGATGTAGCCTAAGTTTTCAATGTAAATTTGGTCGGCTCGTTCATAGTCGAAGTGACCAAGCTTAATCAGCAGAGCTCGGATGACACCATGATGGCTGACCACCAGCACGTTGCTGTTGGCATGAGCCACCGCCGCTTGTCTTAAAAACATCAAACAGCGACCGACCAAATCCTCATCGCTCTCGATCGATTCGTGGACCTTGAAGACCAGTCTAGCCTGAGTTGACAGCCGGCGCCTTTGCTCATAGACATCAGCCAGTTCCTGTTGAATTTCATTCACCACTCGACCTTCAAAAATACCGTAACTTCTTTCTCTGATAGCTCGAGAAGTTTTGATAATCAACTGATGTTCTTTGGCCAGAATCTTGGCTGTCCGCCTGGTTCTAAGCAGATCAGAGGCGTAAACAGCGGCAAATTTAATATCAGCCAGTTCTTTGGCTAATTTTTTGGCTTGTTGAATACCTTTTTGAGTGAGGGGTGAATCGATCTGGCCCTGCACCTGGCGCAAAACATTCATTTCCGTTTGGCCATGTCTAACTATGTAGAAACGGCAAAAATGCGGAGGTGGAGAGCTGGTTTTGGGTGAGGATCTGGCCATGGGTCTCATTTTATCACTCAAATTGCGGACTGGGAAAAATTGACAGACCGGTATTTTGACCCAACGCGCTATAAGTCTAATGATCCGTATCAATAGTACCCGCCAAACAAGTTAATAAATGCAGGACTGGCAATTTTACTGAATGCACAAAATGTATTATCTGTTCTACGGAAAAAAGCAGACTGGACCTTGACATCAAGCGCCCCCTTACGTTATAGATATATATACTTTGATTGATTGGGTGGTGGTGAAGATACGAGACCAAAAACTTGCCCGGAAAAGGAGACATGTTCAAGCTCAACAAGTCTGGCATCAGATCGGTGGTAGCTTGGGGATATTCTGTTTGGACAGCTGGTTTAACTCTAGTTGTGGGATTTGTATTGGTGCTATTTGTGGCCAGTTTGATTTTGGTGAAAACAAAAAATCGACCAGACACTCAAACAGCCGACCGATCACAACTGGGATCCGGGGTCACCACCGTCGAGACTGGGCGCCAACAAACGGCAGTCACCCTGGACAGTCTGGCGTATCAAGTTGTTCCGGGAGACTCTCTTTGGCGACTGGCGGAGCAGTTCTTGGGAGATGCCCGCCGATATCCGGAGATTGCTAAATTCAATCACCTCTCCATCAATGCCAGACTTAAAGTTGATCAGCAGGTTCTCATCCCTCTCAACATGGCTTTGGATGAAAGACAGCCCAAAGAGGTGGGTGTGACTGAGTTACCCAGTAGTGATCGGCTAGATAGTCAGAGAGGCTTGTATTTGGTGAAAAAGGGCGATTGCTTGTGGCAGATTGCCGAGCAGGAGCTGGGCGATCCCTACTGGTGGGGAGAAATCTACAAATTAAACAGACAGCTGATCGGTGATAATCCAGATTTAATTTTTTCAGAACAACAGCTAGCTTTGCCAAAAGCCCAACTAAATTAACAGACTTACAAGTCTGATGTAGTAGACTTGTCGCAAAACAAGGGAAACGGTTACTTATTTCGCCACAAGTCTATTCTCTGCTAAAATATCCCTAGACAGTCGCGAGATTAGTTTAGTGGTAGAACTTCAGCTTCCCAAGCTGAAAGCGCGGGTTCGATTCCCGTATCTCGCTCCGCGATCTGGGTTTTTTCAACTGTAAAGAAATTCTTGACAGTTGGAAGGATGGCGAGCTTTAGTCAAATTGAGTTGCAAAGCAATTGACGAAACTGCATACCTCGATCCGAATTTACCCGTTAACCCATCTTTGTATCTCTCTATACGCCTGAGCAGAGAACGCCGGGCTTTTAAGCCCGGTGGTGAATGCGAGGCCTTGAGTGCTTAGTTTGTTGACGATCTAAGTAGGCTCTAATCACTTCTTCATTCTTTTCCCCGATACTTTCAACAAAATAACCA
>JAHIVK010000053.1 GCA_018816385.1 Patescibacteria group bacterium
TAATTATGGATAGATTTTATAGCATTTTCGTTGATTCTGATGACGATAGTAGCCTCAGCTACTTGAGGAAGAAGAAGCAAAGAAAATGCATAAAAGATGCCATAAGTAGCCATTGCCCTTATTTCGCGACAAGTCTATTATGAACATATTAAAATACCGATATTTCTACTTTGCCATTTCTCTGGTCTTTTTGATCCCGGGTATTTATTCACTCATCCGATTTGGGTTAAGGCCCTCGATTGATTTTGTGGGAGGATCCTTAATCGAAGTCCGATTGCCGGATGGTCAAACTCTGGGTTTTGATCAGGTGGTTAAATTGGTGGATGACAATTTTGGTTTAAATGCAGTCCAACAATCCGGACCGGCCCAATACATGATTAAAGCCAAAGAGATTGATGAAGCCCAAAAAAATGATTTGACCAGTCAGCTACAATCTGAGTATGGCGAAGTTGAAGTTTTAAGATTTGAGTCGGTGGGTCCCAGCATTAGTCAGGAGTTGTTGTCCAAAACCCTGGTGGCCATTGGCTTAGTGTCTGTCATTATCACTATCTACGTCTGGCGGCAGTTTAAGGAACTTAAGTTTGGGGTGACGGCGGTGATGGCTATGTTTCACGATAGCTTGATTTTACTGGGGAGCTTTAGTCTGTTAGGCTATTTTTATGGAGTGGAAGTGGATATTTTATTCGTGACTGCCATGTTAACCACATTGAGCTTTTCGGTGCACGATACGATTGTGGTTTATGACAGAATCCGGGAGTTGGGACGTAAGTATCCCAGAATGGAGTTTGAAGAGCTGGCCAATACGGCAGTTTTGGAAACATTATCTAGGTCAATCAATAACTCGGTGACAATTATTGTGATGCTATTGGCTTTGGTTTTGTTGGGTGGAGCTACTATTCGCTGGTTCTCCACAGCTCTATTGATCGGTGCTATCACTGGTACTTACTCCAGTAGTTTTACAGCTGTGCCATTGTTGGTGGAGTGGACGAAGAGAGTTAAGAAAAATTAAAGCGCTGATTCCTTCGCCAACTCCAGCAATTTTTCTTTTTGATTGAGCTCCGGTTGGTCCAGCACTTTCTCCAGCAAAAGCGCCAGTATTTGGCCAATTTTGGGTCCTGGTTGTAGGTTGAGTGCCTGCATCAAGTCGCGGCCGTTGATGGCCAGATCGGTCACGGCCAGTGGTTGATTGAGCTGTTTGATCATTCGCTGTTTCATTTCCTCCAGTCGCCAACTGGTTTTGCGGGCACCCGAACCCAAACGATCACCTTCTCTCAAATCTAGGATATCGTCAATATTTTCCAAACCAACTTGGCGCATCAAGCGGCGAATTGAGGCATCGGTATTTTTAGGTTGATAATGAAACATATGAAAGCGGGTTAAGATAAAAATTCTTTGTTGATCGTGACTGGACAGTTTGAGCCGACGGGCTACTTGTTTAGCCATACGCGATCCTAAAACCTCATGATTATAGGCGGTGATTTGGCCGGATTTTTCCTCATAAGTTTGAGGTTTGGCGATGTCATGAAGCAGACTGGCCAGCTTAACCACTGGATTGCTTGAGGGACAAGCTTGGACAGTATCCAAAGCGTGAGTCCAGACATCAGTCGTGTGATGACCACCTTGCTTTACACCTTTGGTCGTCAGCAGTTCGGGCAGAATGTGGACCAGTAAGCCGGTTTGATCCAAGAGTTCGATAGCCCGTTTGGGTTGAGGACTAGAGAGCATTTTAAGCAACTCATCCCGGATTCTCTCCCAACTGATCTGTTGAAGCAGTTTGGCATTGACTTGAATGGCTGTTAAAGTTAAATCATCAATCTGGAAATCAAGTTGCACGGCTAGGCGAATAGCCCTCAACATGCGCAGGGCATCTTCTGCAAACCGTTGATTGGCATCTCCCACAGTTTTAATGGTCATAGCTTCTAAATCAGCCAAGGAGTGATGTTCGTCAATAATTTCATATTGATCTGGTTGAAGAGATGCAGTTAAAGCAGATTTCGTCTGACTATTTGCCAATAGTTGTTTGGTTATTTCTGGTGAAATAGATATGGCTAGAGCGTTGATGGTAAAGTCTCGACGCCCAAGGTCTTGAGACAAAGACTCGCCCCAACTTAAAGAAGATGGTTTGCGGGGTCCATTTTCATAAAGTTCCTGGGATCTATAAGTTGTCATCTCAAAATTGGGAATCTTGAGTTTCTGATCAGTTTCTGGCGGGACGTTGGTTTTGGGAGTTTCTAGATTAGTCTTGAGAGAGATATGCACCTTTTTGGCTTGAAGTAAGTCAATAATTTTGGGTAGAGTAGGGGGTGCTAAACTTTTGATCAGGGTTGCAAAAGCTTGACGATATGCTGGAGAAACAGCCATTTGCTCCCACAAATTCTCTAAGGTGATACTAACTGTGCCAAAATCATTTTCGTAGAAACTATCAACGAAAAGCTTTAACATTTCCTCTGGTTTCGCCTGGGTAGTAAAGTCATAATCGAAAGAGTAGGGCGAAAGAAGGGGTTGAGGTGCGGATTTTGATTTGAGGTCATTTTGTTGGTCAAGACGCAGTAAATCGCGGACAGCGCCACCTACGATAAACGCCTCAAAACCAGCAGACTGAAGTTTTTCTAAAATATAAATTGCTTCGCGTGGTAAAGTAATTTGGGATTTTTGCATCGTCAAGGATTAATAGACTTGTAGTGAAATAAGCAACCGTTTCCTTTATTTCGCTACAAGTCTAATTATAGACTATCAGAATGTGTGTGGTAGGCTAAGTAGATAAAAAGTTCATCATGAAGATCAAGCTCAAATCAACACAAGTCCCCTCTTCGCTCAAAAAGTTAGAAGAGGTGTTGTTGGGTGTGCGAGAGATTGAGGATAGGTCAATTTTTTTTGACCCCCCTACTCCGCTGGATATTTCCCTCAAAGCTTTGGGTTTGTCTGCCCAGTCTGTTCAGATAGCTATTAAACGCTTAATTAAAGCCAAGCAGAGTCGAGAACAAGTGGTAGTTTATGGAGATTATGATGCTGATGGCATTTCAGCCACGGCTATCGTTTGGCAAACTCTCAACCAGTTGGGATTTAAAGTCATGCCGTTTATTCCTGATCGTCACAAGCATGGTTATGGTTTAAGTCTAGTGGCTTTGCAAGAGGTGATTGATCAACATCACCCCAGTTTAATTTTGACAGTTGATAATGGGATAGTGGCTCACGCTCAAATTGAGTGGCTCAAAAGTCAGCAAATTGATGTGATTTTAACCGATCATCACCAACTGGAGCTTGATAAAAAAGGTTTAGCTATAACTCCGTCTGCAACAGCTGTGGTGCATACCACCAGTTTATGTGGGGCAACGGTGGCTTGGGTGTTGATGCGAGAATTAGTGACCTCACTTAAAGAAGATGTCAAAATCGTGACTAAACAATTTGATTTGTGTGGTGTGGCCACTATTGCTGATCAAGTGCCACTGCAAACTGTTAATCGAAGTTTTGCCGTATTTGGTTTGGAGGCTTTAAAACAAACTCGGCGACCAGGACTGATAAAATTATTTGAACAAGCTGGTATTAAGGCAGATCAAATTAATGAGCGCACAGTTGGTTACACTATCTCACCCAGAATTAATGCCATGGGACGAATGGCTCATGGTTTGGAGGCCTTGCGTTTGTTGTACACCAGTAATCAGGCACAAGCCGGTGAATTAGCCCAAGTTTTGGAAAGTGTTAATCAAGATCGCCGTGATTTAACTTTGGATTTAATGGCATTGGCAGTTGGTATGGCAGAAGATCAGGTTCAAGAACACATGATCGTGGTTCACCATCCAGATTTTCATGAAGGTGTGATTGGTTTGGTGGCTGGTCGATTGGTGGAGAAGTTTGCCAAGCCAGCAGTGGTGATTGGTACAGCTTTAAGCCATGGTGGGCAAAGTCATGTGGCCAAAGCCTCAGCTCGATCTATAGAAGGAGTCCATATCACTAAATTTTTGCGTCAAATTAAATCAGACTTGTTGAGTTTGGGTGGTCATCCTTTGGCGGCCGGTTTTAGTTTGGAGACAGCCAAGATTAAGGATGTGACTGTCAAACTGCAGACTTTAGCCAGGGAAAAAATTTCGGCTAAGCTGTTGGAACAGAGTTTGCCGGTTGAATGTCAATTACCTCACAATTTATTAACGATCAAGACTGCCCGATTAGTGGAGTCATTTAGGCCCTTTGGCCAAGGCAATCCCCAACCCCTATTTTTACTCAAAGATTTGCGGGTGGTTAACGTGAAGCAGATGGGCCAAGACAGCCAACACCTCAAGCTGATGGTTCGACCGGCTCTAGCCACCAGCCCATCGGCCCAGCTATTCCAGGTTCTGATGTGGGGCAATGGTTTTAGGGCAGAGAAACTGCAGACCAACATGACGGTGAATTTAGTTTGCGCTCTTGAAATTAATCAGTGGCGTAACCAAACCAGCCTGCAGTTGGTGGCCCAACAAATAGGGTTTGATTGAAAATGACGACGTGCGGGAGGAGGGTGTGGCAATTCGTTCTAGAACTTGTCATTCACCACAGGCTGATCCCCTCATGTTACAATAGGTTTGTAGCAAGATAATGGTAGCGATTGTTTTAACAGCTCTTCTCTTTTATTGTCACTACAAGTCTGGAATTTTTATCACATGTTTCATCAACTTCTTACTTTGGAAAGAACACTATGAAAAGAACTTTGATTATTAAGACTCCAACGCTTGTTGGCCAGGAGGTTAAACTGCAGGGTTGGGTGGTCACTAAGCGTGATCATGGTAAACTGACCTTCATTGATTTGAGAGATAAAAGTGGCTTAGTTCAATGTGTGGGGTTTGGTCAACTGGGCGATGTCACCCCAGAAACAGTAGTGGCAATTGAGGGTTTAGTCAAAAACCGACCAGCCAAACTAGTTAACAAAGATTTAGTTACTGGGTCGATTGAAATTGAGGTTAAAAAATATCAGATTTTAAACTTATCTAAAGAACTGCCTATTCCTATTGATGCAGATGGTTATGATATTAACGAAGAAAGTCGGCTCAAGTATCGCTACTTGGATTTAAGAAGGGCTAGGATGCAAAAAAACATCCGTCTCCGATCTAGTTTAACCAGAGAAATTTGTGGCAGTTTAGATAAGAGAGAGTTTGTCAATATTGAGACGCCCATGTTAACTAAATCAACCAAGGAAGGAGCCAGGGATTTTGTGGTGCCCAGCAGATTTCAGCCTGGCAAGTTCTATGCCCTGCCTCAAAGCCCCCAACAGTATAAGCAACTTTTAATGACAGCTGGTTTTGAGCGATATTATCAAATTGCCAGGTGTATTAGGGATGAAGACTTGAGGGCTGATCGGGGTTTTGAGTTTACTCAAGTTGATTTAGAGATGAGTTTTGTGGACCGAGCAGATGTGATGCAGTTGGTGGAAAGTGTAGTCAAGGAGGCTGTAGTTGCTGTGGGTGGCAAACTTAAGGAAAAAAACTTTCCAGTTTTGACATATGGGGAGGCTATGTCTAAGTATGGATCCGATAAATTTGATCTGCGATCTGAGGCCGATAAAAAAGCTGGCAAGTTAGCTTTTGCTTGGGTGATTGATTTTCCGTTTTTCAAAAAGGTGGATACCAAAGATGTGGCCGAAGTTAGAGATGGCAAAAGTGGTTGGACGTTTACCCATAATCCATTCAGCCAACCACAAGATAAATACTTAGAGCAACATCTAGCGGGTAAAAAGATTGATCAGATTTTAACCACTCAGTACGACTTAGTGTGTAATGGTTATGAAGTTGGTGGAGGCAGTATTCGAGCTCACCATCCAGAAGTATTAATGGCTACATTTAAAACAATGGGCTACACCGACCAACAGATTCAGGATGGTGTGGGTCATATGTTGGTAGCGTTTGGAGTTGGTACACCACCACATGGGGGAATTGCTTTGGGTTTAGATCGTTTGGTCATGTTGCTGGCAGGTGAAACTTCACTCAAAGAGATAACACCATTTCCTATGTCATCCAGTGGTCGAACAGCAATTATGGATGCGCCAGCTCCTATCACTGCGGAACAGGCTAAAGAATTGGGCCTTAAGATTAACTCTTAACCAAAAACCTTTGATTTTGAGATAAGATGAGTTAATGACTTTATCTCGTGTTCAGTTTAACTACTTAGGTAGTTTGATAGTGGTGTTGATAGGCATATTTGTGGTTTATAACTTGGGTCCAGTACCAGAGGTCATTTCTGTCGATCAACCTCCAGATATTTTGGTGCCGATTGTCAATCCGGATCAATCGGTTAATATTCCAGAGCCAGCAATTCAGGCTCCGATTGCCTATGCTTATGCTTTAAATTCTGGAACAATTCTCTTTGAAAAGCAGGCAGATCTGCCTTGGTCGCCAGCCTCAACCACCAAACTCATGACTGCTTTGGTGGTTAAAGATGCCTATACACCCAATACTTTGTTGACGATTGAATCATCAGATATGATCTTGCCGGAAAAACCCTTGTTTAAATTAGGTGAAGAGTTAACTGTGGCAACCCTGCTTGAAGCCATGCTGGTGACTTCATCCAATCAAGCGACTTATGTACTGGCTAATCATTATCCAGGAGGTAAAGAGGGTTTTGTAAAGACCATGAATCAGAAAGCCCAAGACTTGGGATTAACTCTAACTCATTTTTCCGATCCAGCCGGTTTTGATTATTATGATCAAAAAAGTACGGCTCGCGATTTAGTGAGGCTAGGTCAAGTAGTCATGGCCGATGATGACTTGAGGCAAATGGTATCAATGCAACAAACCACAATTTCTGATTTTTCTGGTCAAAATACCCATCAACTTTCAACCACTAATCAATTACTGGGCGGTGAGTATCAAGTAGTGGGTATTAAAACTGGCACCACTCAAGAAGCTGGACAAGTATTAATTAGTCAATTCAGGTTACCGGCAGAAGACGTGGTGGTCGTGGTCATGGGTAGCCAGGATCGCTACAGTGATACTAGGTTATTGGTAGATTGGTTAGTTAGACAGTACCACTGGTTTAAAATGAGTGAACTTGAATCTATTTTCATAGATGTGGATTAATTTTTCTCTTGGCTAGGTCTGAATTTGAGTGATATACTCTTTGCATATGACAATTGCTGTAATTGGAACTGGGTTTGTGGGCGTGGTGACAGCGGCGGTGTATGCCTCATTTGGTCATAAAGTTTTTGGTTTGGATATTGACCAAAAGAAAATTAATAAACTTAAAAAGTCTCAAGTGCCATTTCATGAACCTCAACTTGAAGATCTGCTCAAAGAAACTCAGAAAAAAAATCACTTGAGTTTTACCACTAGTTATCAAGAAGCCATTCAATCGGCGGATTTGATTATTGTGGCTGTGGGTACTCCTTCGACCATTGATGGAGGAGTTGATTTAAAGTATGTGTTCGCTTGTGCTGAGTCTTTGGCTCCTTATCTCAAGTCTGAGGCGGTGGTAGTGGTAAAATCAACTGTGCCACCCGGTACCTTGGACTTGGTTCGCGACAAGATAAAATCTCGTACCAAAACCAAATTTAATTTAGCTTCACTACCCGAATTTTTGCGGGAAGGCAGTGCAGTTAATGATACTTTGCATCCGGATCGGATTGTGATCGGAGCAGAAAATCAAACCACATTCGAGTTACTTGGGGAACTGCATGCTCCTTTAAAAGCCCCGATTGTGAGAGTTAGACCCGAGTCAGCTCAAATGGCTAAATATGCAGCCAATGCATATTTAGCCATGAGGATAACATTTATTAATCAAGTGGCGGACATCTGTGAAAAAAGCGGAGCAGACATTGAAGAAGTAATTTCTGCTATTGGCTATGACAAACGGATTGGTGCTCACTATTGGTATCCTGGTCCTGGTTATGGCGGCTCGTGTTTTCCCAAGGATGTCAAAGAGTTGGCTCACTTTTTCAAACAAATGGGAAAAACCGATAATCTATTTGTCAAGATTAATCAATTAAATAGTCATCGGATTAATTTACTTTTGACAGATTATGGACGGAAAGTGGGTGGATTTAAAGATAAACAAATACTGGTTCTAGGTTTGTCATTCAAGCCCAATACTGATGATTTGCGGGAAGCGCCTAGTACCAAGTTTATTCCCCAACTGATTAAATTGAGGGCTCAAATCATAGCTTTTGATCCAGTTGTTAAACAAAAAACTGCTCAGGCAGTTTTTGGTCAATATTTAGAATCTGGTAGTTTAATAATTGAGGATGAATTAGATGACTTAACTAATTCTGCGGATGCTATATTTTTATTGACCGAATGGTCTGAATTAATTAGTTTAGATTATTCAAGATTTAGGAATGGAACAAAACCACAATGGTTATTTGATATCAGAAATAGACTCAATCCGGTCCAAGTCAGAAAGTGGGGATTTAAATATCAGGGTATAGGAAGGCAAGGGTGAAACAAAAAGTTTTGATTACGGGCGGGACTGGGTTTGTGGGTAATCACTTAACCGAGTTGTTGCTTAAATCAACAGAACTTGAAATCCATGCGACTAGTTTTGGTTCCCAAATATCTCAAGTTAATTTGCCGGCCAGTCAAGTTCATCAAATTGACTTAACCGATTTTTTAGCCACCAAGCAGTTATTGACACAGCTTCAGCCTGATCAGATATACCATCTAGCGGCTATTACTACTGCCAGCAACAGTTTCGCTCATGCCTCAAAGATTTTGCTTAACAATGTCGAGCTTCAACTCAACTTTTTTCAAGTTTTAACCGAACTTAAAAGCCAGGCAAGAATTCTAGTGGTAGGTTCGGCCGATGAGTATGGTTTGAGTCAGCCTGGAGAATTACCCATTACCGAAGAACATCCTTTGCGACCGATTAATCCCTATGCAGTCTCCAAAATTGCTCAAGACATGTTGGCCTATGCCTATGGCCAGGCTCAAAAACTGGATGTAATTAGAGCTCGACCTTTCAATCACATTGGACCAGGTCAGGTGGGCGATTTTGCTGTGTCAGCTTTTGCTAAGCAAATTGCTTTGATTGAAGTTGGTAAACAGAACGAGTTATTAGTGGGTAATTTAAAAGCCAAACGTGATTTTTCTAATGTGGAAGATGTAGTTAAAGCTTATCAATTATTGATGAGCAAAGGTGAGCCTGGCCAAGTTTACAACATTGGCTCAGGTCAAAGTGTCAGCATGGAGTGGATCTTGAGTGAGCTGATAGCTTTAGCCAAAGTCAAAATTGAAGTCAGGGAAGATCCTGCCAGATTGAGGCCAAGTGATACTCCAGAAATGGTAGCAGATATTAGTAAAATTACCGAGCTGGGATTTAAAATTCAAGTACCTCTCAAACAAAGTCTGGCTCGGGTTCTAGATTATTGGAGGAAACAAGTATGAAAAAGGCTTTTATCACTGGTATCACGGGTCAAGATGGCTCGTATCTGGCAGAGTTATTGTTGGAAAAGGAATATTTAGTTTATGGTTTAACCCGTCGCACCAGTACTCAAAACTTTGCTCGAATTGAACACATCACGCACCATCCCAACTTGAAATTAATTTCTGGAGATTTAATTGATCAGCATTCTTTAACTTATCCTATCAAAGATATTCAGCCTGATGAAGTCTACAACCTAGCGGCCCAGTCATTTGTCCAAGCTAGTTGGGAGCAACCAGTCTTAACTGGTGAATTTACGGCTCTAGGTGTGACTCGAATTTTGGAAGCTGTGCGTTTGGCTTGTCCGACAGCCAAATTTTATCAAGCCAGTAGCAGTGAGATGTTTGGCAAAGTTACCGAAGTTCCTCAAAAAGAGACCACCTCTTTTTATCCTCGTTCTCCATATGGAGTTGCCAAGGCTTATGGTCATTGGATTACAGTTAACTACCGAGAATCTTTTGATATTTTTGCGGTATCAGGCATGATGTTTAATCATGAATCGCCTCGCAGAGGCTTGGAATTTGTGACCAGAAAAATTGCCAACGGGGTGGCTAGAGTTAAGTTAGGCAAACAAAAGCATGTGGAACTGGGCAATCTTGAGTCTAAGCGAGATTGGGGTTATGCCAAGGATTATGTAGAAGCCATGTGGTTAATGTTGCAACAGGAAAAACCTGAAGATTTTGTGATTGCCACGGGCAAGACGCATTCAGTCAAAGAATTTTTGGAGCTAGCCTGCCAAGTGGCAGGTTTA
Organism: Patescibacteria group bacterium; assembly: GCA_018816385.1. GTDB lineage: Bacteria > Patescibacteriota > Microgenomatia > UBA1400 > PJMF01 > JAHIVK01. Next base: position 10,130 of record JAHIVK010000053.1, read on the forward strand.
AAGGACTGGCAAGCAGTCTACAAACACAATCCAGATTTTGATCGACCTGCCGAAGTTGATTTGTTGGTGGGAGATGCCAGTAAGGCTAAACAAAAGTTGGGTTGGCAACCCAGCGTATCTTTTGAAGAATTAGTTAAAATCATGGTAGATGCGGAACTGGAAATTGAATCCAAAAAATAATCTATGAAAAAAGCCATTATTATTGTTCCCACATACAACGAAAAAGACAATATACCAATTTTGATTTCGCGCTTGATGAAAGTTTTTGCCGATATTGAAGGATGGCAGATGGAGATTTTGATTGTTGATGACACATCTCCAGATGAAACTTATTTAGTGGTTAAGGCACTTCAGAAAAAATACGACAACCTTCATCTTTTGATCAATAAACAGAAAGCTGGCTTGGGCGGGGCGTATCTCAAAGGTATGGCTCAAGCATTTAATAAACTTAAGGCTGATGTAGTTTTTGAGTTTGATGCTGATATGTCTCATCCAGCCGAGAAAATTCCGGAATTTTTGAAGTTGATCGATCAAGGATATGATTTTGTGATGGGCACGCGTTATCACGAAGGGGGAGGAGTGCCGGAAGATTGGGGCTTGCACCGAAAGCTTTTGAGCGGGGTTGGTAATGCAATCATCTCTATTGTGTTTACTAATTTTTGGGTTCGTGATTGGACTTCTGGATTTAGAGCCATCAGTAAAAAAGTTTATGAATCAGTTCATCCACTGCTTCATTCAGAACGATTTTATGGTTATACTTTCCAAATTGGATTTCTGTACAATACTCTAAAGAAAGGTTATAAGGTTGGTTTTGTCCCATATAAGTTTACAGATAGAACTCATGGTAAATCCAAAATTGGTCCAGAGTATATCAAAAACAATCTTATTTACATATTTAAAATGAGAATTAAAGATATCATCGAACATCGACTATTCAAGTTTGCTGTGGTTGGTCTGGTTGGAGCTATGGTTCAATTTGTGACTTTAGCTTTGATGAGAAATGCTATGTACTTCACTCTGGCCTATTTTTTATCGGCCGAATTGGCGGTCAGTTCAAACTTTATTTTGTCAAACATTTGGACATTTAGTGATCGAAAACTTAAGTTGGTTCAAGTTCCTTTAAAGTTTTTGACATTTAATGTGGCCAGTTTTGGATCGGTGGGCATTCAGACAGTCTTAGCAGAAGTTGGCGCCAGAACCATTGGGACAGATGTTTATTTGTTTACTGTGCCACTTTCGAAATTGGTGATGGGTCGGCCATTTATTTTTGACACAGGCTTCTCATTCATGATTATAGGCATTTTGGTGGGTATGGTTTGGAATTATTTAGCCTACACCAAAGTCATCTGGCAAGATCAAAAAAAGCAGTAGCTTGAGTATATTAGACTTTTTGCAAAATAAAAAACGAGTTAATTATGTTAAGATTTTACTTCGCAGAAAGTCTAGTAATAAATCCATGAAAAAAAAATTATCGACTTGGTTGTTGGTAGCTGTTTTGGCAGTGGCATCGTTTTTACGTCTATATAATTTAGAAGCCACACAGCATTTTTTAGGTGATCAAGGTCGAGATTCTTTGATTGTAGCCAAAATATTGAAAGAGTTTGATCCTGTATTTATTGGTCCAGTGACTAGTATTGGCAATATGTACTTAGGACCGCTTTATTACTATTTTATGGCGCCTTGGTTGTGGCTAAGTTATCCCAGTCCCATGGGTCCCATTGTAGCCGTGGCAGTCATAGGAATATTGACCGTTTGGTTGGTTTATAAATTGGGTAAAGAATTGGTTGGAAAGAAACCGGCATTACTAGCCACGATTCTTTATTCTTTTGCCAGCACCGTAGTCAATTTAAGTCGATTTTCTTGGAATCCTAATCCGGCTCCACTGTTTGGTTTGTTAACTGTCTATTCATTAAGTAGAGTTTGGAAAGGTGAGGCTAGACACTGGTTGTGGTTAGGCGTTTGGATAGCTGTGTTGTCGCAGTTACACTACATGCATTTGTTGGCAGTTGGGGCAGTAGGTTTAGTTTGGCTAAAAATGTTCTTTTCAAAAAAGTTAATCCCTCAAAGAATGCGGCAGATAAAATTTTCACTAGGAGCGATTTTAATTATTTGTTTGTCTGCTATCCCCCTGGTTTTATTCGATATTAAACACCAGGGATTAAATCTACAAGCCTTTAATGATTTGGTCTTGAGTGGTGGTGGTATTTACCACGCAGGTTCTAGCAATGCTCTTCAATCTGCTTGGCAAGTCATATCAGAAATGCATGGTAGAACCATGGGCATTATGTTTGAATTATTTTTGGGTAAAGTGCGGTGGTTGAATACTCTACTGATCTTTGTTTTTGGCTGGGGTGTTTGGCAATGGCGCCAGCAAAATATTAAAAACTCTAGTTTATTGATTGGCTTGAATTTGTTACTGGTGATGGTGGGGGTAGGAATTGTGGGTACTAGTTTATATGGACACAGCGTTTTTGATCACTACATTTCCTATTTATTTCCGATTGTGTTTTTAATATACGGTTTGGTGTTGATGGGACTGTGGAAGTGGTCAATTTTGGGTAAATTAATGAGTCTGGCTTTGTTGGCTTGGTTTATTTGGTTTAACGTTAACACTTTATCTTTTAAACCTGCTGGCTGGCAAATTAATGATTTGATTGCCACTTCTCAGACAATTGCTTTTCGAGTTGGGTCAAACGAGTTATATACGATTGTCTTGATCAGCCCTAGTGGCGATTTACATGGCATGAATTATAAATATTTTTTATATACATTGGGTCAAGAGCCTTTGGAATTTTCTAGAATTGAGGAAGCCCAAACTTTGTTTGTGATCAATGAGTTTGATGTACCCTACAACTTGGCATCAAGCCCAGTTCGAGAGATTCAGGTTTTTCCCAATCTCCAGCCGGATGAAGTATATCGCATGCCTGGGGGACCGGAGATTGTGGTTTTAAGAAAATAGATATATTAAAAACAAAACTTGATAATATTTTTTTGTAGGTCATTCGCTCCAGAAAAATATTAGTTTTAGTTTTAAGAGCTCATTCGACGAATTAAACTCCAAACTCAAAGCCTGACTTAGTTGGGAAGTGTTTAATTCGTACGCTCTGCAAAAAACATTATCAAGTTTTGTTAATACTTTTAGGTAATTAAAACTATGGTCCATTTAGTATAATAATTTTGATACAGAATTTCTTATCAAAACAGATTTAATGAATTCAATTTGCTCAGTGTACGAATTCAACAAGTCATAGATAAACGAAAAAAGCGCAATTTGTTGAGCAGATGAGTTCAACATATCAAAACTATGTGTAGCTATTAGTGTGGAGTTGAACGAATTGAGCGAGCTCCCAATATTTAAAGTGGTAAATGCATGGAGCGAGCGTCTCTACAAAGTGCGTCTTTTTGAGTTTATTGATGAATTGAGCGTTGGTTTAAGAATGATCTATTATTAATTTTTGGTAAGTCTAAAATTTGGCAAGTTTAGTATACTTATAGATATGAATCCAAAATTATCCGTGGTGGTGCCATCTTATAACGAGCAAAAGAACTTAAAGCGAGAAGTATTGGCTGAGATTGTCGAGTATTTAAAAAAACAAAATTATTCCTGGGAGGTAGTCTTATCTGATGATGGCTCGACTGATGGCACAGCTCAAGCTCTGGATGAATTTGCTCATCAACACTCTGGGGTTAAAGTCTTGCATAATCCTCATCGAGGCAAAGCTCCCACTGTTACTTCTGGAATGATGGGAGCTAAAGGTGAATGGCGATTATTTACAGATTTTGACCAATCTACTTCCCTCAAAGAAATCGAAAAATTATGGCCTTATATCGACAAAGGTTTTGATGTGGTGATTGGATCCAGAGAAATGATGGGAGCCAGGCGAGACAAAGAACCATTTCACCGCCATCTGATGGGTCGGGTTTTTAATATTGCGGTCCAAGTTTTAGCCGTACCGGGGGTGTTAGATACTCAGTGTGGGTTTAAAATGTTTTCGGTTGGGGCGACTCAAGACTTGTTTCCTAAACTGAGGATTTATGGTGGTCAAAAACAGAGAAAGGATGCCTTCACTGGAGCTTTTGATGTGGAACTTTTATTTTTGGCATTGAAACATAACTATCAAGTCAGGGAAGTGCCTATTTTTTGGAATCACAGACAAACTGATCGAGTCAGTCCAGTTAAGGATTCAATTAGGATGTTCAGAGATATTGTCAAAATTCGCTTAGCCTCTGTCAGAGGTTTCTATCAATAGACTTGGAGTAAAATGATGAGATTACTAGGTGTGACGCAACTTGCCAGAAAAAATATTCCTTGTTTGACGGACAATTTTGCAAAGAGGAGTTTGTGGTTGGTTATTATTGGTTATTGGTTATTGTTATTAGTTTGGGCAATCTTTTCTTTTTCTCAGACTGATCCAAATTTAACTTTAATTAATCAACCACTTTTCATTAATTTTCAAAACATGATTTGGAGTTGGGGGGGAGATCGAACGCGCCTAGTCTGGATTTATGCAGGAATTATTCTGTCTGGCTTTGTCTGTTATGGTCTGATTTATCAAAAACTCAAGCAACTTAATTTATCTTGGGAAATGATTTCAAAAAGGTGGGGTTGGAAAAAATTAGTTCTAGGTTATCTTTTATTTTGTCTACCTTTATTTTTTTCTTATAACGCTCTATCTCATGATGTGTTTAACTATATTTTTAATGCCAAGATGGTTGTGGTGTATGGAGCTAATCCTCATGTTCGAGTTGCTCTAGATTTTGCTTTTGATAATTGGACTCGTTTTATGCATAACACCCATACTCCAGCTCCATATGCCTATGGCTGGACAGCTTTATCATTACTGCCTTATGTTTTAGGTTTTGGCAAGTTTTTTTCTACTTGGCTGATGTTTCGTCTCATGGCTTTTGGGAGTATATTATTGTTGGCTTATAGTTGGTGGCGATATGCCAAGATTGCAGATATTAAACTTAAGTTTCATGAACTAGTCTTAGTTTTACTTAATCCCTTGGTGCTAATTGAAGTTATTTCAAATCAGCATAACGATTTGTGGATGATGGCGCCGGCAATTTTGGGATTAGTTTTGATTGCCAGTAGTCAGAAAAACAAGTGGCCAATGGTTGGAGGCTGGTTGCTGTTTGGATTATCAATTTCTATCAAGTATGCCAGCCTTTTGTTATTACCTTTCTATTTTTGGGTAATAATTGCTAGTTCACTGGATAAATTACTTGAAAAACGTTTGCCACAATTTATTACTCGGTGGTTTATGAAACAACATCAGATAATTAGTTTGACACTCAAGCTAATGCCTTTGCCTGTGTCCATCATGATGTTTTTGCCTTTACTTTTACCCAGAGCTCAACAGTTTCACCCTTGGTATTTGCTTTGGGTGATGGTTTGGATACCATTGCTGCCCTTGATGGATGAAGGAAATACGCACCGAGGATTGTGGCAAGTTATAGCCAAAACTAAATTATTTCAAGCCATAGTTGGTTTAAGGAACTGGTGGATAGGATTAATAATTATTTTTTCTTTAACCTCAATGTTGAGATATGCCCCATGGTTGTTAAGTGGAGGTTTCTCCCAATCAGTTTTGGAACAACAAAAATTTATTACTTGGTCAGCAGTTGGAATAAGCTTAGTTTGGTGGATAATCAGCCGATTTTCAAAACAAACTAATTTGAGAAAACTTACCTAGTTTTTTGAAACATTCTTAATATTTTGATGTATAATTGAGCCATGATACAACTTATCCGAGATCTTCAGCAAAATGATTTTAAAACTATGTATAAACAACAAGGCATTAGTTATCTTGGTTTATTTGGTTCATTTGCTCGTGGAGAAGCCACACCCCAGAGTGATATTGATTTATTGATTGATTTTGATGAAACTATATCGCTGTTTGATTTAGCTCATGTCAAACTTTATTTTCAAGATACTCTGGGCAAAAAAGTTGATTTGGCAATGAGGGGGAGTCTAAAAAAGTCACTGGAACCCTACATTATGAAAGATTTAATTACAGTTTATGAAAAAAATTGATTCCGCTTATTTGGAAGATATTTTGGAGGCAATTGATAAAGTTGATGAATTTTTGGGAAAATTGACTTTGAGTGAATTTGAGGAAGACGAGAGAACACAATTCGCAGTCTTTCATGCTCTAGAAGTGATTGGAGAGGCTTCAAACAAGTTATCAAAAAATTTCTTGAGTCAAAATCTAGATTTTCCTGCCAGAGAAGCTATCGAATTACGAAATCTTCTTATTCACGGATATGATCAGATAAGACTGGATATAGTCTGGAAAACAATTAAAGATCATTTACCAGCCTTGAAGAAACAAGTTAAAGAGATGCTTGGTTAAATTTCTTCCTAAACTAATTTCGGTTATAATGAAATCATATGTTGAAGAAGAAGTATTTGTGGCTAGTTTTGGGTTTGATAGTTTTGTATTTAGTGACCCACATTTTTCATTTGACAGCTCTACCAGTATTTGCCGATGAAGCCATCTATATCAGGTGGTCTCAGTTGATTATGGATGATTGGTCTAGGTATCTATTTTTTCCACTCAATGATGGTAAAACCCCACTCTTTGTTTGGCTAATGGTGCCTTTTCTTCAAGTTTGGCAAGATCCGTTGTTTGCTGGGCGTTTAGTCTCGGTCATAACTGGTTTGGTCCAAGTCTGGTTAATGGCTAGCATAACTTATCAATTAACCAACAAGCGATCCTCAGCCTTGATGGCTGGGCTTTTAACCTCATTCTTACCATTTTGGTTCTTTCATCAACGGATGGCCTTGATGGATGGCTTATTAGCTGTCTGGTTGAGTTTGGCTTTGTTGGCTTCGATCAAAGTGAGCCAAATGATTGCTTGGCAGGCAGCCGGATGGCGGTTGATCAAGTGGCAAATAGCGCTGGCGGTTGGTTTGGGCTTGGGTTTTTGGACAAAGTTACCAGCCGTGTTGGCCCTGCCCATGCTGTTTTTAACGCCCTGGCTGGTAGGGACCAAGTCTAAGATAAATGTGCACCCGATTGCCACAAAAAAGCGAGCCGGCCTAGCTTTGATCAATCAGGTGGCACACAGTTGGTGTTTGAATTATTTCAAAATATACTTTGTCAAGCTTTTTTGGCCGGTTCTAGCCGGATTGGTTTTCTTTTTGACACTCAAATTTCAACCAGCCTTTTCTCAACTCTTTGGCAGAGGAGGGGATTTTTTGTATGGTTTAGATGAGTTTTTGGCTGGGGGATGGTGGTCTTCGATTAGGCAATGGCCCAAATATGCTTTGGTGATTTGGCAGTACCTGACGCCGATGATTGCTCTTTTGCCTCTAGCCGGTTTGGCCACCAAAAGAGCCCGGACCCACTTTTGGTTGATCTTGATGGCTTTGAGTTATGCCTTACCCATCATGTTCTTGGGAAAAGTTGTTTATGCCCGTTACTTACTGCCCATGGCCATCCCTCTAACTTTGAGCGCCTCGATTGGTCTGGGGGACTTTTTGCATCGAGTGCAAAGACAAAAAGAACTCAAACGACGTTTGCTCTGGAGTTTGGTGGCGGTTTTGGTCGTGGCCAATCTGATGGGGCCTGTGACGCAAAATCTTTATTACGCCTGGTTTGACACAGATCATCTGCCCTTAGTAGCTGGGGATAAAGTTCAATATCTCAACGAATGGTCGTCGGGTCATGGTATTAAAGAAACCACCCAGTTGATTTTGGCTCAAGCCAAGACCAGTCGGGTGGCGGTGGCCACTGAAGGTTACTTTGGCACCTTGCCAGATGGCATTTTAATGTATCTGCATAACAGAGATGTTTTGAACATTAAAGTTGAAGGTATTGGCCAGCCGGTGCGGGAAATTCCTAGTGAATTTTTAGACTCGGCCAATGAGTTTGATCAAGTCTGGCTGGTGGTTAACTCGCATCGCAACTTTCTCAAACTAGATCCCAGCCAGTTACTAGCCCAGTACTGTCGGCCCGACCCAGCTATCTGCCTTGAAGTTTGGCGACTAAGGTAAAGATCTGAAGGCTATTGAGTGACGTCATTGGTGAAATCGGGAGAAAGTCACTTTTTGAATGTTCCATCATGTCTCCTTTGCTCATGCCAGCTCTGCGCCTCAGGTGGCAATTGGTTTTTTGTGGTGATACCCATGACGCTCGACTCGAAAAGTGCATTTGGGACAGCCGATAGTATGCCGACATTTAATATATTGCTAATCGAGGGATTGACCAGGAGTAGTGGTTTGTGATTAGATGATTGGTAATAGACTTGTGATGAAATAAGGGAAACGGTTTTGTATTTCGTTGCAAGTCTAATAGGTGAAAAGTGAACTAAGCAGTCTATTGAGTATGTTAACAGAATTAAGTGGTATTTTGGTGATTGTGGCGGTTTTGGGTTTTTTGCTCAGGCGTTTGAAGCTACCACTGATGATTGGTTATTTGTTAACTGGCTTGGTGGCGGGACCATTTTTATTGGACACTTTGCACTCAAGCCAAACCTTGTCACTTTTTTCCAGTTTGGGTATCACCACTTTGTTATTTTCGATTGGTTTGCATCTTTCCTTTAGAGCCATTAAAAATTTGGGCAAACAAGTTTTAATTTTAGGATTCTTTCAAGTCTTATTGACGGTCATAGCTAGCTTAGGACTGCTTTATTTACTGCATTTTTCATTTTGGTCGGCTGTGTTTACTGGATTGGCTTTATCTTTTAGCAGTACCATCATTATTCTCAAACTACTTTCTGATAAGAATGAAATTCATCAACTTCATGGCAAGATGTCGGTAGGTTTATTGTTAATCCAAGATGTGATTGTGAGTTTGGTTTTAATTGGCTTGGCCAGTTGGGCTAGTAGTGGTCAAACGGCTATCAGTAGTTTGGTCTTGGGTTTAGTTTTGAAAGCTGGTCTGATTGCCTTAGTCATGGCCTTTATTGGCAAGTGGTTGTTAAATCCCTTGCTCAAAAAAGTGGCTGATGATCAGGAATTATTATTTGTTTTCTCTTTAGCTTGGGGCGTGGGTTGGGCCTTAATATTTGAAAAAGTCGGGTTTTCTATGGAGATTGGCGCTTTAGTAGCTGGAGTTGTGTTAGCTAGCACCATTTATGCCGAAGAAATTGCCGCGCGCCTCCGACCCTTGAGGGATTTTTTCATCCTGTTATTTTTTGTGGAACTTGGCGCTGGTATTAGTTTGGGTAGTTTTATGCCGCTTCTGTTACCAATTTTAGCCCTAACTCTAGTGGTGTTGCTGTGGAAGCCAGTCATTGTGATGTTGGTTATGAAGTTATTGAAATTTCAACCTCAAACCAGTTTTAAAACCGGAGTCAGTATGGCTCAAATTAGCGAGTTTTCCTTAATCATGATGGCTATGGGTTTGGAGGTAGGCTTGGTGACTCAAGATGAATATAGCATCTTAGGATTTGTGGGCATTATTACTATGACACTGTCAACTCTGGCTATTTCTAGGTTAGATGGATTTTATGACTGGGTCAAACCTGTGTTTGATGTTGTTAAATCTAAAATTGAACCTGTGGCAAAAAGTCAGTCACCTAAGGTGCCCGATGTGTTGGTGTTTGGTTATAACCGGGTTGGTCGACAGTTTATTGATGGTCTAGAGCGCCAGAAGTACCGCGTTTCTGTGGTTGACTTCAATCCTCAGGTTGTTGAACAGTTAACTCAAGACAAAGTGCCACATCATTTTGGTGATGCGGGGGATATTCAATTTTTGTCCGAATTACCTCTGGAAAAAGTCAAGTTAGTTGTGTCAACAATTCCGAGTTTAGCAAACAACTTGCTTTTGGTGACAGAGCTCAAGAATCGGGCAGGCAAGGCCAGTATTATTGTCTTTAGTCACGATGATGCCCAAGCCGAAAGTCTGTATGAGAGAGGAGCTGATTTAGTCATTCTGCCTCACAAATTGGCGGCCCAGAGAGTAGTTTACTGGCTGGCTCGATATGGCATTGATCCCCGGGCGCTGGGGAGAAAGAGGGAGTAACAATCGCGTGTTGCTCTGCTAGCAAATGAGGCTCCTAAACTATATAATTAAACGCAATGAGCGATAAAGTTTTTCTTAAACTACTAAAAGCAGCTATAGAATCTTCAAAAAAGTAATGTTCTTTGAGACAATTGTTTAATTGAAAAATAGACAAATCTAGATTGGGCTAATGGACTATATCAAGAATTCACTTCTAACCAAACCTAATTTCATCAATTAACTCAGCATTTCTGATATAAATTTCTTGGACATTGTTTTCATCTTCAAGAAACCAAAGTAATGAGATGATGGCACAAGCTAAGGCCCACTTTTTTATTCGTTCCTTTTCAAAACCGAGTTCTTCAGAAAATTGAGCTATTCTTCTTTTTTCAACCTCTTTGTAATTGTTTCCTTTTGGAATGTCATACAATGGATTTCTTAAATATGCTCCTAACTCAAACTCTTTTTCTCCAATTAATCCTTTAGGGTCAATGACCAGCCATCCTCTTTGAGAAAGCAAGATATTGTCATTGTGTAAATCGCCATGTAGTAGCACCTGCTCTTTATCTTCTTGAAGAAACTCTTTAAAAATTCCTTCTCCGAGATTAAAAAGTCTTTTAGGAATTGGTCCAGATTCAAGTGAGTAATTCTTTTTGTATCGTATAAATGCCTTAGACCAATCAGAGATATTGGGAAAAAGGGATTTTGAATTATTTGGAATCGGTCGATGCAGTTTACTTATGACCTATGATGCACAATGGATTTGAACTTCGTTTGGATTAATTTTTCTTAGTGAGTATCCAGGTTCAGCTCTTTCCAAAAGAACGGCTCCGCTCAAAAGATCTGAATGGATAATTTGAACTGCTGCCTCTTTTGGTAATTGTTTAAGTGCTTCAACTTCAGTGATAAACTCTTTAGATTTTGGAACGCTCAATTTAGTGTCAATAATAGAATAATATTGTGCATATAATCGGCTCGAAAATAGAATAAAATTGTGCATCTTTTGTTAAAAAAAATTAACCCTTTTGACTTCGGTGTTTTACCCGGTAACTTTCTCCTTTAATAGTAAGGATATGACA
>JAHIVK010000054.1 GCA_018816385.1 Patescibacteria group bacterium
TAATTATGGATAGATTTTATAGCATTTTCGTTGATTCTGATGACGATAGTAGCCTCAGCTACTTGAGGAAGAAGAAGCAAAGAAAATGCATAAAAGATGCCATAAGTAGCCATTGCCCTTATTTCGCGACAAGTCTATTATATCCTAAACAATTAACCTATCTAAGGGACTTGCAGTAATGTTAAAGAATTGGTCAATCCTGGCTTTTTCCAGAGCGTACCGTATGCCAGTAAAATCTGATCGCCAGATTTAGCAATCCCCAACTGGGCAAACTGATCCAGGAGCTTTTGAGAACTTTCCAGTTTGTCCGAGTCCGGCAGATTGATAATCATGCCTGTCACATCATACAACAAACTCATTTTGCGATAAGTTTGAGGGTTGCTGGTCAGAGCAATAATGGGGACCTTAGGTCTGAATCGAGCCATCATTTTGGCTGTTTGACCGGTTTCGGTTAAACAAACAATTTTGTCAATTTTGGTCTGACCATTGTTGATAATTGAATCTTCAACCAAATCAGCTGAGGCTTGAGTCATAAATGAGGTTGTACCGGAAAAGACTGGATGTACTTGTTGACATGGTGCATGTTGTTCGTTAAATTCGGCGATAGTGGCTTGAGTAGCTACGGCCTCAACTGGATACTTGCCAATAGTAGTTTCTTCACTCAACATGACCGCATCAGTCCCGTCGTAGATAGCATTGGTCACATCAGATACCTCGGCTCTGGTTGGTCGAGGATGATCGACCATGGACATGAGCATTTGGGTGGCAGTAATTACGGGTTTAGCGTGTTGGCGACACTGATAAATAATGGTTTTTTGCCAGTAAGTTAATTTCTGAAATGAAATTTCGACTGCCAAATCCCCCCTGGCCACCATGACCGCATCAGAAGCAATGATAATTTCTTCCAGATGATCAATAGCTGATTGATTTTCGATTTTAGCCACGATGTCTTGAGTTAAATTTCTCTTTTTGAGTTCTGCCCGAAGGATTTCAATATCCTCCGCAGTTCTGACAAAAGATAAACCAATGTAATCCACCAGTTCGTTGGTGATGATGTCCAGATATTTTTTGTCTTGATCAATCAGGGCGGGTAAGTTAATAGTTACTCCTGGTGTATTAAGAGTTTTGCGATGTTTGACTTCAAAATTGCTTAAAGCTCTAGCGTTGAGGCAGTTACCTTCTTTGGATTTGATGATAAACTCTCCCAAGCCATCATCAATTAATATTGAACCATCAACACTTAGTGCATCAATCACGGCTTGAGGAATTTGAGGTTGTTTGGGTTGGGGCTCATTTTGTTCAGAACAAAATTTAATGATTTCATCTTTGACCACTGGGAAAGATTTACCTTCTGCTAAATTAATCCGAATTTCTGGACCTTGCAAATCAAGTAGAATGGCAATCGGTTGATTCATTTCCTTGGCTACTTGATGAACTCGCTTAATTCTTTCCAAGTGCCAAGTTGGTTCAGAATGTTTAGTATTAAATCTGGCTACGTTCATACCGTTTTCGATCAGCAGTCTGATAATTTCAATCGATTCGGTGGCAGGGCCGATGGTGGCCACAATCTTAGTTGCTTTAGTCATGAGTCCTTTCCATGTCCCTCTTGAGTTGTGGTTTAGTTTGGGTTAGAGTGATTTGGTAATTAAGGTAATTGTAAACTAAAGAAGGAGAACTGTCATGGGAGATAACACACCAAAACTGCAAACTGGAGATGATATTGCCATAGCGGCGGTTAGTCAACAAACCAAAGAATTAACCGAAGCTGAAGAAGTGGCTCAATCTAATGAATTGGCAGACACTTTAACTTCTCTGCAAAGTCTGATTGAGCGAAATGCCAAAAGGATTAATCAAGTCAGACAAGATTTGAGGGAGAAAAGAGAAAGTTTAAAAAGTGTTTATGATAACGACGGCCAGTTGAGTGGCGCTCAGGAAGAGTTAAAACAGTATGACCAGAAAGTTAGAGAGCGCCGAGTTCAAATCAGTAATGATCCTCAAGCTGTCACCCTTAGAAATGACATTGGTGAATTAAATGAGAGCAAAAAAGACTTGGAAATGGCTTTGAGTGACCACTTGGTTAACTATTACCAACTCACCAACTCCACCAGCTTTGATACCAGCGATGGTGATCAATGGGAGTTTAAAATCACGGCCAAAGTCAAGACTCAGCGCAAGTAATCAAAAACCTACTTGGAAATCCGATCGGCAATCTTTTGCAAGACTAGAGGTGAGATATTCTTCATTCTCTTGAGAGAACGAGATCTTCTTTTAAGTCTTTTGATCTGAATTTTCACAGTGGCTCTTTCTTTGGAAGGTTTACTGTAGTATTGACCATCTTTGGCATCTTGGACGATGTCGGTCATGGACACCGCCTTCTTGAATTTTTTAATGACGTCATGAGTTGAATCTTTGCCTTGGGCTCTAATGATAAGTGACATACGGCTCACCTCCTTCCAAGTCTAGTTAGTCTACAGACTAATCTGAGCGACAATTATACCATCTACTGGCTGGATTGACGGATCTGATGGGCTAGTTGGGCTAAATCTTTATCATCGGCACGAATTGAGTCGTTGGAGCTCAAGTATCCGGGATAAGTTTTAAAGAATTTTTTGTGGCTTTGGCTCTCGATATTTTTCCAAGCTTCCAGACCTCCCGTACCATGCATGGGAAAAAGTTTGCTGTGAAGATGATCAACGCCAAAGCCCTCAAAAAACATACCACACCTGGCTACATCTTCAAAGTAGTTGTCAAGAAGTCCTGCAACTTTTTTGGTGGCCACAATTAGTTCGCTCAACACTTGATCAGATTGCTCAAAAGCATAGCTAGTATAGTGATCTTTGGGCATGACCACACTAAAACCTTGAGTGTTGGGAAAAATACTTAGGAATGCTAGGTGTTTTTCATCACTCCAAATGGTGTGTGATGGTACATCTCCTCTGACAATGGCACAAAACAAACAATCTTTTTTATTCAGCTTAAGCATAAATTTTTTTGATTAGGTCAATGATTTTATTTAAACCCAAAGGTGTGGCTTTTTGGCTTCTGTGTTTACGCGACCCGTTTAACAACATTTTGCCACTGGGATGATAATACCAAGTCCCCTCTGAATCAATTTCCAGTATTTTTGTATAGAGCGACTCGAGACTTAAAGCTTGATCTGGTCGAACTTTAATCCGAACATGCCCTTGTTCGGTATCTTTTCTGATGACTAGATCATAGCCCATTTTTTGAGCCAGCTTGAGAGTTTCATCATTTCTGGTGTCCAGCGCCAAACATTTGATTGATCCTAAATTAAAGGGCTGGCCTTTTTCCTTGATAATTTCTTCAGCCTTGATTTGTTGAGTTAAGACAGCATACACACTATCCAGACACTCAAAACCAAAATTGAGTTGTGAGTCATCATTGTGGGGATCAAGATACTCCATGCCATGAATTAGCTCGTGAAGCATAAAAGTGTAACGGATGTGATTAGCCTCAGGCCAGGCAATTTCACCAAAATGATCGACATCAGTCACATGTTGAACTAGGGCTTGGAGAGCTAAGTCAGTGACCAGTTCTGGGTGAAGTTTTGCTAGATGATCAAAAACTAGAGAACTTGCGGAAATGTGTTGTAGACCTCTGTCGGGTTGATGGTGATCGAACTCGCCCAGGCCGGTGTCAACATGCACCACTTGACTGGCATCAAAGCCCAAATGCAAGCGGTTAGTTTCTGATATATTGTCACCAGGATCAACAAAAGCCACTTGAGCCGAGGCATAATCTTGAGCATCAAAGCGCTTGAACAGCCAAACAGCAGTGATGGCGTCTAAATCTGGGGCGTGGTGGGTGACAATTAGTTTTCTCTCAGGCATGAGTGGTCATAGTATACCATCAATAAAAAACCAACCACACCATCCTTATAAGGAGTGTTGTAGTTGGTGTTCCCCACCGGGAAAGTAAGCTTAGTATACAATAAATTACACTCAGATATACTCGGAAAATGGTATGCCTCATCAGTCAATAGTCATCAGACTTGAGGTAGGGAATAATAACTATAAGCCTAAATATTTATTGTACTTTCTGCGGTAAAAGTTTGGTTAAAACTTCTTTTTTGGATAAGACTTGAGATTTTTGGCTGGTTCTGGCTTTCCACTCAACTGCATCTTGGGTTTTTTGAGATACCACCAGTCTGACAGGAGCACCAATCAAATCAGCTACGGCAAATTTTTTACCAGCTGGTTCGTCTCGATCATCCCACAAAACTTCTGTACCTTGTTTGATGAGTTGATCATAAAGTTGCTCCGCTGACTCTTCTCCACCAGGCAGAGAAATGAGTTGAACGGCGAATGGAGCCACTGATTTGGGCCAAATAATGCCATGTTCGTCATGGTATTTTTCCACAATGGTGGCCAGAGTCCTTCCAATGCCAATGCCATAACAACCCATGTAATAGGGTTTGAGTTGGCCATCTTCGGCTTGGTAAGTCGCCCCCTTCATCTTTGATGAGTAGTGAGTGCCTAGTTGGAAAATGTTACCTACCTCGATACCTTTAACCTCTGTCAACTTTTTGCCTTGATGATTAGTATGACCCGCTTGGGCCAAAGCAATATCGGCCTCAACCTCGGTTTTAAAATCTCGGCCGTAGTTAACATTAAAAGTGTCAGTTGTTTCAGTTTTTTGACCACCATAGAAGTTGATAACTGTTTTGAGTGATAAATCTGCCACATACAGTGCTTGATGTCCCCAGGAGTGGACAAAGCCAGGTTTGGTGTCTAGAGTTTTAAGATCTTCTGGAGTGGCTTCATCAAGTAATTCAATAGCATCAATAGCTTTTTCTAGTTTAGTTTTATTGACTGTCAAATCTCCTCTGATGGTGGCAATCACAATTTGGCCAGTATCTTGGCGTTTATAAACCACGTTCTTTAAGAATCGCCACTTGGGTTGTTTAAAGTGAGTCGCTAATTTTGCCATATTGGTCACATCTGTGGGTAAATCTCGAACTTCCATAGGTAGAGGTTTTTCATCTGGGTTAATTGGCTCGAGCTTAACTTCTGCCACGTCTTCATGGGCGCAGTAACTGTCATCTGCGGTTTCTAAATAGCGGCTCTCCCCCACATTGGAATCGACTATAAACTCATGACAGTACTCTCCGCCAATATAGCCATTGTCTGCCAAAACCTGTTTAGTTTTTAAACCTAGTTTTTCAAAGATTTTAAAATAGGCATCGGCCATTTGCCCATAAGTTTTCTTGAAGGTTTGAGCATCTGTATCAAAACTGTAGGCATCCTTCATTAAAAATTCCCGAGCTCTAAGCAAACCACCCCTAGCCCTGAGTTCATCTCTAAATTTTTGGGAGAATTGGTAAATATTAAAAGGCAGATCTTTATAAGACAATTGAAATTTGCGGACCACATCCACAAACATTTCTTCGGCGGTGCCACCTAAGGCAAATTTAGCACCGCGCCGATCGGCCAGAGTCATTAAACCAAAGTTGCCAGCATTTTGACGATTAGTTTCTTGCCACAACTCAATTGGGTGAAGCACAGGCGAGATCATTTCTTGGGCGCCGACCGAATCCATTTCTCGGCGAATAATATCCACTATTTTATTTTGGACTCTCATGCCCAGAGGTAACATGAAGTAACGACCGGCCACACTTTCTCTAATAAAACCGCCTTTAACCAACAGTTGATGACTGATAAGTGTGGCATCTTTGCTGGTATCTTTGGTGGGTTTGCCAAAAAGCTGTGAATACTTCATGTTTTCTTAGACCAATTAAATAGAATTCTTTCGCTACAAGGCTACCTACTTCCAAAACTCCACTTCATCCGCAATCAACTTGGCGATGGAGATGGTTTCTACATTGTGGGGAAGAGTCTGATGATAAATAGTGTTGGTAATCACCACTTTTTCGATGGGTGCTGATTTGATTTTATCCAGCGCTCCTCCGGCAAATAGGCCGTGAGTGGCTAAAAAGTAGATTTGCTTGGCTCCTTCCGCGTGCAACAGTTTGGCAGTCTCCACCGCCGTACTGCCCCCCACAATAATATCGTCATATAATATCACCTGCTTGCCTTTGACATCACCCTGAAGACTAACCTCGGTCACTTTACCGGTTTGCAAATCTCGATGTTTATTAATATTTAGCAGTTCTACGTCAAGTTGTTTGGCAAACTGGCGGGAACGTTTGAGACCGCCAAAGTCCGGGCTCACCACTACTGTTTGTTTATGATTCAGATGATCTTTGACGTACTCCAGCATCAACTGTTCGGCCGAAATATGAGTGGTGGGCACCGAGAAAAAGGCCGGAATACTGGTATTGTGCAGATCAATTAAGACCACCCGCCGGACAAATGAGTTGGAAACTAAGTCGGCCACCACTTTGGCCGAGATGGGTTCGCCGGGCGAAAAAACTTTGTCTTGCAGGGAGTAACCCATCCAAGGGATAACGGCTTCAACCGACTTGGCCCCCATCCGTTCCAGGGCATCAGTCAGCAGGAGAAATTCAATAATTTGTTGATCGGCCGGGCTCGAAAAAGACTGCAAAATCACCACGTCTTGGCCACGGACGTCATCCTTCACTTTGACTCGGCGCTCGCCATTGGCAAAAATGTTACTGGCAATTTTCACTAAAGAAACACCCAAGGCAGTGGCCACTTCAGTGGCCAGTTGGGGGTTGGATGAGCCGGCTATTAGTCGCATAAAGCTCCAAGTCGATTTACTTTACGAGTTTCGCGCCTCCAGATCGGCTAAACCAAGTTTGGTTTGATTGCCGTAAAACTCGCGTTACTCATTGTAGTTTAACTGGTAACCAGGGTTTCGTCCAGAATGGATCATGACTAACAACGATTGATTTAGCTGGCACTTAACTTATGTGCCAAGAATTTTATGCAGTTCTTTGAGCAATTATCAAATCCAGTTCTTCTTCTGTCATCTGGAGCTGATCAGCAAGCTTATGAGCCTGGGCTAGATTTATTGAATTGTCACGATACAGCTCATCTATTTGATTTCGTATCTCCTCAATTTTGGTTCGAGTATTGCCAAATTGTGTGAGATCAGTCATCTCTAGGTTCATAATTATAGATAAGTATTCTGAATAGGTAGCGTCTTGTAATACTTGCCTTTTTTCTTTGATAACTTGTTGTAGTTCAGTTAATTGGGCTTCACTTATTTTATCATTAATCTTTTTGAGATCCATGACAGAACTAGCTTGGTTTATAGCAGTTTGAAAAGACTCAAATTGTTCTTCTTGAAATTGTTCTATTGAAGCTATTATTTTTTCTCTCAATCTACCAGCGTGAGAGTGACCAAGTCCACCTTCCGATTCTGTGCGATCAACATTCTCTCTTAAACTCAGGAACTTATCCATGGAATCAGCGTCGTTAATCTCTTGGATAAATTCGTCTTCTTGCTTATCCCAACCTCCTATTAAGTCTCTTTGATCGCGTATCATCCGGACAAAATCATCATAAACTCGCCCATAAACTTGTTCTGGCGGACTGGTTCTTTGTTCAAACTCCGAAATCTTTTTGTCTGCCTCAGACTCAAAGAACGGTTGAGATGCACGATCTAATTCTTTTTGAGTCTCGGCTTGATGAACAGCTCTGGCATAAGTTAGAACATTATCTAGGCGTACGCCTTTTGGAGGATAAATTGTATCTAGAACGCGATCATCGAACTTTTGGCCCTTTTTAAATGTTGACTTAAACAGAGCAACCAAATCATCAGTTGTTTTTCCTTCCGCTAAACTTGGGCCTATCAAATCTCTGGATATTTTTGGGGTGTCACGTTGTTCTTGATTCATAAAATCATTGATCAGTTAAGTTTGTACTGATCACCTTTTTGGTTTTACAAACTACTGCGGTAATTATATCATAATGCATCTTTTGACCATTTTCCCATTTTTATCTTCCTCAAGTAGCTCTGGCTACTATCGTCATCTAAAAATGGTGAAAATGTGTCAAAATCTATCATTAATTTCTTTATTTCTTATTTCACTACAAGTCTATTGATAGTAGTTTAACTCGAAGCTGAGGTTTCGTCCAGAATGGATTGAGACAATTTGTTATGTGGCTTTTTCTATGATGAAAAAATTATCGAAAGATGTCCAAGAAGGTTCAGCCACGTCAATACTACCCCCGAGTGAATCATAGTATTTTTTTAGTTTGAGATTACTTTCGTTGATAAAATATTCTCCCGAAATTGGTTTTATATGATACCCTCTTGATTCAAGTACCTTGAGAACATCAGCTCTAGCAGTGAATCGATGCGTATTAAATATGATTGATAATTCCGGAGTATTTAATATCCTGTCGACCATATGCAAAATCATTTCGCTGGAAAAATGCTCGCTAAAGTTTTGATACTGTGGATTCACATATTCGCGATCAATCAAGATTGCTAATCTTGGTTGATTGTCCCCTGAGAGTCGAACTTGAGAAAGTTCAACGAAACTTCTTGCCAATCTATTTCTTTCGCCATGTCTGATTTCAAAAATATCAATCATTTCATTAGAGCCATCCAATAAACGAGAGTAAGCTGCATGATTGTGGCCAGTTGGTTCTGTTAATCTTTGACAACTCAAAGTGATATCGGGTGCTCTTGCCAGATTTCTAAATGCGACTGTCGTCTCGGTTTCAAAGACAGTTTGTCCCGAGACACTTTCTTCACTCATAGTACTTTTTAATTTATCTAAATCAGATAAAACTTCTTCTTCCAATGCTCTTGTGTTTGCATCTGTTGACCTTCTTTCGGGATCTATTATTCCCAACCTTTTCAAAGCACTAAAAAATTCTCCAACAAGCTTGTCAATTTCATTGAGATAATCTCGTTGGGCTTTGAACTTATCTTCACTGATTGTTCCCAATTTATACAGTGCTTTTAATATAACCGATATTCCCTGATATGTTCCCAGACTTTTTCCTAATTTTCCCTTTTCTTCCCTTGGTGTTTCAGGATTTTTAAGTTTAGTTTGCGCATCTTTAATAAATGTCATGACTGCTCGATATATATTCGGTAAATCTTGGCGTATCACTCCTTCTAAAGTCATCAAGTACCGCTTATATATCTTAAGCTGTTCAGCTTCTGAGTCACTAGCATTTTCCTTTTCAATTCTCGCTTCAAGCTCTTTGATTTTTGCGGAAAATAGTTCTCTCAGGTGAATAGACAAATCCGACTGGACAATATCTTTGATTCTCTTGAGACGATGTGTGGTAGATTCTTCAGACGTAATGACATTGCCATTGACACGCAATCTTCTTCTTGGAGTTAAATCAAGCCAAGTTCGCATGACCCTACTTCTGACTTCTGGAGGGATGCCTTCAAATATCCTATTAAATTGATGTTCAGAAAGTTCAGCTCGTTTTTCTAAATAAGCTTGAGGATTACGCTCCAAATTCAGTTCAAGTGATTGTCTGATCGCATCCATTAATATGCCAAATTGCGGACTTTGGCTTGAAAAACTCTGCCCAAATATTCCTACAGCCCGACAATTAATTTCAAGTATGTCATCGAACTCCCTATCTGCTTTTGCCAGTTCTATTAATTCATTTTGTTTTGTAGCTAACTTCTCTTGTTCCAAATCAGAATATATGACAGGAATGGCCAGATCGACCATCATGCTGGTTAAAATTTCATTAGCTTCTTGAAAATTGGCTGACTGAAGCAATTGATTTTGCCAATCCGTAATTTGCGCGACTGCCGCGATTCTGGCATTGATGAGATATTTTAGGGCTAATCGATCCAATTCCGTGGCTTTTTGTGAAATAGAAAATATTTTTGTAAGTACTTCATCTGGAATTTCACCATTCAAGATACTCTTATTAAATTGGCCAATTCTATTGTGAGCATCTCTGATATTGGAAAAATAGTCATCTGAAAAAAGTTTTTTGGCATGGTTATATAGTTGAACATCGGCGCTCAATGCCACAAACAATTTGAAATTATTTTCTGGCATTAAATCTTCTTCTTTGAGTGAATTTCTTGCTTCTTTGAGTTTCTCTTCTATTCCTGGAAATTGTGCTAATTGGGCGTAATATTGAAATAGATTGGGATTAAAAGTGAAGCCAAGATTATCTCGTAGAATATCTAATACTTGAAAAATATGATCGCGATCAGGAGATTCCGTAAGACTTTTCAGAAGTTTAATGTGGTGAAAATTAAATTTGTAGTTATAGCTTGCCAGTCGAGTAATCACGTCTTTATTATCTTTAATGAAGATGGCAGCTGGAATTGATCCGATATTGAACTTTGCCGAAGGTTGGTCAATAAATTGATTATAAACTTGGACTGCGTCTATTAATTGTTCTTTTGTATAACCACTCTCAATAAAGGTTGTCAGTTCATGACTATCACTAATTGTTAAACTGTACTTTATCACTTCTCTTAAAATTACAACTGCTGTGGGCAACTGATCAATAACTGGTTCAAGCTGTAATAAAAAAGGCAAGTCTGTTATTTTAAAGACATACGGACCAATGTCTCTTTCGTCTTGAAAATAAGAGTCATCACTGGCTTGAACTTGACTTACTGTAGAAAGAAGTTTTGGCAAACTTTCCATGTGTGGTATCAGATGCGAAAGGTTTTTTATGTCATCGGCTCGAAATTTATATCCATGAATAACTAAAAGATCAAGGTAACCTTCATGACTTGCTGATAATTGAAGCAATGGCATTAAGTCACTATTTTGAAAAGCATAGTGATATGTTTGTTGTAGTTTGCCAATGAAATCATGAAAATCAACCGGAGTGTTGACAATAATTTTAATGTCCTTTAACTGAAGATTATGATAACCAAAGTTTTCACTAAGTATTTTAAATACTTCTTGCGTTTGTTTGGAAAATAACTTTGTTTTTAAGGCATCATCTTGAGATAACGCATCAAGTAATGTTTGTTGGTCTTTGATTTCGAACTTAGCAAAAATTGGATAAAAATTAAATTGATCTATTAGACTGACCATTAATTCTCGACGGGGATGATCTATATTTAAGATCCGTTTGATATCAGGCAGACATATTTTATTTGATTGGACTTTCTTGATAAAATCTGAATTTTCTGGATTAAATAACTGCTGTTGTAGCTCTTTATCATCAAATATTTCCAGTAAATTAATTATTTCTTTGGCATCGACTTGCCACCCGAATTCTTGCATCAATCTGATTGTTAAAGCTTTCAATTCTGGAGACTCTAATTTACTTAAAGCAGTTGGGTCATTGGCAATAGTTTCAAAGGTTTCTACGTTTGGTAACATGAAAGAATCTGATAAATTGCAACCAATGCTCTCCATAGCGTTGATTATTGAAACCATATTGGGGTGATTCCCTAATTGAATGTAGAATTCTGGATTAAATGCATTAAAATTACCTCCTAATGCCCTGATGACTACTGTTGTGGAATCCCGTATAAAATTTTGACGGATTGTCGGATTCACAAATATCTCTGCTATATGACTTTTTCCCTCATAATAAAGATCAAAATTACTGGGTTTATATCCAGCTTTAGTTTTAAGAATCTCCAGAAATTTGAGGAAATCCTCATCAGTAAATATTTCCATTACATCGTGATTAGAGACCATTGAAGATAGAGTCTTCAAGTCAATGCTAAATTTCTCGATGTCTTGATATATTCTTTGTAAAGACTTTAAAATATAAATAGCACTTTTGCCCTTTGCTAGATCTTCTCCAAATAATTCGTTGAGATTGGATAATTCATCCACAGTTATGGGAGAACCTCTTATTTCTGCTAATAATTCAACAAACTCTCGGCTTTGAGTATCGCTCAAAAATTTTTGGATATGAGGTTGACTTAATACTTCCTGCAAATATTGCACAGCTTCTTGTCGTACTTCTTGAGGTTTTTGCTCGGCTTCGTAACTGTCAAATAATGTTCCTAATGTGGGTTTGCCACCTAAGTAATCGTATTTGCTAGCATATCCAAGAGATACGCCAGAACGATAGAGGTCAACTATAAGTTTTAATATACCCGCTTGGTCAAGAGCTATTATATTTTCAAATATAGGTATGTTGCGTTTATAATTTGATGGTAAAATAACAAACTTACTTAAATAAGCAACAAATTCTAAGTAATTTGGGTTATTTAGAATTATTTGGAGTTGTCCAATTTCTGCAACACTTACTTGTATATTTAAGGCAGTAGACAGAGTATTTATTTTTTGGACCAAGTCTAGTGAAAATACTGTATCAAGATCGGGGTTTTGGGCAAGCTGAGTGAGAAATTCTATTTGTCCAACCTCAACAACTTTGCCATACGTAGCATTTTTCTGCGAGAACCAATCATTACCCCACCAAGATATATTTTGTGCAAGTTCGAGGACCCCTTTTGCATGGGGTGCAGAAAAAAATTCTTCCAGTTTTGCCATATAGTCAGGCGACTTCAACATGTAATCGCTAAACCAAAAACCAATTTTGACCAATCCTTCAGCCAGTTCAACAGGGTGATTATTGGTAGAAATGAGGCCTTTGATGAGCTCGATATGCTTTTGTTCAAGTTTCAAAGGTACACTTCGATCAAGAGATAATTTGGCATGCTTACCAGTTTGATTTTCATCAATGTGGTAAATTTCTCCCTGCCAACCTTTTTTTTTCCACTCTTTCAGTATTCGCCTCTTTTGTTCATCTTTGAGACCCTTTGGTACTTCAACCTGTTTGTGCTGATATTCGTAAACTGTAGATTCAAAGTAATCTGCCAGTTCCAGAAAACGGTTTAAATCTTTTATGCCTTCAAGTCGAGCTTGGACAAGTAGTATCTGTCTATGGATTTTATCTGAAATTGATCGTGGTCTTTCTTGTGGCTTCTCAATTTTAGAAACTGGTTTTTCTATACTAGTAGCGGTTTTTTCTATAACCTCCCAGGTTTTTTGACTTTGTTGAGTTTGTTCAACCTGATGACGAGCCACCTCTGCTTGATAAAAGCTCTCTATATCGATAAACCTGCGTTGTTGAAGAACAGGTTCCTGAGGAAGAACCTCTGGAGTGACCACTGGTCTTGGTTCCTGTTTAATCAATAATTCTTGTTTTTGGGGAACTTCAACATCTATCATATTTATTTATCCATAACTAGCATACAAAAATTTGGAACATTAATAAAGATTCAGTGTCTAGCAGACGTAGGATGCTGAGTACATTTTAACTGCGGTGAGCAGAGGCGTTAATCAAACCGCACTTCTTGTACTTCAATCCCGACCCGCAGGGACAGGGATCATTGCGGCCAATTTTGGCCTGCTTTTCGCCCGGTTCGGGCCGGCGGGCGGTAGCTCCTTTGGCTCCAGCCAAGGCTGAAGCAAAATCACCTTTTGAGGCAGAGGTTTTTTGAGGTGCCGGTTGAGGTAAACTGGCATCAGCTACCTCTTTGGTCAATTCTTCGTGAATATCATCTTTATGAGCCACCATTTGGGCTGGTGCTGGTTGGCGCATGGGAGCTTGATTCAGTTGGACTCTAAACATCCGACTGGCAATAGTTGATTCGGTCGTGCCCAGTAGGGTCTCAAACATGGCAAAAGCTTCTTTTTTATATTCAGACAAGACAGTTTGTTTATCGCCCCTCAGCCAAATGCCTTGTCTGAGTGAATCCATAGCATCCAGGTGGTCCATCCACTGCTGATCAATAGTAGAGATGGTGACGACTCTTTCCAGCATCCGCATCTGCTCTTCGCCTATGGTTTGTTCTCTAGCCCCGTAGGTTTGTTGGGCTAAAGTCACCAATTTGTCGGTGATGGAATCGATATCATCAACTTTTTTTAAGTCTTCAGCTAAGCGTTGTTGTGAAGTCTGATCAAAAGGAATCAGTTTGGTGAACTCTTTGGCCAATGTGGCATACTCATTGTCTGTGTACTCATGAGGAGCGTGCAAACTGGTAATGGATTTAACTTCATCCTCGATATAGCCCAAAATTTGATCTTTAAGACTGGTCTGAGTTTCTGATGTGGTTTGGCTGGCTTGTTCCAGCAATCGTCTGCGCCGGGCATAAATAATATCTCGTTGTTTATTCATCACATCGTCAAACTCCACTAACCGTTTTCTTTGATCAAAGAAAAATCCTTCAACTTTAACTTGAGCTGACTCAATGGATTTACCCACCATGCCGTGTTCAATGGGTTGGGTCTCATCAATTTTAAGGAAATCCATAAGTTTGGAGATTTGTTCTCCGCCAAAAATGCGCATAATTTCATCTTCCAGTGAGATGAAAAATTGGGAAGCGCCCGGATCACCCTGCCGGCCAGATCGGCCTCTGAGCTGATTATCGATTCGGCGAGATTCGTGACGCTCTGTACCCAAAATAAACAGTCCGCCAGTTTCCACCACTGCATCATGATCGGTCTGCCACTTGGTCAAAGCTGTGGCGTATTCAGCTAATTTGTAGTTAGCAGGATTAACTGAGGGTGGCAGTTTGACACCAGCTGGAATATTAACTTTTTTAAGTGATTTGGTGAGAGTTTTTTTGCGATAATCTTTAAGTTCCGGTTTGGCTCCTCCCAGCACAATGTCCACTCCTCGACCGGCAATGTTGGTGGCCACGGTGATAGCGCCTTTTTTACCCGCATCAGCAATAATAAAAGCCTCTTTTTCGTGATTCTTGGCGTTGAGAGTTTGGTGAGTGATTTTTTTGCGATCCAAGAAATCGGCCACAATTTGGTTGTGATTAATCGATCTGGTACCAATTAAAATTGGCTGACCTGTGGCGTGAAGCTCTTCGATCTTTCTGACAATGGCAGAGTATTTGGCGGTAGTAGTCTTGTAGACAATGTCCAGCTTGTCCTGGCGAATAACCAGTTGATTAGTGGGGATGACAATCACATCAGTTTCATAGATTTTTCTAAACTCTTCTGCCTCGGTTTGGGCGGTGCCCGTCATACCAGACAGTTTTAAGTAAAGACGGAAGTAATTTTGAATAGAAATAGTGGCTAAGGTTCTTGATTCCTGCTGAATTGGCACATCCTCTTTGGCTTCAATCGCCTGATGCAAACCCTCACTGTAGCGACGGCCATACATCAGGCGCCCCGTGTGTTCATCCACAATGATAACTTGCTTATCGCGCACAATGTAATCTTTATCTCTGGTGAAAATGGTTCGAGCTTTGAGGGCGCTCTCTACATGATGGATAACGTCAAAACTTTCTTCGTAAAGATTTTTGACACCTAGTTTTTGTTCCAGACGTTTAACTCCCAGGTCGGTTAAAGTCACCGAACGGGCTTTTTCATCAACTTTGTAATCTGCTTCTTTGGCCAAAGAAGTCACCATTTTGGCATACTGATAGTATTTGTCTGTCGGGTCGCTATCTGGGGCGGAAATAATTAAAGGAGTCCTGGCTTCGTCAATTAGAATTGAGTCAGCCTCATCCACAATGGCAAAGTGATGGGCATTTTCCTGGCGTTGGACCATCTGATCCAAGCTTTGGACCATGTTGTCCCTTAGGTAATCAAAGCCAAACTCATTGTTGGTGCCGTAGGTAATATCGGCTGAATAGGCTTGTTGGCGGGTGGTAGGCTCAAAGTGTTCCAGGCGCTCATCTCCTCGATCCTGGGAATCTATGTCTGGATTATAAAACTTAGCTTGGTCATGAGTGATAACAGCTACTTTTAAGTCTAGGAAATGATAAATAGGTCCCATCCAACCTGTGCCGGTTTCTGCTAGATAATCATTGACCGTTACCAGATGAGCGCCCTTACCCAGTAGGGAATTGAGGTATAGAGGCATAGTCACAGTTAAAGTTTTACCTTCTCCAGTTTTTTGTTCAGTAATGGTGCCATTATGTAAAGCAATAGCCGCCAGAATTTGGACATCAAAATGGCGTAAACCAATCACCCTTCGGGAAACTTCGCGGACAGTGGCAAACGCCTCTGGCAAAATCTGATTCAGAATATCTGTTTCGGCTTGATGCTGTTCTCTGCCTTGCTTAATCAGTTCGCGGAAAAGTTTGGTTTGACCTGACAATTTAGTATCACTCAAACCCTTGAATTTTGGTTCTAAAGTATTGACTTGATCGACAATTTTCTGGTAGCGATCCAGGGCTTTTTTGTTCTCGTCAAACAGGTTTTTGAATAGGCCTAACATGGAGGGCAATTATGGCAGAAAAAGGTCATTTTGGGGAGGGGAAAAAGGGGTTTGTCATCCTCGCGCCTTTTTGTCATCCTCGCGCCTTTTTGTCATCCTCGCGCCAGCGGGGATCCAGGGGCGCAGTTGTCAATCCTGGATTCCCCCCGCCTGGGCGAGGAGAATGACAACTAACGAAAAAAGTCTCTACATCAACTCTTGAATAATTCCTGGGATTTTGATTTGCCCGTCCTTGGTTTGCCAGTTCTCTGCGCACGCCACTAACAGTCTGGGTGTAGCCACCATGGTGTTGTTGATGGTGTAGACGTACTTGGTGGTGCCATCTTGATCTCGATACTTAATGTTCAGCCTTCGAGCTTGAAAGTCATTAAAGTAACTAGCCGAGTGAGTTTCCCGATATTTATTTTGAGCTGGGAACCAAGTTTCAATGTCAAACTTGAGGCGTTGGCCAGCTCCCATGTCACCAGTACACATGTTAACCACTTGATAGGGTAAACCCAAGTCCACCAACATACTTTCGGCCAACTCCACCATTTGCCCGTGCCATTTTTTGGTTTCTGCTTCATCAGCTATGGTATAGACTACCTGTTCAACTTTATTAAACTGATGAACTCGGATAATGCCTTGGGTATCTTTGCCGTAGGTGCCCACCTCCCGTCTAAAGCAAGGTGATAAACCACACATCTTAATAGGTAGATCTTTGTAGGAAAGTGTTTCGCCCGTACAGTAGGCAGTTAGAGCCACTTCGGCGGTGCCAGTTAAAAATTGCCCATCTTGAGTTTGGTAGTGATCCGCTTTGCCCCAAGGAAAGAAGCCAGTGCCCTCAAGAGCCGGTTCGCCCACCAAAACCGGGACTGACATAGGCGTAAATCCAGCTTTGATTAATAGTTTTAGTCCGTACTTGAGTAAAGCCTGTTCCAAAAGTAGACCATCACCTTTGAGAAAGTAAGATCTAAAGCCACCAATCTTGACTGCTCTTTTGACATCAAGCCAACCTAAGTTTTCCATTAATGTCTGATGAGCTTGGGGGGTAAAGTCAAACTTTGTTGGTTCGCCAACTGTTTTAATCACCTGATTGCCCGATTCATCCTTGCCAACTGGTACGCCTTGAGCTGGAGGATTGGGCATCTCCAACATCAACTTTTGGTAATTTGTTTGGATTTGAGTTAACTTGGGTTCTTCAATTTTGAGTTGGTCTTTAATTTGTTTGCCTTGGGCAATTTGATCAGCTTGAGGTTTTTGACCTTGAGCCACTTGAGTTTTAATCTGGTCAACCAAAGTGTTGCTTTGTTGTCTTAAGTTATCAACCACTAGTTGTTGGGATCTTCTGGCTTCATCAGCCTTCAGCAGTAAATCAACTACTTTGGCATCCAGCTGTTTATCTAGACAAGCTTGTTTAATCAAGTCGGTATTATCTCTGATGTAATTAATATCTAACATAGTGGATTTTCTTGGCAATCAATAAATAGGTTGCTTGCGCTTCTCCAAATACATTATTTTTACGACAGGTCTATTTTACTCCTCCACTGGTTGGCTGTTAAAAACTTCTATCAAAAATGCTATATGAGAGTCTGGTTCAACTCCGATTAATTTAAAACCCTTTTGGATATCAGCTCGGCTAACTTTGGTGGCAAAACTCTTATCTTTGATTTTTTTCTTGACTGATTTGGGTTTCATATCGCCAAAACCACTGGGTCGCATTAAGGAAACCGCGTGCATTAAGCCGGAGAGTTCATCACAAGCAAACAAATATTTTTCCATTAGAGTCTGGGGTTCCCGACCGGTCAAACCAGGTGCGTGAGCAGACACGGCATCTTTAACTACCTGAGGATAATCTGCCAAAAGTTCTTTGATGGCTTTGTGAGGGTGCTCATCTGGAAACATGTCGTAATCCAGGTCATGGAGTAAGCCCACTTGATACCACAATTCCTCATCTTCACCCAATTTTTGAGCATAAGCTTGCATAGCCTGAGCCACCATTTCGCAGTGGTGAATCAGAGCTTGATTTTTAATAAACTCTTTGAGGAGCGTTGCTGTTTGTTGTCTGGTTGGTAAGTTATTTGTCATATTGAGCTTTATTTATTGGCCATGGTCATCATTTTAACAGTTTTTATTTTTAGGTCAGGGGCTGATTAACTGAGAGTTGTTTTTGGCAATTATGGAGAATTTCTTTGGGTGTATTAAGCAACAGCCAAGCAGCTCGAGGTCCATGAGTTTTGCCCAGTAAAACTTGATAGATACTGGTGAAAGCCTGCTTTGGTCCTATGCCATTTTTTGACTCAGTGAAAATAGCCTGTTGAAGCTCTTGAGGATCTGGCCATTTTTTGTTCAAGACTTGATTAATTGTCCAAATCACAAACTCTTTTTGATCTGCAGTCAGTGAACTAGTGTCATATGACACATTTGCTCTGGGTGTGAGTTGAAATTCACTGGGTGCGTAGTTATCCAGCCAGATTTGAGCATGTTTTTTTCTGAGTTCAAGTTCGGCAATTTCTTTTTTAGTCAATGCTGATCCCTTGATCTTGGTAAACTCTGCCTCTAAATCTTTTTCGGGATACTGCATCCAGCCAGCCACATCCCGATACCTGGGCAGAAAGTATGGCTTGGGGACAGCCCCAACTTGAGCCAGCTCAAAAGATCTGGCCAGTCTTTGATCTCCCGTTTCTTGTCCCCAGAATATTTGGGCCGCTTGGTCATAGTCATCAAATAAGTCTGGCACAGCCATAGTGGCAGGATCAAAATCTATGACCTGATTAAAATGTTTATTAGTAAATAGAAAACGACCAACTGCTGGAGGAAACAGTTGCACAAATTCCCTGGCTGAAGTCCCCACTCCCTTGCTGGAACTCATCTTAGCTCCCCTGACTAAAATCCATTCGTAAGGAATATCGAAAGGAATAATTGAGTTAAAAACTTGCTCGCAGAAAGCATTGGCCATATCGCGGGAACCGCCAGCTGAAGTGTGATCTTTGCCGGAACCCTCAATGGTCACCCCCATTACCTGCCAATGAGCTGGCCAATCAATTTTCCACATCAGTTTGCCCGACCCATCAAAAGGTGAGGTAGTGAAGCGTTTTAATTCTTGGCCATCTTTGTCCAAACTGACGGCCTCAACCTTTTGACCATCCCAGGATTGAGTTAGGGTTTTTTTTGATTGCAAATCTTTATCAAATGATTTGAATGGATACCAATTTGTTGGTAAATCATACTCTGCAACCTTGGTATAAATATCTTTAATGACTTGAGCTTTATCTAAGGATGTTTTAATCACTCCATTCATTTGTCCTGATTCATAAAGTTGATGACTCCAGACTATTTCTTGAGAACAACCTAAATAGCGGAAAGCATGGATAAAATCAAAGGCATAAAGTTGGGCATAACTATTGGCCTCTTGTAACTTTTTCTTTTCTTCACTTGGAATGTGACTGGTATCAATGCCTGACTCAGTAATTTGGGGCGCAGGGATTTGGCAAAGTGGTTTATCAATGTATGGTTGATACTTTTTAGTATCTAAGTAGCTGGGGATTTTTGTCATGCCATCCAGGTCGTTAATGACATAGGTGCTAGTCACGGGTTGGTCAGTTTTGGTGGCTAAAACTTTGGCGACTAAGTCATGGAGCACCACACCTCTCAAAGAACCAACGTGGACTCTACCAGAGGGAGTTTTCATATCATCCACATGCAGTTTATTAACTTGGTGCTTTGTTTGCCAATCCAGAACTTCTGCCACCAAAGTGTCTATCCAGTGAGGTGACCCAGTTTGTGTTGTCATTGTAGTTGATTATAAAGCATGTATTGAGGTAAAGATAACTGACTAAAACTATTTGTGATTAAAAAACTTGGCAAATTCAATTTGAGGAGCATGCGAATTAAACACAACTTAATTTAAATACGCTTATCGTTTTGGAGTTTAATTCGTTGAGTGAGCTTTGTTTTTTTAATAAAAAATTCTCATAAAGCGAACGCCTCCGACAATTGTAATTTCCAAGTTTTATACCAATTCTGGTTGACTTAGCACGAAGACCGCAAATCTCCGTTAGTAGAGAATCAGGTTGGGTGATGGCTTGTTGTTTTGAAAACAGGTGGTGCGGGAATGACAGGCTATTTAACGTCGATGATTTTGTACTCAACCACTCCCCCTGGTGCTTGGACTTGGGCTGTATCCCCCTTCTTTTTACCCATCAGGGATTTGCCCAAAGGAGACACGCTAGAGATTTTATTTTCTCCGGGTTCAGATTCAAATTCGCCGGCCACATCAAAAGTTTTTTTAGCTTGAGAGCCTTTTTTCAAAATTGTGACTTTTGAGCCAACTCCAATTACAGTTTTACTGCGAGTATTGGTGATAATTTGAGCTTTTTCGATAATTTCTCCAATTTGATCAATCCGAGTCTGAACCAGTTGCTGGTCATCTCGAGCACTGTGATATTCTGAATTTTCGGATAGATCACCATACTCTCTAGCTTTAGTCACTCGATCAATAGCTTCAGGCAGTTTAGTATCAACTAGCTCTTTCAACTCTTGTTTCAATTCATCCAATCCAGCCTGAGTTAACTGGATTTGTTGACCATTTATTTGATTAGCTTGACCATTGTCTGTTTTCATCGTCGCATCAGTATACATTAAAATTATCCGAGAGCAAGTAGGTTTGATTACATCTGGAGAGAATCATTTGAATCGACACTTTGCCATCTTTGGGCTTGATCGACACTATCCACCATAATGGTGACTTCGTCGCTGGGTGAAACTGTTAAAAAGCCATTGGATACGGTCATTGATTTCCAAACATCAGCCTTTAAGTAAAGGAGTTCCCCCTCTTTGATTCTGGTAAATAAAGGAATGTGTCCAGGCAAAATAGTGATCATACCTTGGACAGCTTGGGCCGAAACAGCTTCGACTTCTGTAGATAAAAGTTCTTTTTCTTGTGAGACTATCTGCAGTTTGAGTTTGGCCATGATATTTAAAGCTTTTTGGCTTTCTGAATTGCTTCTTCAATTGTGCCCACCATGTAGAAAGCTTGTTCGGGTAGGTCGTCATGTTTCCCCTCAAGAATTTCTTTGAAGCCTCGGACTGTGTCTTTAATTGACACATAAGCTCCAGGAGTACTGGTAAACTGTTCGGCCACAAAGAAAGGTTGAGATAAAAATCTTTGAATCTTTCTGGCTCGACTGACAGTTAGTTTGTCTGCTTCACTCAGCTCATCAATACCTAAAATAGCAATAATGTCTTGGAGTTCTTTGTAGCGCTGTAAGACTTCTTGAACTCCTTTGGCTGTCTGGTAATGATCAGCTCCAACTTTGTCTGGTTCCAAGATGCCAGAACTTGAGGACAGCGGGTCAACAGCTGGGAAAAGAGCTTGTTCAGACAGTTTGCGATCCAGAGCTATGGTTGAATCAATGTGAGCAAAAGTGGTAGCCGGAGCGGGGTCTGTGTAGTCATCGGCTGGTACGTAAATGGCTTGCATGGAAGTAATTGAGCCTTTTTTGGTGGAAGTGATTCTCTCCTGAAGAGCCGCCATTTCTGTAGCTAAATTAGGCTGGTATCCGACTGCCGAAGGAATCCGACCTAACAAGGCCGACACTTCACTCCCAGCTTGGGAAAAGCGGAAAATGTTATCTAGGAAGAACAGCACATCTTCATGAGCAGAATCTCTAAAGTACTCGGCCATAGTCAGAGCCGTTAAGGCTACCCGTAAACGACTGCCAGGCGGTTCATTCATTTGGCCAAAGCACATCACAGTACTATCGATGACGCCTGAATCTTTCATTTCGTGGTAGAGGTCATTACCTTCTCTGGTTCTCTCGCCTACGCCAGCAAACACCGAGTGACCTTTATGCTCTTCGGCAATGTTGCGAATTAATTCTTGAATAATCACGGTTTTACCTACACCTGCCCCGCCAAAAACGCCAACTTTGCCACCTTTCATAAAAGGAGCAATTAAGTCAATGACTTTAATACCAGTTTCCAGCATTTCGGCTTTGGTTTCTTGTTCAGTCAACTTGGGAGCTAGTTTATGAATTGGAGAAGTCAACTTAACTTTGATAGGCTTGCCTTCATCAACTACTTCACCGACTACATTAAAAATTCGACCCAGTGTTTCTGGTCCAACCGGCACAGTCACGGGAGCGCCTGTATCAACCACTTCAATGCCTCTTTCCAAACCATCGGTGGAGTTTAAAGAGATACATCTAACTTCGGTACTAGAGGTCTGTTGCTCTACTTCCAGAGTTAATTTATCACCACTTTTGTTAGCTAAAGTGAGGGCATTGTAGATATTTGGTAATTTTTGAGTAAACTTAACATCTACCACTGGCCCGATAATTTGAGTGATGTGACCAATATTTTTTGACATAGATTTCCTTTTATGTTCCCAGCGTCAAAGTAGCTGTGGTGATATCCAGTAACTCACTGGTAATACTAGATTGACGAGATTTATTATATTCAAGTTTGAGGTCGGCAATTAAATCATCAGCATTATCACTGGCATTTTTCATGGTCACCATGCGAGCGGAGTGTTCACTGGCTTTACTCTCCAAAAAAGTTTGAAAAAAAACATTTTCTACATAGTATGGTAACAAATCATTCAGAATTGCCGAAGGGCTAGGTTCAAAAATATACTCATTTCTAGTGGAAATTTTAGCTTGTAAAAATTCAGATTCAATATCTTGGCTTTTGAGAGGTAAAAGCTTTATAGAATTAGGTCTTTGACTTAAGGTATTAATAAAATCCATAAAGAAAACTCGGACAGATTTGTATTTTTTGGTTAAATAACCATCCAGAATTATCTTGGTAATTTTGGCAATATGACTAGCTGTGACATTATCCGGAATTGAAGCAAACTCACCATGAGTGGTAATAGCGTAGAACTTAGTGAAACCAATGGCTTTTTTGCCGACTGCAATTACCTGTCCTTGAGGATGCTTTTTTATCCAGGCTGTCAAATTTCTAAGTAAGCTGTGATTGAGATTACCGCACAGGCCTCGATCGGTAGTAATGACAATGGCTAAATCTGCGCCCGAATCATTTTCTTTAAGCAAAGGGTGGAGACTGGGATCAACAACTTTAGCTAATGTGGACAGGGATTTTTTTAAAGCTACGGAGTAACTTCTAGCGGATAAAGCTCGGTCTTGAGACTTGCGCATTTTGCTAGCCGAAACCATTTCCATAGCCTTGGTAATTTGGGCAATGTTGCCTGTAGTATTAATCCGGTGTTTGATTTGTCTGGTATTAGCCATATAATATTACTTAGATTGTTCTAACATCAATTCCGGATGTAAACTGTTAAAAGTTTTAACTATTTGATGCAGTTCTTGATCAATGTCTTCGGTTAATTTGGCTTGATTTTTGATTTCACTCAAAAGTTTGCGATGATTGGAGTGCATGTACTTGATGTATAACTGCTCCCACTCGGTGATAGCTTTTTCTTCAACTGGGTCAAGATAACCCTTGACTGCCGCAAAAATGATCACCACCTGCTCTTCTGGTTTGAGGGGTTGGTCCCAACCTTGTTTTAAGATGGCATTAACCCTAATACCTCTATCTAGTTGAGCTTTAGTTTTTTCATCCAAATCAGAACTAAATTGAGAAAAGGCTTCCAATTCTCTAAATTGAGCTAGATCTAATTTCATAGTGCCAGCCACTTGTTTAGTGGATTTAAGTTGAGCTGATGAGCCGACTCTAGAAACAGACAAACCAATATTAATAGCTGGTTTCATGCCAGCGTTAAACAGGTCAGTTTCAAGATAGATTTGACCATCAGTAATTGAGATGACATTAGTGGGAATATAGGCAGATAC
The DNA here is from genome assembly GCA_018816385.1 of Patescibacteria group bacterium. Classification (GTDB taxonomy): domain Bacteria; phylum Patescibacteriota; class Microgenomatia; order UBA1400; family PJMF01; genus JAHIVK01. Next base: position 23,840 of record JAHIVK010000054.1, read on the forward strand.
GTCTCCAGCCTGAGTTTCGATAATTGGCAGAGCAGTAATTGAACCTCCGCCGTATTTATCATCTAGTCGGCAAGCTCTTTCCAGTAGCCTGGAGTGAAGGTAAAAAACATCACCAGGATAGGCTTCTCTACCAGAAGGACGACGCAGTAAAAGTGAAATTTCTCGGTAAGCTTGAGCGTGTTTAGTTAAATCATCAAAAATGATTAACACATCTTTGCCTTGATCTAAAAAGTATTCGGCTACAGCTTGACCAGTGTAGGGAGCTAAGTATTGGGCGGCGGCAGTATCAGAAGCGCTGGCCGAGACAATTATGGTATGATCCATAGCTGATCTTTCGGTTAAGACTTGAGTAATTTGAGCCAGTGAAGCTCGTTTTTGACCAATTGAAACATAAACACAAACCACATCACCAGCGGTTTGATTAAGGATGGTCCCCAGGGCAATAGCCGTTTTGCCTGTAGACCTGTCACCAATAATCAGCTCTCTTTGGCCTCGACCAATGGGAATCATAGCGTCAATGGCTTTGATGCCAGTATGCATAGGGACCGAGACTGATTTGCGTCGAATCACTCCAGGAGCAATTTTTTCTAGAGGCATGAATCTTTTTGGTTTAATAGGATTGCCGCCATCAATCACCTGTCCTAGACTATCAATAGTTCTACCCAGAATACTGTCTGCTACTCCAACTGACAGGACTCGGCCGGTTCTCTTAACAGTTGAACCAGCTCTCAAATGCATAACGTGTCCTAGGGCGACAATACCCACGCCCTCTTTTTTGAGATTTAAAGCTAAACCAAACTCACCCTGGCCTAGATCAATTAATTCGCTAATTTGAGCAGAATCTAGTCCAGAGACTTCTATGATGCCGTCACCAAATGATTCAACCGTGCCCACAGATTCAGACTGGGGTGATAAATCTGCATCTTGAATTAATTCCTTGAGAGACTCTGAGAATGAGGGACTGAGTTTATTCATAGTTTGGCCTTATTTATTAAATCTATAATTAGACTTTCTGCGGCAGAAAGTCTATTGTTGTTGAAGTATTTTTTTTATTTTTTCCAGTTTGCTGGCAATTGTGCCGTCATATTCGGTTGATCCCACTCGAACTTTAAGACCACCAACCACCTTTGGATCAATGACTTCTCTAAAGTCGATGGGTCCTTGGTTTTTTTCAATGGCTTGTTTGATTTTTTTTCTTTGATCATCTGATAGTTTGACAGCTGTGACCACGGTGGCAGTTGGCAATTGAGATTGAAGCTTGGCCAATTTACCGGCAATCGTGACGTCAAATTCTTTAAGACCAACCGTAATTTTTAATCCGCCAATAACCCCCGAATTAACCACTTCCTTCAACTCAAACTCTTGACCAATTTTACGCCTGATTTCACTCTCAACAGCTTTTTTTTGAGTTGGTGTTAATTTGTGGGCAGTGGTAATGACAACTCTTGGTTGATTGGTCATAAATTATTTATATTTGTTTCAAAAACAGATTAAGTTCTTGGTCAATCAGTTTTGAGTGTTGAGCAGAAGTCAATGAAGTGCCCACAACTTTGGCACTGGTTTGAATGACTGCTTCGGCTAGTTGATCGTTCATACCTTTGAGCATTTGTTCCTTTTCATTGACCCACTTTTGTTTCAAAAGTTCAACTTCTACTTGAGCCTGTTGTTTTGCCTCTTCAATGATTTGAGTTTTGGTAGTGCTAGCTTCTTTGGTGGCTTTGTCCAAAATTTGAGCTGATTTTTCATTCAGTTCTTGTTTGGTTTTCTCTCCTAGCGCCTCAATTTGTTCTCTTTGCACCAAAGCTTCTTCAGCCGCCTTTTGTCCTTCGGCAATTCTTTTTGATCTCTCATCAAAGACTTTTAAAATGGGTTTATAGAGTAGCACAGACAGACTGCCAACAACCACCAAAAAGTTGATGGCTTGAAACAAAATTTGGGGAAATTGAATATCCATAGCTCTCCTTTATTTTTGATTTTAAACAAACTTAAGGATAAGGGCGATGACCAAGGCATAAATAGCAATCGCCTCGGCAAAGGCAATGCCTAAGATCATGTTTGTCTGAATCTTGGAGGCGGCTTCTGGATTACGGCCGATAGCTTCCAAGCCTTTACTTGTTAATAGACCGATAGCTAGGGCTGGACCGATGGTGCCAATTCCCATAACTAAAGCGATAGGCATGTCGTTTGACATAGTTTCTCCTTATAAATAATTACTTAATGTTCTTCGTGACCTTGGGTGGCCATGTTAAAAAATACCAGCGACAACATAGAAAAAACTAAGGCTTGAATAAAACCCACAAATAGCTCCAAGCCGTAAAAAGGCATAGGCACCACCACGGGAATTAAAAAAGTGATGACTACCAACAGCACTTCGCCGGCAAAGATATTGCCAAATAACCGGAAAGCAAACGAGATAATTTTGGCAAACTCGGAAATAAGCTCCAGCAGGCCTACAAAAAAATCAATGGGACTGGCAAGATTAAAGAATTTTTTGAGGTAAGAAAACTTGAGGGTCATTAGACCAAAAATTTGAGTAGCAATGACTGAAGTAATTGCCAAAGCTAAAGTCGTGTTGAGGTCAGCACTACCGGGACGGAAAACAGGAGCCTTAATTTGATGATTGCTAGCTTCAATTAATTCTTCTTTAGTGAACATATCTAAATCATTGACAATATTGGTTTCTGTTTCAACTTGATGTTGGAGAGTGATCTCATGATTGGGGTCAGCCTGATGCTGGTCTGTTTCTAGGTGTTGATTAACTTCTTCCAGTGTCACTTCAATCGCCTCAAGTTCATTGGTTATAGTCACTTCATCTTGTTCGGCAATAGGCGTAGTAACTATGGTACCCACACCCGGCAATAAGCCGAACCAGTTGTTAAACAGGATAAACAAGAAAAAAGTTGCAAAAAATGGTAAAAATCGGCGTGTTTTTTTGGCGTCTCCAGTGATAGTTTGGATAAAGCTTTGTAAAGTCTCAATTAGCCACTCAGCAACATTTTGTAAACCTTTTGGTTTATTTGTAGATTTAAGTTTAAAGCGAACTATCAAGGCAAACGCAATCATTACAAAACTAACAATCAAGCTGGTTAACATTGAGTTAGTAATTTGGAGATGGCCAATTTGGAATAATGGTTCAGCTGAAATTGAAATATGTGGACCAGTTGCCATAAGTTATTTCTGTATTATTTTGACTCAAAAGTACGCATTATATCCAGATTGAGTATTATAACAGCACCAGACTTTATTAACTCGTTTTTTATTTCGCAGAAAGTCTACTCAATTTAATAGTGACTGCTTCAATAACACACATTTTTAGTTAATTCAAAAAAACGGGTTGTTACTCTGCCAGAACAATCACTGCACTGTATTTGCTCAAGCTATCTTCAGTTGAGTAACCCTCAGCAAATACTAATTCTAACTCTGAATCCTTACTTAAAGCTTGCACCAATCCAACACTCTCTTCGGCCATCAGCACGTACACGCCAGCTTCATAATCACCCTTAGCATTGCCAGCCACCACAGATTTATAATCAGCGGTTTCCAGTTTTGTTTTGGTCGTGCCGGCGTAGCCTGCTTTGGTAGTGGCATTGACAACCAAGATAGAAACGGTTGTTCGATCAACTTCAATGGGTGTGGGTGCGATAGTGGGCTCAGTTTCGCCTGGAGTTTGAGCGTCGTCAGTGATGACAACTGGAGTTTCTGGGGGGGTAGCTTGCGAATTGGTGAAGTTAAGGATGGCTAATCCAACTCCAACGCCAATGGCGACAGTTGCGAAGAATACAGCCACGGTGATAAAGAGCATTCTGAGCATAGTGTTGACTCCTGTTGATTTGGTTGATGCAGGCTTTTGTATTTGAGTGGCTGATGTGAGTTGAGGTTTAAGACTTGGTTTTTCTTGATGACTATTGTCTGAGGTAGAGCTAGTGAAGCGAGTCAAGTCGATGTTGGCTTTGGGAGTTTCTTCTGGTTTGGCTTTACCCATGGCTGATCCTACAGTTGGACTAACCTCTTTCTTTTCCAGGGTTTTGTTTAATTTAGCTTCAATATCTAATTTATTATCTAGTTTGGCAGTTGATTCAAACTTAACTCCCGATTTAGTAGGTTTAATTTGATCGGTGGTTTCACCGACTGATTCCACACTTACCTCTGGCGTAGGAGCGACAACAGGTGTTGATTTTTCCTCTTGGGAGGCATCATTGGGTTTGGGCAGATCTGACATACTCTGGGTCTCCTGACTAGTTGATGCTTCATTATTAAATGAATTGGCTTGATATACAAGGTCCTCTTGGTCTTGAGTCGAAATAGAGCCAAGTTTAAACTGAGGCACCGGATACTCATCAATCGACAGAGTTCTCATGCCGGACTCAATAATTTGTTTAACAAATCCCGGCATTTTGGCCTGATCGTCTTTAATATTTGTTAATTGCTGAAGTGGCACGGTGTCACTTAAGAGAGTTTTGAGTTTATCTTCAATTTGATTACTGGCTAGTAAGTATATAGTTTGAATGTTAGGTTCAGTACCCTTGAGAGTTTTAATAGTTTCGGCGACTTGATCAACGTCTGTTGCAAGAGTTAGGGTGGCTTGATCAACACCAATGTAGTGCAAGGCTGTATAGAGATAAGCTCCAATTTGCAGGACGGAAATTGAGGGTTCAAGGGAAACTACAGATTTAACAGTCCAAGTTACGGGTGAAATACTAGAAATTTGGACCTTATATTTATTGGCCATGATTCTGATGGGAGCCAGCAATGATTTTTCCAGAGCCGAAACTTGCACTTTGGCATTGTTATTAAGTTGAGCCAACACACTGGTTTCGATTTCATGGGTAGATTTGGTTAAACCTAGTTTGGGTAAGGTGGTGTTGATAAGTTGGTCAATTATCTTTTTATCATCTGTTTCATTGACTGTTAGGATGGTATTGGTGAACATAGAATCAGGTAAAATTAACCGATATTCTTCCGGTTCCAGTTTTTCAAACAACTTTTCAATGTTGACAGTATTAAAAACATTTTCATCCATAAACTGACCATTGATCTGGCGAAATGACTGGATGGCAAAGGTATGGGGTTTTTTGGCGGGTAGCAACTCGGCGATGTACGCCAAATCCGGCAGGATGTAGAGAAGTTTGTGTGTGTTGAGCATCAAGTACGATTATACTATACAATCTGGAGCTGGTATAATCCAGGGTTGCCCAAAATATTGGGTCCGTAGCTCAGTTGGTTAGAGCGACAGCCTTTTAAGCTGTGCGTCCCGGGTTCGAGTCCCGGCGGACTCACTTTCTAAAATAAGTCGATAGAATATCGACTTATTTTAAAAATGATCCTACGGATCAAACCCATGTCTTCAATAAAGACTCATCTTTATTGAAGACACGGGTTCCCCCGAAATTGATCTTAATCAATTTCGGGACTAGTCCCGAATCGAAGATTCGGGGGAGTCCCGGCGGACTCACTTTTGTCTGATAGACTATCTCTATGCCCGAACTGCCTGAAGTTGAGACGATTGTGAAAAGACTCAAATCCGAGCTGGTGGGTGAGGTGATTACCCGAGTTGAAGTGAAGCGAGCTAAAAGTTTTCAGGGAAATACCAAACAGCTCAAGGGCCGGCGGATAGTCGATGTCTCTCGGAGGGCAAAGCTAATTCTCATCAAGTTAAACCAGGACAACCTTTTAATTCATCTCAAGATGACCGGCCAATTGATCTTGATCAATGACCATAAACGACTAGGAGGTGGTCATCCCTCGGCCGACTGGATTGGGGGTCTGCCCAGTTCTCATACACGAGTGATTATTTACTTAATGTCCGGCCAAGTGCTCTACTTTAACGATCAGCGGGTGTTTGGTTGGATTAGACAGATGAGCGATCAAGCAGTCGATCAAGAGTTAGCCCAATATGGTCCCGATATTATCAATGTTCGTGTTACTGCGGGGTATCTTTATCAAAGACTGCAAGCAAGGTCATCAGCCATTAAACTGGTTTTACTTGATAGTCGGGTGGTGGCCGGTTTAGGCAATATCTATGTGTGTGATGGTCTGTTTCTGGCGGGCATCAATCCTCAAAAAAAAGCCAAGACTGTATCTCTGTCTCAAGTCACTAAGTTATTAACCGCTCTCAAGACAGTCATCAACAGAGCCATCAAGCTGGGCGGAGCCAGCATCAACACTTACCGTCAAGTTGACGGCTTGTCCGGGGGTTATCAAGACGAACTGTTAGTTTACGGCAGGGAGGACATGCCCTGTCCCCAGTGTGGCGCCAAAATTGAAAGGTTCAAGCAGGGAGGTCGAAGCACGTTTTGGTGCCGGCAGTGCCAAAGATAACTGGGTCGCCCTTCACAGAAAAATCAGCAGAACAAATTTACAGAAACATCGGCAAAATTTGATTGGAGATGATTACTGGCAGTATTGCTTGATCTTCTCCACCGACCTAGCCAGCGCCTGCTTTTCTTCCCAATTGAGCTTGGGTTTCAAGATCTCCCCTACTCCACTCCGGTCCACCACACAGGGCACGCTCAAGCTGACGCCGGAATGATCCAAGTATTGATGTAGAGGAATGCTGACGGGCAGGACTTCTTTGGCGTTGGTTAGCACAGTTTTCACCAGATGATGAATGACGGCCGCGATGCCGTAGTAAGTGGAGCCTTTGGATTCAATAATTTTGTAGGCGGCGTTTTTGGCTTTTTGAAAGGCTGTTTGGGCCTTTTCATCGCTAAACTCGGGAAACTCGTTCAAAGTCTGGCCGCCGACAGTAGCGCTGGACAGTACCGGAAAAGAACTGTCGCCATGCTCGCCCAGAATGTAGGCGTGAATACTGTTGGGGCTGACTTGCAGAAATTGGCTTAAGTGAAAGCGAAAACGAGCCGTGTCCAGAGTCGTGCCGGAACCAAAAATTCTCCCCTTGGGCCAGCCAGCCAACTGATAGGCTCGATAAGTTAAAACATCCACTGGGTTTGAAACAATGATCACAACTGCTCCGGGCGCGTGACGGACCACCATCGGTATAATCTGCTCGATCACCGCCAGGTTGTTTTGAGCCAGATCCAGCCTAGTGTCGCCGGGTTTCTGGGCACTGCCGGCGGTGATAACCACCACGTCACTATGGCGAATATCCAGATAGGAATCGGTGGCCAAAATCTTGGTGGGGTTTAAAAAACTCAAGCCGTGTTCTAGGTCCAGTTGCTCACCCACGATTTGTTGTTTGTGGCGCCCCAGCAAAACCAGTTCGTTAACTAGATTATCGTGTAGTAGGGAAAAAGCGACGCTCATGCCCACTCGACCACAACCAATGATAGTGACCTTGTTATTGTCAAAGCGAGCAGGGCTGGACATGGTATCAGTTTATCACTTTAAACCTACTTGAGCAATAATACTCTAATAACGGCTGCGATTTTATCGACAGTTAAGCCGTGTTTTTGATAGAGTTCTGCTGGAGTGCCGGACTCACCGAACTGGTCTTTGACCCCTAAAATTTGGAAGGGAATTTTAAGCTGATGTTGGCTGATGACCTCGGCCACCGCGCTACCCAAGCCTCCGATGACTTGGTGATCTTCCAGAGTGATCACAACTTTGGCCACTTGGCAAATTTGGAGGATTGATGGCTGGTCCAGTGGCTTGAGCGTATGGCAGTTGACCACGCCAACTTTGAGACCTTGTTTGGACAGGGATTGGGCAGTATCAATGGCTGTCTGAAGTAAATATCCATGAGCCAAGATAATAGCATCATTGCCGTAGATGACAGTTCTAGTTTTGCCAAGTTCAAAGGGTTGTTGAAATTTAATGATTGGAGTTTTGGGTTTGGTGACTCTCAAATAGGTTGGACCTGGGACGCTGGCTAAACTCAAGGTGGCTTGGTAGGCTTCGGCTCCATCGGCGGGCGAAACAACTGTCATGTGAGGTAAACTTCTCATTAAAGCAATATCTTCCAGCGCTTGATGAGTGGCGCCGTCTGGTCCGGTGGCTAAGCCAGCGTGTCCGCCAATAATTTTGACTGGTAAATTGGGCAGGCAAATGCTAGTCCGAATCACGCCCCAGTTTAAGCTAGGGCTAAATACTGCAAAACTGGCTATAAAAGGTATTTTGCCGGCCATGGCCAGACCGGCGGCTAGACCGGCCAGGTGCTGTTCGGCCACACCTACCTCAAAAAAGCGATCTGGGAATGCTTGTTTGAACCAATCTACTCTGGTGGAACTGGCCAAATCAGCCGAAACTACCACCACATTGGGATTAGTTCTGCCCAGCTCCAATAGGGCTTGCCCCACTCCGTCTCTGGTTGACTGCAAATCTACCGGTGGTTTGGGTGGTAATTGATTATTCATTTGTCATTGTGACTTTCCTTCCACGGGTTGGTTTTTTTATGACCATCATTTCTCTTCGCGCCTTGTCATTTTCCTCTCGCGTACTGTCATTCTCCTCGCGTAGCGGGGGGAATCCAGTGGTTGGTCTCATACTCCTGGATCCCCGCTGGCGTGAGGATGACAGACCCTCTGGATCCCCGCTGGCGCGAGGATGACAGACCCTCTGGATCCCCGCTGGCGCGAGGATGACAGACCCTCTGGATCCCCGCTGGCGCGAGGATGACAGACCATCTGGATCCCCGCTAGACCCCGCCCAAGCGGGGGGCGCGAGGATGACAGACCCTCTGGACCCCGCCCAGGCTGGGCGTGAGGATGACCAGTGCCCGCGGGTTTATTTTGATGAACAGTCTGATTAAGTTCATCCAAAGCTTGTTTAGCCTCGGCTTGATTTGGGGCTCGCCCGTGCCAATCGGGATTATTTTCCATAAACGACACGTCCTTGCCAGCCGTCGTGTGGCAGATAATGGCAGTTGGTAGGTGGCACGTGCGAGCCCCATTCAGAGCCCAACTAATTTGATCAAAATTATGGCCATCAATTTCTACCACTTGCCAATTGCAACTGGTAATTTTTTCGGCCAGTGGTTCCAAGGGGGCAATTTCCTGGGTGGTACCATCAATTTGGATGTCATTGCGATCAATCAGAACAGTCAGGTGAGTTAAATGATGAGCGCCAGCGTAACGATAGGCTTCCCAGATTTGGCCTTCCTGATGTTCCGCATCACTGGTTTGGACAAAAATGTGGTTGCTTTTGTGGTCTAGTTTGAAAGCTGTGGTCAGACCGCAACCCAAAGACAAACCCTGGCCCAGCAGACCCGATGTATTCTCTACCCCCGGCAGTGAACCTTGGTGAGGGTGGCCTTGGAGACGTGAGCCAAACTGTCTTAAAGACCCAAGTTCCTCAAGGGGAAAGTAACCGGCTTGGGCTAACGTCGCATACCAAACCGGACAGACATGACCATTGGAGAGCAGAAAATAATCGCGCTCTGGCCAGTCCGGTTGATGAGGTCTCTGCTTGAGGACAGCAAAATAAAGACCAGTCATCACATCAGCCAATCCCAGCGACCCGCCAGGGTGGCCACTGCCGGCCCCAGCGATCATCTCGATCACGTGGCGCCTAATCTTTTGGGCGATAAAAGCTAACTCCGAGGGAGTTTTTGTTAAACTTGTCGCGAAATGAGGGAAATGATTAACCGGTTTCTTATTTCTGGGCACATCTCTTGTCTGATCGGGCATTAAAGCTACTATATCAGTTACGCGTTTAATAGACTTGTAGTGAAATAAGAAACGAGTTAATTATGGATAGATTTTATAGTATTTTCGTTGTTTCTGATGCCGATAGTAGCCAGAGCTACTTGAGAAAGAAGAAACAAATGAAAATACATAAAAGATGTCATAAGTAGTCGTTGTGCTTATTTTGCTACAAGTTTAATAAACACCTAGTTTATGATACTTTTGATACAGACATCAGAACTCAGTCAGTTTATGATGAAAGGTATCTATGGAATATGTTTTAGCTGCTGATGGTGGTGCTACAAAAACTAGTGTGCTAGTGGCAGATTTATCTGGCCAAGAAGTGGGACAAGGCTCGGCCGGACCAACTAGTTTGGCAACTGCCTCTGTGGGAGCGGCTAGCTTCAATTTAAGAGAAGCCATCCGTCAGGCGACTCAGCAATTACCAGAAGGCTACGTCATCAAAAAGGCTGTCATGGGTTTGGCCGGTTTAGATACAGAGCAAGAAATGGTTAAGTCTCTAGAGGTGTTTGATCCCATCCTCAAATTCTTTAAGATTGAAGATTTCAAATTAGTTAATGATAGTCTAATTGCTTTGGCAGGAGGAACGGATAATCCGAATGCGGTTGTCTTAATTTCTGGGACTGGTTCAATCTGTTATGGCCGAAATGACCAAGGCGCATCTGCTCGAGTCAGCGGTATGGATTATTTACTGGCAGATCAGGGCTCGGCTTATTACATTGGCTATCGAGTTATAAGACATGCGGTTAAAAGTCATGATGGCCGAGAAAACAAGAGCCAGTTGGAGGATTTAGTGGCTGGTCATTTCAGAATTCCTAACATCAGTCAACTAAAAGACCATGTTTATAACCCTCCTTTGACCAAAAATGAGATTGCCAGTTTAGCCAAGCTTTGTTACCAGGCTCATGAAACGGGAGATGAAACTGCCAAACTTATTTTGGATCAAGCCGTAGAACAGTTGGCTATGATGGTGACAACGGTGGCCAAAAGACTCAATCTTGAAGACAAGCGAATTGATGGGGTGATAGCGGGTTCGGTCATGGCGTGTGAGTATGTCAAAACCAATTTAGTTTTGAAGCTCAAGACCGATCTCCCCCGCTTAACCCCAGTTTTTCCAGCCAAACCCAACGTCTATGGTGCACTCAAGATGGCGCTTAAAACACAAACTTAATAAATTACAATTAGTTTTGACGTTCGCTCCACACAAACTGCAAACGAAAAACAGATCATCCGCTTTGTAAAGGCTGATTTTTTCTGATGGTTTAGTTCAATGCGCAATGTGTTGTTGTATGTTTTTGGATATCCGCATATTTTATCTCATCTCAACTGGTGAAGTGTGCGATTCCACTCACGAACTTGTGCGTTAACATTTTTTATACATTTGTGATATACTTCAATAGTACTATGTATCATTACGAACTAGCATAGGAATCGCTGATATGAAATCAAAAGACGCATCGCCCGCATCAGAATCGTTGGATAGTAACACTGTTGATATCTCACAAATTGGACCACACAGTAAAGACGTGTTGTATTTAGTAAGCAAAATAGAAGAAACCTTATATTATGTCTCTGACGCAGCAAAAGTGTCACCTGAGAACACAGTGGCTTGTCTTCATTCTATTGCCAGATCACTAAGTTGGTTGCATGGTGGATATTATTCACTCATATTAGCAGGAACGGATGATTTGCAACGACAAGTGTACTTTGCTCTAATACAAGATATTTCAAGGCTCTTTACTATCATCCATACCTATATCTTAGAGTATCAGGCATAACTTTGTGCGCCACTCGAAATTAGATAGCCCCCCGGTAGATCACGAGTCACAAGCTTGATCAATTTTATTTTACCTTGAGTTTTTGGAACCAGCCCCGGCGATACAGTACCCCGATCACGGCGTAAACCGCCACGTCGATCCAAGTCTCGTCGATAGTTTCATTTTGAGGTTCTTGTTTGGTGACCAGCAAGTGTTTGGTTCGCTCGATTTTTTCGCTAATCCGCATGGCAATGCCCAGCTCGCCATTAGCCAGAATGTTGCCCTTGCCGTAATCTTTGTGCTTCTTGAGAAACATCGCTAGTAACTCGGCGTTAACTAGATTAAAAGCTTCATCCAGAGTTTGAGGTGTAATTTGGACCATGATGGATTCTTTATTTTATAGTTAGTTTAAAGCCATTTGTAGCTTTTACTTAAACCTAAATCTGATATTTGGTTTTGAGGTTGTTATATATATTTGCTCCCTTCAATCATAATAGACTTCTTTCGAAAAAAGTCTAATTGACTTGGATTCAATCAGACTACTTAAAATAAGCCCGAATCACATCAGCCGAAAAATGTAGCTGATTAAACCTGCCAATAATTTCTTGTCGAGTGTAACCTTGTTTTTGCCACTGATTTCCCAAGGCTATAATGCCCTCAACAGCATCATAGGGAAAGATAATCCAAGCACTGGTGGTGGAACTGTAAAAATTGGGTTTAAAACTAGAATGAGGTTTATAGAAAAGCGAAGCTGTAGTTAAAGATTCGACTTCTTTTTTTTTGAGTAGTTGGCTGACAAACTCAAAAGATGCGCCAGTGTCAGCTACATCATCAAACAGTAAAACATCTTCTCCCTTGATAGATATGGGAATATCTTGATAAACCTGAGGTCGTTTTAATTGTTGATTAATGCCAGCATAGAACTTGACACCAATGCTGGCTACCTCTTTGACCTGAAGATAGTCAACCAAAGATCTGGTCATGGGCCAACCACCTTTAGCCAATGTCACAATTCGATCAAACTTCAATCCATCGCTTCTGATAGCTTGAGCTACCTCAAATGCCAGCCGGTCAAGGTCTGGCCAACTAGGAGTAATGTATTGAGTTTGGCACTTGGGAAAAGCAATTGGTTTGAACTCCATATGCCAGATTATCACTAATTGGCAAATATTTGCAACTAGTGTGTTATAATACTTGGGTAAAGTTGAAAGAACAGACGGAGAGAGCAGTTAATTTGCCTTCAAAGAATCGTTCCCAGACTTAGTAATAATAGAGCCCGAGTTAATTTTAGGGCAGAAATGAGTGAGTGTATGTTTGATCAGACACCACAAGAGAATCCAAAAAAGCTGTTCGTAGGCAGCGTTCCTTATAGCGCAACGGAAGATCAGTTGCGTGATCTATTTGCTCCCCATGGGGAGTTAGTAGAGGTCAAATTGATTACCGATCGGATGACTGGTCGTTCCAAGGGCATTGCCTTTGTGACCTTCGCCGAAGAGAGTCAAGCTAAAGCCGCTATCGAAGCCGTCAATGGTTTCGAGATGGATGGCAGAGCTTTGATTGTCAACGTGGCCAGACCTCCACAACCCCGAACTGATCGAGGTGGTTATAACCGAGGCGGTTATAGCAACGATCGTCGTGATAGTGGTGGTGGCGGTTACGACCGCAGACCTCAGAGGTAATTTTTTACTTTTGAAATTGAAAGAGCCCTCGCAAGAGGGCTCTTTTGGTTTGTGTTAATTTAATCGATTTACTAATTTAATTGCCAGAGCGAAAAATTAAGTAGCGTGGCAAAACTGACCCAAAGTAAGTATGGCCAGAGTAAACGACTGGCCCAGATGTTTAACTTAGAAAAAAGTCTGATCAGTAGCACAATCATCAACCAAAGAACAATAATAATTGCCAAAGCCAACCCTAAATTCTTCAGTCCAAAGAATGCGATAGACCAAGCGGAATTAACTACTAAGTGAAGTAAAAATATACTGGTAGCTGTTTTAACTTGAGGTATTTGATTGCCTTTTGACCAGACTAGATATAAGGCTATACCCATCAGCGTATAGAGAGTTATCCAAACCGGACCAAAGATCCAGTTAGGCGGATTAAAATCGGGTTTAACCAAGGTCACATACCAAGTAGAAATGGCAGAGGCAGTGGCTAACGAGCCTATGATCCCAGCTAACTGAGATAAGAGAATAGAAGCAACAAGTAACAAAGGCTTTTTTATTTTCACTTTATCCAGTATAGCAAACTACAACTCAGTCAGGGCTGTAATTTAGTTCACATTTGAGGCATAATACCCAAGTTATGTGGCAGATTTATCTCCAGATTGTGATTCAAATAGTTTTTATACTGCTTTTTATTCGGCAGATTCTAATTGCAGTCATCGCTTGGTGGACTGGGACTCAGTCTGATGCTCCATTTGAATCTACCAAAGTCAGTATCACCAAAAAATTGGTCCAGGGTTTGAAACTTCAACCAGATCAAAAGATTTATGATCTAGGTAGTGGTTCGGGTAAGCTAATTTTCACTTTAGCTAAATTGATTAAAAATCCCATGGTGGGAGTCGAAAAGAACTGGCCTTTATTTATGATTTCTCAAGTTAGAAAATTCATTTCACCTTACAAAAATCGGATCAATTTTCTTCATCAGGACTTGTTCGAGATGGACCTGTCCCTGGCTGATGTGGTTTATATTTACCTCAGTCCCAAAACCAATCGCAGAATTAAAGCCAAGTTTGAAAAAGAACTCAAGCCAGGAGCAATTGTGATAGCTCTTAGGTGGCAGTTTGAGTTTGATCAATTAAAGTTAATCAAAACCATTGACGCCATGCACAAGATATATATCTATCGGAAAATTTAATAGACTTGTCGCGAAATAAGAAATAAGTTAATTATGGATAGATTTTATAGCATTTTCGTTGATTCTGATGACGATAGTAGCCTCAGCTGGTTGAGGAAGAACCAGCAAAGAAAATGCATAAAAGATGCCATAAGTAGCCATTGCCCTTATTTCGCGACAAGTCTAATAATCATTTAATTCAAATTTTGATTAGTAATTGTGACTACTTAAAATCAACCACTACCTGTTTGCCGTTTTTTTCTGCAATCTGATACAAAGTTTCCAGGGTGATATTCTGCCTATCTAGGGGTATAATGTGTGCCTCCACTGAATAATTTGTATATATTTTCAGTCTTGATCATGAACATCAGAAATATTGCTATTATCGCTCACGTGGATCATGGTAAAACTACCTTGATCGATGGCATGCTTAAACAAACTCACTTGTTTCGGGATAATCAGTCGGAGATGAGTCAGTCGACCATTCTTGACTCTGGGGATTTGGAGCGAGAAAAAGGCATCACCATCTTGGCCAAAAATACGGCCGTTTTATACAAAGATTACAAGATAAATATTATCGATACCCCTGGTCACGCTGATTTTAGTGGCGAAGTTGAACGAGTCATTAATATGGCTGATGGAGCTTTGCTAGTCGTTGATTCGGCCGAAGGTCCCCTACCCCAAACTCGGTTTGTTCTGGAACAGGCCTTTAAAAATCACTTAAAGATGATTGTAGTGATTAACAAGATTGATAAAAAGTTAGCCGAACCTCAAAAAGTCCTAGCTCAAACCGAAGAGTTGTTTGTGAGTTTGGCAGACGATGCAGAGCAACTTAATTTTCCGGTAGTCTATGCCTCGGGAATTGCCGGTAAAAGTTGGCTAGAGTTACCCAGTGATTTTAATCAGCCAGCTAACCTAGTGCCTCTGTTTGACACCATTTTGGATTTTATTCCCGCCCCTCAAGCCAACGCCACCCTGCCTTTTAAAATGCAAGTGGCCAACATTGACTTTGATAGCTACAAAGGCACTTATGCCATCGGCAAAGTTTTACAAGGCACAGTTAAAATCGCTGATCGATTGAATATTTGGACCGAAAATGAAAAAGTTGGCGATTGCAAAATTACTCATCTTTTTACCAGTAAAGGTTTAGAGCGGGTGGAAGTTGATGAGGCTTATGCCGGAGATATTATTTTTTTGACTGGGATTGATGAAATCAAGATTGGTCAAACTTTGGCCGATCCAGTTTTGGTGGGTGGTTTACCGACTATCCAAATTAGTGAGCCAACTCTCAAAATTCAGATTGCTCCCAATAGTTCCCCTTTTGCAGGTAGGGAGGGAGAGTTTGGCACAGTCCGTCAATTGGCAGAGCGCTTGAGACGGGAGAAAAAAACTAACATCGGCTTGAAAATTGAAGAACAATCGGGCGATAAAGGTTTTATTGTCTCGGGCAGAGGCGAACTACACTTAGCTGTTTTAATTGAAAGTATGCGACGGGAAGGCTATGAGATGGAAGTTTCTAAGCCTCAAGTTATCTATAAAGAAATTGATGGTCAGAAACATGAACCGGTTGAACAACTTAACATCAGAATTTTGCAAGAATATATGGGAGTGGTGACGGAAGAATTGGGTAAACGCTTAGGTTTGCTTCAAGAAAGTCTGACAGATGATAAAGGCGTGGCCCACATGACATATCGGGTGAGTAGCAGAAACCTACTGGGTTTTAGGTCTTCAATATTGAGCAAAACCAGAGGCAACGGTTTATTTGATGCTCAGTTTTTAGGTTACTTTCCAGTTCAATCAGCCAGTATGAAAAAAATTAGAAATGGCGTGTTGGTGGCCACCGAAACTGGTCAAACCACTGCCTATGCTTTAATTAGTTTGCAAGAAAGAGGTTTGCCGTTTATGGGTGTGGGTGAACAAGTTTATGCCGGCATGATTGTGGGTTTGGGCAAAACATATGAAGACATTGATATGAATGCCTGCAAAGCCAAGAAGTTAACTAACTTTAGGTCAAATGCCGATATTGCCATTCCCCTCGATACACCCATGAGACTGAGTTTAGAACAGTCGTTGGATTTTATTGAAGATGATGAACTGCTGGAGTTGACTCCCATCAGTTTGCGTTTGAGAAAAAAGATTCTAGATAAGAATCAAAGATATAAAAGACAAAATTAAAATTTCAGTATGTCGGGCAAACCATAATTAACTCGTTTCTTATTTCGCCACAAGTCTAATTACTGATCAATCGATAAAGGGTAAAGTTGTTGGTTTGAAGAGTTTTTTCCAGGTTGGGATAGGCTTGAAACTGCGGGTAGCTGTTTTTGGCGACTACAATCCAGTCGATTTGGTTTTGATGCAAAAAATCCCCGGCTTCTGTTTGGCTCAATTGATGGAGGAAAAACCCCTCTTGTTTTGTTTTGGCTTCTTGACCCCGGGGGGTTTGGAGAGTATGTCCGTAAAAGACTGACTGATGGGTGACTGATGGCAAATAATTAGCAACTTCATACGGTGCCAGGACTCCCCCACCCGAATCTTGATCAATGGTCGATATCACCTGTTGCAGATCTGCCGGTAAATAAACCCAAGGGTTATTTTGTGTTACTACATCTATTCTCATGGCAAAGACCAAGACCCGACTGGCAAGAAACAACATGACAAAGAAGATCACGACCAATTTTTGAGTGACCTGATCGGTGATTGATTTGAGAGCTAGAAGTAGAATCACGGTTAATGGAAAAAACAGCCCCCTTAGAAAAAATCTGGCGATGCCCAGGGGCAGGAGTGATAACACTAAACAGCTCACCACCCAAGTTATCAAGAATGGTAAGTGTCTCGATGTTATTTTTTTTCTTGGCAGGCAATACCAGACTGCAAAAAACAAAATAAATACTCCGTAACCAAGTAATAATTGCTCAAGATTGGGTTTGGATAAGACTTGAGTTGCCACCGAGCTGAAACCTGTTTGTCTTAAGTGCCAGTAGTAGATGAGAGTAGCGATTGAGGTGGTGATCAGAATTGAGCCCCATCTCACCCAAAATGTTTTGAGAAGAACTGGCTTGTTTTTTAACCCAAGATTTGCGGTTAATTGAGCCACTTTTGGTTTGGTTAATCCGGTAGGGCGCTCGTGTTTTAAAAAAGCCAGTAGGGGAAAAACCACCATCAGCAGTAACAGATAGTAGGGATAGAACAAGACGAGTCCCAGCCAACTGATGAGAGATGCCCAAAAGTGTTTGGGCAACCGAGAAACGTCAAGATACCAATACAAATTAATCAGGCCGGAAAAGTAAAGCAGGATGCCCAGCGCCTCGTGGGGTCTCTGCAGAGCGCTTTGAAAAGTGAAAGAGGTGATGTAGAGATCGGCCGGCGCCAGGTTGGAAGAGGCCAGCCAGCCCAGTCCCCCGCCCAGACCGCAGATGGCTAGTCCCAGCAAACTGAGTGATTTTGAGTTGACAAACTGCTTCAACCAGGAATACAAGCAGACAAGCAGAACAGCGCCAGTGACGATGGCCGTTAGGTGAAAAACCAGACTGGTGGGCAGGGGCAAGACTAAACCCAACAGAGCGTAGAGGGGATAGAACAAACTGGGTGAGGATAAAATAGTTGTATAGCGATTGGCCAAGAGAAAGTGACCCATTTGGCCGTTTTTAATGGCGGCTAAATAAACGTTCACATCCCAGGGATCAAACCAGGAGGCTTGGCCGGTGTAGAGCCTGTCGGTTGGAGTTTTGATCCAGGCGTAGAGGTTGGGTAACTGCTGGCTGACAATGATCAATAAAATCACCAGCACCAGAGGAAGGTGAATTGATCGAAGCCGAATCATGATCTGTTTGAGCATTTTTGTTTACTTTCCAGTATAGCTTGATTTTAAATAATAGACTTTCTTATTTCGCAGAAAGTCTACAGTCTGTTACTTTTTGAAAATAGGTATATTATTAGACTTGTAGCGAAATAAGCACAACGACTACTTACGGCATCTTTTATGTATTTTCATTTGTTTCTTCTTTCTCAAGTAGCTCTGGCTACTATCGGCATCAGAATCAACGAAAATACTATAAAATCTATCCATAATTGACTCGTTTCTTATTTCACTACAAGTCTATTTCGTATTATGAAAAAAAATTTTCTATTTGTGTCGTACGATGCCTTAATTACTGATACCGCTTGGCAGGTAGTTAAAGAGGGGCACCATGTTAAGTACTCAGTTGATGATAAAAAAAGTCAGGATGTCGGGATTGGTTTTGTGCCCAGAACCAAAAACTGGCGGGCTGAAGTAGATTGGGCTGACGTGATTGTTTTCGACGACGTGTTGGGTCATGGGATTTTGGCAGAAAAACTCCGCCAAAAGGGCAAGCTGGTTGTGGGAGGTACCAAGTATACAGATCGACTAGAAGATGATCGCTCATTTGGTCAGAATGAACTCAAAAAACACGGTATCAAGATTCTTCCCTACCAAGAGTTTAATTATTTTGATGATGCCATTGATTATGTCAAAGCCAACCCTAATTCCTATGTCATCAAGCCGAGTGGTGATGCCCAGAACTATAAAAAGCTGTTATTTGTGGGTCAGGAAGATGATGGTTTAGATGTACTCAGAGTTTTGAATGCCTATAAAAAAACTTGGAGCGAACAAATAAAAGAGTTTCAACTCCAGCGTAAAGTCACTTCTGGTGTAGAAGTGGCAGTGGGCGCCTTTTTCAATGGTCATCAATTTATTTATCCAATTAACGTCAACTTTGAACACAAAAAACTCTTTCCTGGTGATTTAGGAGTGGCCACTGGAGAAATGGGCACCAGTATGTTTTGGAGTGCGCCCAATAAATTATTTTCCGAAACTCTCAAAAAAATGGAACCGACTTTAAAAGAAGAACATTATGTGGGTTATGTTGATATCAACTGTATAGTCAATGGCAATGGTATTTATCCTTTGGAGTTTACTTCTAGATTTGGTTATCCAACTATTCAAATTCAAGCCGAATCGATGCTGATGCCAGTCGGCGAATTTTTATACAAATTGGCTGTAGGTGAAGATTTTCAACTTAAAACTAAACCCGGATTTCATTTGGGGACTAGAATAGTAGTGCCACCATTCCCCTACAATGACCCCAAAACTTATAGAACTTTTTCCAAAAATAATGCCATTATTTTTAAAAAGCCTCATTTGGATGGAGTTCATTTGGAAGATGTAAAAATTAAACAGGGTGAATGGACGATTGCGGGTGACTCTGGGATTATTTTGGTGATTGCCGCCTCTGGTTTAACAATGCTTCAAGCTCAAACCCAGATGCGAAATAGGATTAAAAACATTGTGATTCCCAATATGTACTACCGGATTGATATTGGCAGTCGCTGGTATGAAGACAGCGACAAGCTCCACACTTGGGGGTATTTGCGCGAATTATAATATTTTATTGATCAAAGCTACAGAAAGAACTAAACGCAAAATACTCAATTAGCTAAAAAAAAGATTTTAGATTTACTTAAACACACTAACTGTCGACTCAAACCTTCGGTTATTGCCGGCGTAGGTGTATTTGCCATTCGAGATATTCCGGAAGATACAAATATATTTTATGGTCAACCTGATCCTAAGTGGCATACTTTTAAAATGAGTCAGTTAAAAAATCTGGACAAGCAAGTTTTAAAAATGATTGATGATTTTTTTGTGATTGAAAAAGATCAAACAGTCCAGATTCCAGAAGGAGCATTCGCTGATATGAATATTTCTTATTATCCAAATAATTCAGAGACTCCCAATGCTAAAACTACTGATGGAGGTTATACATTTGTGTCACTCAGGGATATTAAAAAAGGTGAGGAAATCACGGTGGCTTACAGTACGTATGATGAGAAGTATAAAGTGGATTCAGTCATCCTCACGTAGTGGGGAAATGTCATCCTCGCGTAAGCGGGGATCCAGGAGTGAGCCGGTCGACTGTGGATTCCCCCCGCCTGGGCGGGGAGAATGACGACTTAACTCGTTTCTTATTTCATAGAAAGTCTTATTATCACGCTCATGAATCCAGAGACATGTTGCCAGATAAGCATCATGGATATTGTGCAGAGTATTGTTTAATTTTTCTTTGAGTGCTGATCGCGAGCGGCCCAATTGAAGGCTTTAAAGTAATTCTGCCAAGCTTCATCAGTAGTTCCAAAAGTGTTGTTTGCAAAAAAACTGTCAACTAGATTTTCGCGTAACCGGCAGACTTCTTTGAGGATTGATGCTTGGTGATTAAAAAGAATAGTTAAATCTATGAGTTCTAAGGCTCTAAAAAATGCTCTTTGACTATAATCTAATTTATTCTTTTTGCGCCAACTGATGGTCCGCTCTACTTCTGAACCGATGTTGGCCATTTGTTCAACCAGTGACAAAGATTGCCATCTGCCAGCAGCCAAATCGGCGTGTTGATAAGGCATAATTTATTTGACCAATTGACCGACTATCTGAGTAATTATTTGTCTAACTTCTATACGCCTGAGCAGAGAACGCCGGGCTTTTAAGCCCGGTGGTGAATGCGAGGCCTTGAGTGCTTAGTTTGTTGACGATCTAAGTAGGCTCTAATCACTTCTTCATTCTTTTCCCCGATACTTTCAACAAAATAACCA
>JAHIVK010000055.1 GCA_018816385.1 Patescibacteria group bacterium
ATGGCTACTTATGGCATCTTTTATGCATTTTCTTTGCTTCTTCTTCCTCAAGTAGCTGAGGCTACTATCGTCATCAGAATCAACGAAAATGCTATAAAATCTATTCATAATTAACTCATTTCTTATTTCGCGACAAGTCTAGTTTGTTAAAAAGTCAAAATTATTAACTTAATCTTCTGCTGGAATGACTAGCCAACAAATCAGGTATGGCAGGATGCCAGGTAATCCTCCTGGCAAAAGTAACACCACCCAAATCAAACGAATCAGCACCACATCCACATCAAAGTACCTGGCAAAACCCAAAGCCACGCCAGCAAAAACTCGACCATTTCTAGGTCGGCGCAGAAGTTTTTTTGAATTTATCATGTAATTATTTTACACTACTTTACTAATCCATCACGAGCCTATTGACATAGTTTATAGTTTACTATAAACTATAAACTATGAAAAACAACAACAGGCAAAAACTGCTTGATTTTATTACCAAGAATCATCAGGTTAAACCAATTGATATGCTTGACTATCTTAAGATCAGTCGAGTGGCTTTGCATCGGTATCTCAAGCAACTGCTTGAGGAAAATGAAATTATCAGACTTGGTTCTCCTCCTCGAGTATTTTATGCTAAAAGCGACAATGCTATTAAAGTTCATGCATCTATCAATTGGCCAAAAAATATTCTTCAAAAAATTGAGGCCAACTTTACATATATCGGACCAGATGGAGTGATTGCTGATGGAGTTCAAGGATTTATGAATTGGGCAAAAGCTACCAAACAAGACAATAATTTGTTGGCTTTGGGTGAAGAATATGTCAAATTACTTCATCAGGCAAAAAAACACAGATCTAAGGATGGACTTATTCATGCTTTGGAAAAAGTCACACAAACATTCAATCAAGTGAACTTAGATGAGCTTTTGTATCAGGATTTCTACAGTTTGCCCAAGTTTGGTAAAACTAAGCTAGGTTCACAAGTTTTGTATGCAAAACAATCTCAATCCACTCAATTAATGGAGCAGTTGACCGAAACGATTCAACCAGTTATAGAAAAAATCATTGCTAACTATCAGATTGAAGCAGTCGGTTTTATCCCTCACTCTATCAAGAGAACTCAACCTCTATTGCCAACCTTAGAGCGAATTCTATCTTTGCCAATGCCTAGTATTGATCTAGTTAAGGTTTATCGAGGATCTGTACCCATTGCTCAAAAAAGTTTGTCCAGACTTAGCGAGCGAATTGATAATGCTCGCCAAACGATTATGGTTAATCAAAAAGTTAGGTTTCGAAATGTTTTAATTATTGATGATGCGGTAGGTTCCGGAGCCACACTTAATGAAACAGCGCTTAAGTTAAAAGAGCAGTATGGGGTAAAAAAAGTCATTGGGTATGCAATTGTAGGTAGCCTCAAGGGCTTTCCAGTGATTAGTGAAATTTAAACTATTTGTTGTGTGACAAGCTTTGTACCAGGGGAGAGGATCGAACTCTCGACCTTGGGTTTATGAATCCCATGCTCTAACCAACTGAGCTACCCTGGCTGTTGTAGGTCTGTATTATACCTAATTTTGACTCGAGAGGAAAGATCGGGTATACTAGTCGTCTCGCGCGGGATAGTGTACGGCGCACGTGAGGCTCATAATCTCACAGGCTAGGTTCGACTCCTAGTCCCGCAACATAAATAAATAAGCCCCGCAACGCGGGGTTTATTTGTTTAAGCTGTGGTTGAATATGAGCTCGCGTTGGCAAAGCCAACCCGACTTATCCCCGATTAAAATCGGGGTGTATGCCGCGAGTAGAGACGAGCGGCCCTAGTCCCGCAACAATAATTTGAAAAACTCATAAAAACTCCTATACATAGGTATTATTTTAGGTTCGGACGAGTGCTTGTTTTATTTTGTTTACTCAAGCAATGATGATTAGACAAAGTGGGAGTTGAACCTAGAACCCTTATTGATACTCAGTGGTGGTTTAATATCTAGTCTTGACAAATGTGGCGTATCTGCCACAATACAATCAGGAGAATGAAAAAGATAGTAGGCATAAATCCAGTTGCTACAAAAGAATTAAACTCTTTTCCAACAGAGGTTAGAGCTAGATTCAATGATCTTTTTGAAATCTTAAGCAATGAAGGCAAACTTGAAATGCCTTTTGCTAAAAAAATCAACGACAAAGTATTTGAAATTAGAATTAAAGATCAAGGTCAATGGAGAGCTATTTATGCGTATATTATGAAAAATCAGATAATAATACTATCTGCTTTTAGAAAGAAAACGCAAAAAACACCAAAAAAGGAACTAACAAAAGCTTTCAAAAGACTAAAAAAGTATTGAAAGAAAAAGGAGTAGATATGAAAAATAACACAGTCTCGCTTAATCAGTGGAGCAAACAATTTACACCAGCCCAAAAACAAAAAGCTAAAAAAGCTAATAATTATTATGCTGTGGTGGAAGAATTTCAAAAAACCAGAAAAAAACTTGGCCTAACTCAACAACAACTGGCAGATAAAGTCGGTATTGATCGAACCGTAATCACCAAAATTGAAACTGGAGCCCGGAATACAACTTTAAATAGTCTGATGATGTTTGCCGATGCTTTGGATAAGAAACTCAAAATAAGCTTTGTTTAAGATATTGCACTATGTTGAGGATAGTATCTATTATTCGTTTTTGTTTTCTTTAAATAATACCCAATTGATTAGAAGAGTTGGTAAAGAAATGATAAACGCAAAAAGCAGAGCTCTGGCCGGTCCAAATTTATCTGCCAATATGCCAAGGAAAATTGCAAAGATGCCAAATGCCAGGCTACCTAAAAATGAGTTAACTGATCCAAGGGTGGCTCTTTGAGCATTGGTAAACTCTTTTTGCATCAGCTTACTATTGGCGACTTCCGTTGCTCCATGAAATATGGAAGTGGATGACATCAGAATTGGAGAAATAATTGTGGCAACTGCTACTGAACAGATATTGATGATTTTTCCGTAGATATTGGATATAAGTAGCAATCTGAATGACCCGACTTTTCTGATTAACTTACTGCTAAACCAATAACTGATGGCGGCTCCGACACTTGAGAGTACTTTTGAAAAACCAATGGCCCACAAAGGCCAAAGAGTATTCACAAATGCTGATCTAAATTGATAAGTTGATTCACTAATGGCAAAACCAATAATGCTGTTAATACTTAATAATCTTAATTTTCTATACGCCTGAGCAGAGAACGCCGGGCTTTTAAGCCCGGTGGTGAATGCGAGGCCTTGAGTGCTTAGTTTGTTGACGATCTAAGTAGGCTCTAATCACTTCTTCATTCTTTTCCCCGATACTTTCAACAAAATAACCA
>JAHIVK010000003.1 GCA_018816385.1 Patescibacteria group bacterium
GAGATTTACGAGCTTTGTACTTAAAAAACGGTGACGAAATAATTATTTTTGCTCTGATTGGTACGCACAGTCAGTTGTATGGATAATCAAAGAAAAAAGTTAGTATTTGTCTATATAATCAAGAATTGGGAAATAAACAATTTTTAGTTAAAGATCCAGACGGATATTTGCTAAGATTTGCAGAGGATTTGGGCTCAAGGCCTTTGGAAAATAAATAAAAAAATCGTCATTTTCTATAAAAAAGTTCGTATTTCGTTTATGAATAGCATTAAAATGAATATAATAGATAATTAAAAAAAACTTTATCTGAATATTTAGATTAACTTTACATATGACTATTAAATTCCTAACTCTCAATCTCCTTCAAGGTGGTCTGCTGATGGATAACATTCTGAATTTTTTAGACCAACAGCAACCTGACATTATTGCCCTGCAAGAAGTTCACAATGGCACCAATCCCAATTTGCCTGCTAATTACCGTTCCATACAAATCTTGTCACAACATTTATCTAGATACAAAAGTTTCTTTAAAGCTGGCTTTTTGCGCCAAGCACCTGAAGGCAATATTGATCAGGGCAATGCTATCTTTTCTAAGTTTCCTATCAAACAAAAAGAGGCTTATTTTGTAAATGGAGAGTATGATTTACAACCCAATATTCCTCCTAATCGCGATTGGTCAACTAATCCTCAGATTATGCAGTGGGCGGAGATTGAAGTTGGAGATAATAACCTAAATATTTTTAACCTGCACGGTATTTGGGGCAAGGATGGTGACGACAATCCAGCCCGCCATCGGATGGGCCAAATTATTCTGGACCAAATCAAAGGTAAGTCTAACGTGATTTTGGCGGGTGACTTCAATCTCCGCCCTACTACTCAAGTCATCAAAAATATTGAACAGCACCTAACCAATGTCTTTAAAGATGAGTTGGTAACTACTTTTAATCTGCAACGTAAGGGTCCATCAGCCGATTCCGGCTACGCTACATCAGTAGTCGATATGATTTTTGTCAGTCCAAACCTCAAAATTATATCCCACTCCTGTCCACAGGTAGATATTTCAGACCACTTACCTTTAGTTATCGAGTTAGGAATTGATAATGTTGTCAGTTCCGCATCTCAAGATCAAGCTCTTTTAGATCAAGCTGAACAAGATATTCAAAATCATCAATATTCAGAAATCAATACTCGAAAAGAATTGTTAAAGCATTTACACGATCTCTAAATATTTGTACTATCAGTCATTGATTTTCCAGACAAAAAAGGGTAGTTTATACTCACATTGATTTAAGTAACATAAAGGAAAATATGCCAGGATACCACGGTCACATTGAAGACCTAACACTCAATAACAATAATTTTCGCCAGGTGCTTTTCACTGGGAAATTTAGTCAATTAGTTTTGATGACTATCGCCCCCAGTGATGACATCGGTATGGAAGTTCATGATGGTCATGATCAGTTTTTTAGATTTGAATCAGGCGTCGGTCAAGTTATGATTGATGGCACAACTTATGATGTTAAGGACGGAGATGCGGTCGTCATCCCTTCTGGAGCAGAACATAATGTGGTTAACACTTCAACCACCGAGCCTCTGAAACTTTATACCATTTACTCTCCAGCTGAGCATCCAGATGGCGTAGTTTTTGCCACCAAAGCCGAAGCTCTAGCCGCACATGGTTAATTAAGTCGTTTTTTATTTCGCAGGCAGTCTATTTTCTTGTATACTAGTTAGGATGAAGATAATTTTTTATAACGTGATCAATAGTTTGATTGTGGCTCTGGGACTTTGGCTTATTTGTTTGTCTCCCATCAGTGCAAAATCTTATACAATTTCTCCGGTCACTATAGATATAGAACTTAATTCTGATGGCTCTGCTACTGTTCATGAAATTCGCAATTTTAACTTTGATGGCAGTTACACTTTTGCCTACCAAAAAATAAATACTTCACCAAATCAATCCACAAACCCTGGCAGAACAGAGGCTTATCAATTTGCTAATTTTTCCCTGTGTGATAAGACTCAGTGCTATCGCCAACTGGCAGAAAGTGAAATCGCTCAAGCTGATGACGCTCGTCCGCCTCAAACATTTTACTTACTCCAAAATCCTAACGACATTTATCTCAAGTGGTTTTATCGCAGTTCCACCAAGGAATCATTCATCTTAAACTACACCATCACTAATGCGGTCACGTTGCACCCAGACACTGCCGAATTTTATTGGCAGTTAGTCGGTGACGAATGGGAAATCAGCCAAAGCAAAATTAAGGTTATTATCAAACCCCCTAAAGGTACCGATCCCAATACCCTTCAAGCTTGGGCTCACGGACCAACCGCCGGCATGATCAGTATCGATGATGAAGGAATAATTTCATATGACTTGAATTATTTACCAGCAGGTGAGTTTTTCGAAGCTCGGATTATTTTACCCAAAGAAATCTTTTCAGCTGGAGCTTCAGGCACAAATACTAAAGAAAAAATCATAACCCAAGAAAATAAATGGATTCAAGAAACTATTGATCAACTGACATCAGTTAGACGGCTGGGTCAAATCCTAGCTTGGCTAGGTGGAGGATTACTCATCTTTAACCTTTGGCAATTTAGGGAAAATCTTAAAGTATTTAATCAATTTGGCAAGGATATGAAACTGCCCAAAGTTTCCATCTCGGATAAACTTTGGGAACCACCCAGTGATATTGATCCAGCTCAAGTAGAACAGCTCCTGAGTGGCAATCAGAATTTAACTCCTAAATCATTTACTGCCACTTTGCTATCGCTAGTTCAAGCCAAGCAATTTAAGTTTGTCAGAAGTGACCGGAAAGAAGGCTGGTTTATTAAAAACTACAAGTACTATCTAGAGCCAACAGACCGAGTTGAAGTGTTGTCTTCAATCCAACAAGCTGTGTTAGATTTTTTGAACCAAATTCCCAAACAGAAAGTTAAACTTCAGGGCCAAGATAAACAGGTGATTGCTCTAGACAAAATTGTGTCTTATACCAAAAGCCACCCCACTACCAGCCGTTTATTCTTAACCGAAACCCTGCCTAAATTAGCCTTAGCAGAAAATCTTGGGGAAAATTACTTCGACCAAACCGCCTTGGATGAATACAAAAAACATGAGGCCAAAATCTGGATCAAGACCATCCTGGGATTGATAGCCTCCTTTGGTCTAATCTTTTTGATTGCCACCACTGGTTACGCCCCAAGTATATTGATTTCATTTTTAAGCACCATGGTGGCAATGGCTTCCCTCTTCGGCTTAATTATTACTTCTTCAGGTAAACTCAAACGCACTGCCCAAGGAGCCAAAGAAGCCGCCGGTTGGAAAGCTTTTGAGAGGCATATGAAAGACTATAAAAAAACCGCTAAGTATCCGATTGATTCAATTATTCTCTGGGAAAAATATTTAGTTTACGGCACCCTGTTGGGAGTTTCTGCTAAAGCCTTATCTCAATTACCTATCCAAATTCCTCCCGATCAAACTCAAATGGCCACTGCTTACTGGGGCGGAGTCTTATCTAGCGATGGTGGGGGATTCAATATTGATCTGGGTGGTATGCAGTCAGCTTTCAGTAGCTTAACCACAGCTAGCACCAGAACCTATGGGGCATCAGGTGCTGGCTCATCAGGCGGTGCCTCAGGTGGAGGCGGAGGTGGTGGGGGAGGCGGTGGAGGTGGAGCAGGCTAACTATCTAAAGCAGTGTAATTTCCAATCGTTTACCCAAGGCGGCAGCCATGTTCATCAAAGTACTTAAAGTTGGGTTGTAACTTCCAGATTCTACTTTGGTAATGGTAGTTCTAGGCATCCTGGCTTTTTTAGCCAAAGCAGTTTGAGTTAAACCCTGTTCTTTTCTAGTTTTTTTCAAAGCTTGCAGAGCATCATAATAAGCAATCTCACTGGCCACAATTTTTTTCTGTTCGTCAGTAAAATCTTTACTAAATTCTGCAACAGAAATAGTATTCTCTTCAATATATTTTTGGAGTTTTTTATTCATATCTGATATTCTTTCAATCTTATCTTTGCTTTTGTTAATTCTTTGAGAAGATATGCGTATAGTATTCTCCACTGACCTTTATACTTTATTCTAATTTCAAAAAGATTACTATCTATTTTTTTTCCATAAGGTTCTACTAATTTGCCATCTCTAGAGAGCACATCAAAAATGACCTTAATTCTGGTTTGAACATCATGAGAAAACTTTTTGATTTCCTTATCTGCTTGTTTAGTAATTTTTACAGTTTTCCTCACCAATCCATTGTTCCATATAAAGAACAACATTTCAAGAAGCAAATAAGGATTAAGGCTACTAGGAATATTCTTGCACATTAATAAAATAACTTGAGCGGGAAACAGCCTGTCCCGCCAGGGACTAGTCAACAAAGTTGGAACCTATTTTAAAATAAATTTCTCAATTGCCTTTGCCAAACCATCTTCTTTGACACTCGGCGCTACATAATCAGCTTGTTTTTTGAGCTCCTCACTCCCATTGCCCATAGCTACTTTTAATCCAGCTGATTTAAAAAGTGGCAAATCATTATGCCCATCTCCCACCACCATGACTTGACTTTGGGGAACTTTGAGAATTTTCAATAATTCTTGCATGGCATTTTTTTTAGTTGCTTGATAATGAGTAATATGAATATCAAAACAACCATCAGTATATGACTTAACTTTGTGAGCAGAAATTTCTGATATTCTTGACAGTTTTATTAACAAAATCTTGGTATCTTCCAAGCTAATATTCATAAGATAAATAATTCTTTCTTCCTGAGCAACTTTTATTTCACTAGCTGGTATCAGCTCAATACTGTCTGAAATATAAATCCCATAGGGATATGGCTTCATCCACTCTATAATTTTATTAACTGTTTTTTTAGAAATAGTTTTTTCCCAGATGACTCGCTTTTCAACTGGATCATATATTTGAGCACCTCCCGAAATAATAGAAGGAGCTGTTACTTTCAAAGACTCAAAAATATGTGCCGAAGTAGTGATAGGTCTGCCCGTGGCAATAGAAACTGAAACTCTATCTTGAGCTTGCCTCACAGCTTTAATTACTTCTTCTGAAGGAACGCCATCGGGGCTATTGGGAACAGCAGTCCCATCTAAATCAAATACTAGAGCAGAAATTTTCATTAAGTCATTCTACCATAACATAAAAAGACCTATTTGCAGGTCTTTTTCTTATACTGAAGAGGCGGGAGGACGAGAACCCGCGACATTATCTGAGCGGGTAACGATACGGTGCTCAAACCTATTTAGCCTGGATGACTATATCAAAGAGTATCTTGAAAGCCATCCTGAGTTACCAATTGGTACTCAGCTAAAAATCATTTTACGAGAACTTCTCACCCACGACATTATTGTACAACTTAAAGAGTTTATGAGCTACATGGGTATTGTTAGTTTTCGCAAACCGTTGGTTATGAGACGACCTGCTAAGTATTAGAATTAAGAGTTTTTAATACCAGAAGCAGTAGTTTTATTCTTTATTTTTGAATTAATTCGCTCTAATATATCATCTGGCAGACGGGTAAATTCAGGCGTTTCATGGCACCCAGATGCTCCACTTGGAGGAGTTATTGTTATTCCCATGTCAATCTCTAAATCATCTGACAGTTTTTCAAAATCCTTATCATCCATATATGCGCCACTGGGAACTGCCATACCATCATCCCCATGATTTTTATTAAATGTAATTTCTTTAGGCTTAGTGCTGTTGACGACTCCCTCCATACTTGTTTTCCATTTCGATAGAAAAGTCAAAAAAGTCCTATAGCTGCTATCCATTTGCTTTTTATATTCTTTATCGCTATTGTATTTTTTCTTTATTTTCTCGTAACTTGATAGAACATCATCTTTAAAGCAGAACACATCGAATACAAAATAGTCTTCGAATTTCCCCAAATGCGTCTCCTCATCGCCACTAAGAAGAACCATTAAACCTGGTGGTGTAATGAATCCATGTGCTATGCCATGCCTTGCGTAGTCATAAATGACTTTTTTGTATGGATGATATTTTTTGTGAAGGTGGTTGATGACAAAGTACTTGAATTTCTCATTTCCATGATCTTTATCTATCTTGCCCATTTCTAAAGCACCAAGGATCTCACAGAAAGTGCAAAGTGTCATCACCAACTGAAATCCACATCTACCTAGACCATCTGTTGAGGCGTTAGTTTGAGAAAGGTTATACATTGAATTAATATCTCTAACTATATAATCGTCAAAGTAGTCAAATAGATTCTTCATATTAATATTTTACTGTTTAGTCAAGAAAAATGCGAGGTAAATTGGTATACTATAATCACCGAATGATCCCTGTGGTGAAGGTATCTTACTTTTAGAGAACTGATGGCACACTAGTGATCCATCTTAGCTGCGGGGATCGCCCCTCGGGGTTGTATGAAGAAAAATAATTATGGCAAATAAAAATCTTACAAATGCAAAGAGGGCACAGAACGATGAGTTTTATACCCAATATATTGATATCCAAAAAGAAATCGAAGCGTATCTTGAATATGACCCTGACACATTTAAAGGTAAAGTCGTTTACTCTAACTGCGACGATCCGTTTGAGAGCAACTTTTTCCGCTATTTTGTATTGAATTTTAAGCGTCTTGGGTTAAAACAGCTCATTACTACTAGCTATAAACCATCGCCTGTAGCCAACACGCAACTAAAATTGTTTGGTGACAATAAAACACTTAAACCAGTCAAAGGTCGTCCAAAAGTCACAGCCAACAAATTTATCATTAATGAAGTTGGAGATGTGGATGGCGACGGCGCATTTAATCTGAGTGATATTGCTGAACAACTAAAGGCAAACAAAAACAATGAATGGACTCCATTAAAGGAAAATGGTGACTTCCGAAGTAAAGAGTGCATAGATCTTCTTAAGCAATCTGATATTGCTGTAACCAATCCACCATTTTCTTTGTTTCGCGAGTATGTGCAACAGCTTTTTGACTACAAAAAAAATTTCTTGATTATCGGCAGTATCAATTGCATATCTTATAAAGAAGTATTTCAAAGAATCAAAAAGAATGAGATATGGCTTGGTAATGGAATGGGGAGATGGATTTCTGGATTTATAGTACCTAAATCCTATGACCTATACGGAACAGAAGCTCGAATAGATGAAAATGGAGATAGAATCGTTTCTACGAATAGCTGTTTATGGCTTACCAATCTTGACCACGGGCGCCGTCATCAGCCACTGTTTCTTATGACGATGGCTGACAATAAAAGATTTAATAGAAAGATATTAAAGAAAGAGAATAGCTATAAAAAATATGATAACTATGACGCAATTGAAATCCCTTACACCGATGCTATTCCGAGCGACTACGATGGCATTATGGGTGTGCCAATTACATTTCTTGATAAATATAATCCTGAACAGTTTGAGATTTTAGGACAAATGGTAACTACCAAAATTGATGAATTTAATTTCGGCTACCCTTATGTGAATGGTAAAAAGATTTATGCAAGGATTTTAATTAAAAACAAAAAGGCGACAAAATGATTACTTCACTTCAAAAATACACAATACATAATGTCGTAGAAGGATTCGTTTATAACGAACTGGAAGGTAAAGGGTTATTTGGCCTTGCGGGCAAGCTGACCATTCAGCCGGAATATCAACGTAACTACATTTACGCCAGTGACGGCGGCAAGCGCGAACAAGCGGTGATTGAGTCACTGCTCAAGGAGTATCCAATAGGATTGTTGTATTTCAATAAAGTTAGTGGTAATAAGTTTGAAGTGCTTGATGGTCAGCAGCGTGTTACCAGTATTGGTCGGTTTGTAACAGGTAAGTTCGCAGTCAAAGATGCCAATGGACATGAACAGTACTTTAGTGGCATGGCTGAAAGCCAACAAAATAAAATTATGAATGCGTTACTGCTCGTATATGTCTGCGAAGGTGATGAGCCAGAGATAAAAGATTGGTTCAAGACGATCAATATAGCCGGTGTGCCACTAACCCAACAGGAGATTTTGAATGCTGTCTACTCTGGACCATTTGTTACACTAGCACGCGAAGAATTTAGCAACAGTAATAATTCACTTGTTCAAAAATGGAGTGCTTATATTGCCGGTGACGTAAAGCGTCAGGCGTATTTAGAGCGCGCATTGGAATGGGTGAGCCACAGTGCTATTGACAACTATATGAGCAAGCATCGCCACGATCGTGACATTGCCAAACTGAAGTTTCACTTTACAAAAGTTATTGATTGGATATCTGGTGTGTTTACCGATGTTGAGAGTGAGATGCGCGGATTGGAATGGGGTAGATTGTACGAAACGTACCACAAACAAACCTATGACCCTATTGAAGTATCTGGACAAGTACGCAAATTACTCAGTGATTATGTGGTCAAAGACAGGCGTGGCGTGTTCGAGTATATTTTAGGTGGTTCTGTTGATACAAAACTACTAAATGTGCGTGTGTTTGACGAACCCATCAAGAAGGTGGTTTATGCAACTCAAACCAAGGTAGCCAAAGTTAAAGGTAAATCAAATTGCCCACACTGTGCTATCGGACACGATGCCATCAATGAAAAAATTTGGAGTCTGGGCGACATGGATGCTGACCATGTAGCTGCTTGGAGTAAGGGAGGTTCGACTTCGGCCAAAAACTGTCAGATGCTCTGCAAGACACACAATCGAGCAAAGGGAAACCGATAAGCTTGAGCGAAGATATGAACAACAATACAAGAAAACTAGTTGAAAAGACACAGCTTAAAGACACGCTTCAGCAGGAATTTGATTTTAGCTTGGAACAGAGAATTGAGCGGTATCTGGAGTTAAAACCGCATAGAATTATTCCTAACTCCCACTTTGCATCTGTTTCGGCGGAATGCCACTTGCTTTACAGAGATGCTCATTACTATGGCACGATTTCACTAACTCAAGCAGTGGCTGAAGCTCTAGTAAAATTCCTTTGTACTGTTAATAGTTGGAAACCAGACAAAGTATTTGAGAAGAATCTGAAACAGTTGGAAAAGAGGGGGAAAATCGCAGGAGAACTAAAAACCGAATTTTCGAAGATTTGGAAGCGAAGAGACGACTATCATCATTTAAACCTTCAGATAGAACAAGACAGGCAAAAGCTGGAGATTCTTGCCAAGGAAAAGCTTGCTTGTTTGAAACAGATAGAGGAAGAGCTTTTTGCTTTCTCGACTAATAATGGGAAGTTAGTACCTAAGTTTCCGAAGTATTGGGATCAAAAAGATGGAAAGGTGCCTGTTTACTTAAGATTAGATTGAAAGTATGAAACTAATTAGACCAACTAACCAGAATGAAGTTTTTAACCATTGGGGAAAGGTAGAAAATATAGACATCTCTCAAGGGGATCGATCTGATATTGTTTCTCCGCTTCTTTCATACGCTGATTTGCAGTGGAATTTATTTAGATTGGAGGATGGAGACTTGAGCAATATTTATATTATTTCTTCAGATGACTGGAAAGATGACGGTGTTTGTGTTCCGGATTTCAAACTAATGACAGCAATTAAAAATTACCGAGATTCAATGGAGTCACAAGGTAAGTTTGCAGATATCGCAGTTAAAGAACAGGTTTTTAAATCTAACTCTGGCATCTTAGATACTAAGCTAATTATTGTGTCCGTTGATCAAGATGGACCATTTACATTAATTGAGGGAAATAAAAGATCCATAGCGTTGGGGAATTTAGGAAAGCTTGCAGGTTTAGAAGTTTATCTTGGTAGCTCTCCGGCAATTAAAAATTATGTGTGGAGCAGATACTCTAAATAATATGGCTAAAAAAACAATCACACCAAAACAATACAGCCTACAAATTACTCCTATTACAGTTCATGGTTTCAATGATTTGGACAAAGACTTAACATTAGAGTTTGAGGATTTTTACCGACCATTTTTTACTCAAGGTGTTATTAATATTCCTGACAGTTTTATCAAAACCAGCGAGAAAGTATTTTCTAGGTTTGATAAAAAACAGAGAATAGCCTTGGGGGACGTATATTTTAACAATTTTACTGTAGTAACAGAGAGCCTATTAGTCCGGAAACAGTATGATGTTGCTTTTAGGCTTTGGACGCAAATCCTAGCTTTTGTTAAAGACTGGGAAAACAAAAATAAACCTTCAAAGTTACACAAAGGTACTCCATATTATTTTTCTGCCGTATCCTCTATCCATCAAAACGACTTTGATGCAGCACTCATGTCAATGCATAACGCTTTGATTGAGGATAAGGTAAACAATCCCAAATGGGATGAAGCCCCTGGGTACTATTTCCTAACTCTCAATGACCAGAAGCCTGATCAATATTTCAAACCATTTGTTGACGGAATGGTGGGCTTTATCCGCGATAGGCTGGATGGACAAGGATCTCAAGGGGGAAAGTACAAAAAACATTACTACGCAACAAGGGGTGGGGCTCTAACATATCGGCAATTTCGGTCTAAATTTTTAGATGATAAGAGTGTAAATGAAGAAGTTAAGTACTTTTTTGTCTATTCAATTATTCGTATTTGGCACTTAAGAAGGTTGCATAAGAGTAAAGTGGGTGATGAGCTTATGGCTCCATTAATTTTTACAAACGCTTTGTTTTCGTTGCTGTTGGTTATCGACAACTTGTTTAAAAAATGGAATAACCCAGGAGGTTCGAGATGGAAGTTTGCTGCTCATTTACATGAATTGGCAAAACATGAAGGTTGGATTCCTTCCTCAACCACCATTAAAAGCTACATGCAAGATTTAAATGTTACCAACAGATCTGGAAATGACTTTGAAAACTGGTGTAAAGATTTAGCTGGAGACGGAGGAAGAAAGTATCGCACACAAAATGGAAGAAAACTGTCCACTATTGAAGCTGATTTTGTACTAGCCTATGGGTTGAGAAACTTCTCTGCACACAGTATTAAAAGTCAAAAGATTTTGTGGAATCTTTATACCGGCATCCTTCAATCTTTGTTGAATTCACTATTTAAAATTTTAGAAATTTCATAGCTTATGTCGTATACAAAACAACTAACTGAACAGATAAGAGTTGACATAGGAAAAATGCTTCTTGCTCACGAGATGATTAAGCTCTTTCCAAAACTGTTTGATTATGATGAGCTAAAAACCCAGATAAACGATCAATGGAGCAATTTGAATGGTGAGGTAGCTGTTAGAGACTTCTGGAACTTGATTGACTCAATAATGATGGGGTATAAACTCAAAAATATTACAAGGGATATCTCCTCCCAGTATTATAGTTGGAACTTAGTGCAAACACAGGTAGTTGGAGAGCTAAAATTTAGTACTGATATTAACGGTTTAGCTAGCAACACAAAGACTGTCTCAGAAGTAAGTGCTTTTCTTAGAGCTAATCCAACAGAGTTAAAAAGGATTACTAATGGAACCAGTGAGTCATTTCCTGGAAACAATGCACGGCATCTAGATTCAATTATTATTTTAAGCCAGGATAGTAGTCTTTTTGTGCACGATGGGAACGGCCGGCTGCTGAAAGCAGTTGTTGAAGGTCAAGAAACTATTAATGCTTATATCGGTACACAGAATCAGTCTCCAAAATCGAATCATTGGGTACCTACTTCTTATTTGATGAGGCTTGCTGATGCTAAGTCGAAAGAGCTACTACTGACTATATTTCGAGAATCAGATAATGCGATCTCTGAATTTCAAGACAGAGTGATAGTTGATGATCGATTTAAGCGAGAAGTGCTTAGCGAGATTGGCTTATGAGAAGGTACAAATTTTCTGATCTACTTCAATATGAAAATAGAGTTAGAAAACTTTTTGATAAATATGAGCTTGGCTTTAATTCTACAAACCGTATCGTCAGATACTTTAAATATCTGAGAGAAATTGAAGAAAATAGACAGCTGAATAAGCAAGAGTTTGGAAAGATCCTACAAAAAGACAAAGCCAAATACTATTACAGCCAATTCTACGTTTTGGAAATATGTAATCTGATTGATGCTTTGGAGCGACGTCCACAGGACTTAATAATTATTAAGAATAAACTTGCCGATTTAGCCAAAGGCACTTACTTACTTTCTGAGGAAAATTCAGCTGATACCAGAGCAAGAGATACGACCTTCGAGCTAAGTCTTTTTTCATTCCTGCAATCAAGGGGTTTAGATGTAGATATGTGTGAACCAAATCCTGATCTCAGATTGAAAAGTGAAAAATTTGTTTATGAGGTTGAATGTAAACGTCCTCAATCAATAAAATCGCTGGAGAAGAGCATTAAAAAAGCCGCTAGACAGCTTAGGAAATCCACTGGCAATGATGTCGTTCCAACCATAGCCTTATCGTTAGACCAGATTCTATTCAAAGGAAATGACTTAATACTAGACTCTAAAGATGAAGCGTCTGCTTCGAATTTCCTTAATGCTACGTTGGAGGTGTTTTTAAGAGACAACCTCAAAATGTTGCAAAAGGTAATAGATAAAGACTCCTGCCTTGTGCTTTATTACCTATCTTGCCTTGTAGGTTTTAAAACGAATGTTCCAATGGCTAATGCAACTTTTATTACAGGAAATGTTTATAACTTTGAAAATCAGTTGTCTCATACGATATATGG
The DNA here is from genome assembly GCA_018816385.1 of Patescibacteria group bacterium. Taxonomy (GTDB): domain Bacteria; phylum Patescibacteriota; class Microgenomatia; order UBA1400; family PJMF01; genus JAHIVK01. The sequence continues at coordinate 12,580 of JAHIVK010000003.1, forward strand.
GGATCTGAATGCCCTGATTCCACAAAGCTCACTCTAGTCGTTAACCGTTTCAGTGTTGCAAAAACCTATTCACTTCCTTCGTCGTCCACTCGGGATACTCCAGCTCTTCAACCCAATCAATTCGTCTGAATTCATACCATCGTTCGAGCAAAGGTTCGATTTCTGTTACCAATCAATTGTTTTCTCCTCTTGGCTAAAATATTTTGGCTCGAACCTGTTTTTAGCTTGATTTATTGGGGTAATTTGCTTTTTTCTTGATTTCAGTCCGATTTGGAGCGGGAAACGGGACTCGAACCCGCGACCTCCTCCTTGGCAAGGAGACGCTCTAGCCAACTGAGCTATTCCCGCGACTTGACTATTTTATCTCATTTTTTGTCTGTGCCAAGCTGAGGAGTTGAACCTCAATATCGTGTTTTTCAGACACGCGCCTTGACCACCTTGGCTAGCTTGGCTTCATTGCTGGCATGTACTTAGATCTAGCATTATAACCAATGACAGCAAATTTGGACAGACCATCATCAGAAAGATTGCGCTACAATAAATATATGCGCCAAAAAATGTGGCTAATTGGTTTTAGTTTGATGATGCTATTTTTAGTTTGGTCGCGATTTTTTCTACTGGGCACCATTCCGGCTATTATTCCCCATGATGAAATGGTTTATGCGGTTCAAGCCAAGTCCTATGCCATTCAGGGAGTCACACTTCTCCAAAACCACTCATTCTGGCAACTGACACCTTTTGATCCCATGTATGCAGAATTACCAGCTACCATTATGTCACTGGGTTTTAAACTGACTCAAAATCCCTTGATCGCCAGCCACCTCATTTCTGCTCTGATGGGCGTGACTTTACCTCTGGCTCTGGCTTGGTTAACTTTTGGCATCTGGGGTCAAAAAAAACCCGCCTTGGCCGTGTTGGTACTGGCAGTCTTTAATCCCTTACTCTGGCAGTTCAGCCGCCTGGGTTACGACGCCTTTTACTCACTTTGGTTCTACACCGTGGGAGGAGCCTTGCTTCTCAGTCATCGCCGATCACTCAAATTACTGTCGCTGTTATTTTTTAGCCTGGGCTTTTTTAATTACCAAGGTTTTAAACTCCTGTTACTGCCTTGGATTTTTCTGCTGATGGGACTCAAGTTCTCAATTGATGTGGGTTGGTCTGGCTCCAAAAAATGGTTAGTCAAAACCAAAAACTGGTTTTATCAAAACAGGCTATCAGGAGTCATTTTTCTACTGCTGATGGGACTAGTGGCTTACTATGGTTTAATTTTGTTACCCAGTCAACCAGGCGTAGCTGGTCGTCTGAACCACACCATTTTTTCCCAACCTGAGTTAGTCAGTGATCAAGTTGATTGGGAACGCCGACTAACTCTATCTTCGCCCCTAACTTCACTCTTTAGCAACAAACCCCTGTATGTGGTTCGCTTTTTAATTTCGCGCTTGAGTGAGGCCTTCAATCCCGCTTTACTATTTTTACTGATTGAACCCTCTGTCAGTGGCTTTAGTGTTTGGACCCACGGTATTTTTTACTTCGTTGAAGGAGTTTGGATGATGCTTGGTCCAATGGCTCTGACTCGTCAACCCAAGTGGCGTTGGTCGGTTATCGTTTTGCTGTTGGGGGTGGTGGTTTGTAGTTTGCCCACTCTGATTAATACCGGCAGTGAGTGGCACTTACTGAGAACCATGCTCAGCTACACTTTGCTACTCATCTTAGCTGGTTGGGGTCTGGTCTGGACTCTTGATCAAAAGTGGTGGCGTTGGCCGATTCTGGCTGGATATATATTTCTGATCGCCAACTTCACGCATATGTACTTTAATCTTTATCCCATTATCAGTATGGAGTGGGGGAATTTTGAAGAAAGAGTTGTTTCAAACTATGCCCAACAATTAGCTAAACTCAAACCAAATTATAAGATCACGGTTTATGCAGTTCAGCCTGATTACTACTTCTGGACACACTTACTGTTTGCCAATCAGTTAAATCAAAAGACTGCGGATGAAGTGGCTAAACAAATGAGGGAAGGCATTACCAAAGATGCCACCAGACTCACCATCGGCAACATCACTTTTACCAATGTCTGTCAGATTGATCCAGATGCAGACGTGATCATCACTGAAACTGATTTTTACAGGTGTATTTATCCTACAGATGAAGATGTGGCCAATTCTGGACAACCCCGAATTCAACTCAAACAGCCAACTCAACCAGTCAAACCACTCAAAATTGTGGCACCCATGGATAGCGGTCAACAATCGGTGATTGTCAGTGA
>JAHIVK010000056.1 GCA_018816385.1 Patescibacteria group bacterium
AGATTCCTCAAGAAAAACTAGATCGGGCTATGGAATTAATCAAAGAAAAATATTATGATTTTGCACCCACTTTAGCTAGTGAGAAATTGCTTGAAAATCACAAAATTAAACTCAGCGTGGAGAAATTAAGACAGGAGATGATTGAGGTGGGAATCTGGAAACCCAAAAGGAAGAAAAAGGCTCAAGTACATCAACTCAGAGAAAGGAGAGCTTGTTTTGGGGAGTTAGTTCAACTAGATGGTTCACCCCACGATTGGTTTGAAGGTAGAGCTCCAAGGTGTAATCTCAATGTGGCAATTGATGATGCCACCGGCAAATCTACTTTTAAATTTAGTCAAGTTGAAACAACTCAGGATTATTTTAAGTTGGTTGAAAAATACTTTCTTCGATGCGGTTTACCCATAGCCCTCTATGTTGATAAACACAGTATTTTTAGAGTCAATACCCCCACTAACTTAGATCTCAATAAACCAAGTAAAAATGAAAGTGAAGGGTCAACCCAATTCGGTAGAGCTATGAAAGAGCTGGGAGTGGCATTAATATTTGCCAATACACCACAGGCTAAGGGTCGAGTTGAAAAAGTTAATCGAACTCTTCAAGACAGATTGGTTAAAGAAATGAGGATTAATCATATTACCGGCATAGAAGAGGCCAATCAATTTCTGCCCAAATTTATAAACAAGTTCAACCATAGGTTTTCTGTTAAACCTAGGTCTGGAGTTGATATGCACAGGAAATTAGATAAGCGCATTGATCTGACCAAAATACTTTGCACCAAGGAAACTAGAGTCATTTCTAAAAACTTAACTTTTCAATACAACAATACTATCTTTCAGATCAAAACCAAAAGATCAGCTTATACCCTTAGAAAGACCACCATTACTCTTTGTGAGAGATATGACGGAACAATCAAGGTATTCGATAGTAGAGATAAACTTCTCGAGTACACAACAATCAAGAAGTTACCAAATACCAGAGCAACCAACGGCAAACTACTTAATCATAAACTCGATGCTATACTAGTTGCACAGGCACAAACAAATTACCAAAAAAGAAATCCTTGGGAATCAAACTTTGACGAATTAACAACTGATAATTATTATTACAAGCCTAATGGAGCCGTTTAATATTAACAAGTAAAAATACCCGAAAGATGACATTTCTACTTTGCAGAAAAGGCGACATTTCTACTTAGCACTAACACCCATCTTCTTGCAATTGACATAACCTGTTATGATGAAGTTACAAGCTACTGGCGCAACAAAAGTCTATTGAGTTAGCCGTTGACAAAAAAATAGGAGCTTACAAAAAAGGAGTCAATTATGACAAAATTTTTATTGGTGGTTATTTTAGGGTTAGTGGTCTATGCCATCAGCATCTATAACTCCCTTCAACAACTCAAAACCCAGATCGTGGCCAGTATCCAAGAGATTGGCAACCAGCTCAAGCGCCAGGCTTCACTCATTCCTAATTTAGAATCTTCAGTCAAGGCTTATCTCCAACATGAAAAGGGTATTTTCAAGTTGTTAACTGAAGCTAGAAAATCTGTTGACAAAGCTGATAAATCTGGCAGTCTTAAAGATATTGATCAAGCTGTGGCATCACTCCAGTCAGTCTTGCCTCAAATTCAAGTGGTGGTGGAAAGCAACCCCGAACTCAAGGCGGATAAATCTGTCACCAAGTTCATGGACGAATTAACCGACACAGCCGATAAACTGATGTATGCCCGACGCAGTCTGATTGATCTATCTCAAAGCTACAATCAGAAGTTGGTGATGTTCCCATCCAACTTGATCGCCAATGTCTTTGGGTTTAAGCCGGAGACAGGTTTGACCACAGTCACCACTGGCAGTCACGTGAGTGTGTCTCAAGCGGAAACCAAAGACGTCAAAGTTAACTTGGATAGTTAACCTTAAGGCTCTTTTTGTATACTCGCTCATTACTATTTTGTGTGTGATTAATTCGTAAGGAATGTATGACGCACTATCAGTTGGTGGCCAGCAATAAACGCAAGTCATTCCTCGTGGTCACGTTTTTCATTGTCTTCATTGGTTTGGTCAGCTACGTTATGGCTATTGGTTTTGGTTACGGTTTGGACATGGTGGGACTGGCCCTCATCATGGCAGGAGTCTTTTCTTTTGTCTCATACTGGTGGTCAGACAAGATTATTTTAGGTTTATCCAAAGCCAAACCCGCTAGTCGCAGTCAGTACTTTGATTTCTATACCGTCACCGAAAATCTGACTCATAGCCAACAACTCCCTATGCCCCAACTCTACGTAATTGAAGACAGCGCCATGAACGCTTTTGCCACCGGCCGCTCGCCCAAGAAAGCGGTGGTTTGCGCCACAACTGGCTTGTTAAGCAGACTCAATCGTTCAGAAATTGAAGGCGTGGTGGCTCATGAGCTATCTCACGTTCAAAACTATGATATGTTGCTGATGTCGCTGGTGACTATCCTGGTGGGTTTTATCTCTTTGCTGGCCGACTGGATGCTTCGCGCTAGTTTTGGCCGCCGTCGAAGCAGTCGAGATAGTTCGGATAATCAACTGCAGGTCGTGTTTCTGGTGGTGGGACTGGTTCTGGCTTTACTATCGCCTCTCATCGCCAACTTGATCAAGCTGGCTATCTCCAGACGCCGGGAGTTTCTAGCCGATGCCAGTGGCATAGCCATGACCAAGAATCCACAGGGCTTAGTGAAAGCTTTAACAAAAATAAGTCAAGACACCGAACCGCTAGAAGTAGCCAACAAAGCTACTGCCCACCTTTACATCACCGATCCGCTCAAAAACTCCAAAAGTATGGTGGGCTGGCTGGCTGGTCTGTTCCAGACACACCCACCGGTGGAGGAGAGAATTACAGCTTTGACTCTAATGAGTGGTTAAGTTTCTGGCTGATCAAAAATGAATTGACAGGCATAGGTTTCGCCGAAACCAATCTTTTGGTCATTTTCGTTTGGTGGCACTTCAACAAACCCCAGTCGATCTGGAGCGTGACCCAAATTCTCGAGCGCCGCAGTGACTATCGCTTGATACTGCTCTCTTGACTTAAAAAGGGAAGTCTCCGAGGAAAAAAAGTATCGAGGCGTCCCCTTATGGTGGGGCATTCTTCTATCTTGAGGGTTGACGCACAACGAGGCGTATGTCTCTGCTTCTTCAAAGAAATGGAGGATAAAAACCCGTATGTTGTCCTCCCTAGCTCGTCTTTTGTGAGAATCATCAGAATGTGTCAGCGACCGTAGCCAGTCCGCTACAACAGGCACTGCCATCAACTCTAAAGCGTGCAAAAATCGATCAGGATTGTCAAGTGAGGCTCTCTCCCATGGATTGGAGTCGGTCAATGCTTGCAGTTTTCGAATTTGACTATCATTCCTTTGAAAATCAAGTTCCAACTGCTCAAATAACGATAATTTCGGCAAAGTTTTTTCATCTGATAGCCCTGCTGTGGATAACCCTTCGGATAACCATTCGGAATCACTTTTACCAAATTCTGTTTTCATTCTTTTCCCTTTCTGCAATAATCCTATTAAACTGCTTCACCTTCACTAAAGTGGATTGTAGCTTTGTTCTTTCTTATTGTCAATAATAATTAGCTATTAACCTATCAGACTAGAACTTGAAGTTTATGATTTAAATTTAGCCAAGTTTCTGTTAAACTAGACCTGGTGAAAAACTTTTCTCCTACTCTAGTTAAACAGATGGCCACTCTGGCCGACATTCCCTTGCGCCCCCAAGAAGAGGAGAGGCTGGCCAAAGAGTTTGCCGATACTCTGGCTGTGATTGACAATCTGCGCCAGTTGGATGTTTCTCAAATCGAGCCCACGCATCAAGTGACCGGTCTGGAAAACGTGACCAGGGAAGATGTGGTGAATAAAGCGCGCATGTTTACTCAAGAGGAAGCTCTGGCCAACGCCCGGCAAACTCATGATGGTTTTTTTGTGGTACCAAGAATTATTGATCGAGATGAATCATAAAAACTTAAACTCACTAACTCTTGTCCAGGCCCTCAAAGCCTTGGCAGACAAACAAATCTCTTTAGATGAGATTTATGAGTCGGTCAATTCGGCCATCAAAGAAAGCCAAAAATTAAACATCTATCTCACCCTTAATCCTCAAGCCAGAGTCCAAGCCAAAAAAGCCTATCAAGCCCATTTGCCCTTGGCAGGTCTGCCCATCGCGGTTAAAGACAACTACTGCACCAAAAATCTCAAAACCACTGCCGCCTCTCTGGTCTTGGACAACTTTATACCCCAGTTTGATGCCACCGTCATTTACCGGTTAAAAAAGGCCGGGGGAGTGGTGTTGGGCAAAACTAATATGGACGCCTGGGCTCACGGTTCCTCCACCGAAACTTCGGACTGGGGACCCACATTGAATCCCCGCAATCCCAAATATCTACCCGGTGGTTCGTCGGGTGGCACGACCGCCGCGGTGGCCGCCAACACCTGCATCGCCGGTCTGGGCACAGAAACGGCCGGCTCCATTCGTCAGCCTTCAGCCTGGTGTGGCGTAGTCGGTCTCAAACCTACCTATGGTCGAGTCAGCCGGAGTGGCATCGTGGCTATGGCTTCCTCCACCGACTCACCCGGACCTATTACCAAAACAGTTGAAGATGCGGCCTTGATGTTACAGCAGATGGCCGGCCACGACGAGGCAGACAGCACTACCAATCCTCAAGCTGTGCCTAACTTTGGTCAAGACCTCAAAAAAGGCGTCAAGGGCTTAAAAATTGGTCTGCTTTATAGCGACGTGCCGGAACTAAAGAAAGTCATGAGTTTAATTGAGCCTGAGTTGAAAACATTTGAAAGGCTGGGCGCTCACCTGGAACCAGCCCAAGCTCTTGATCCTCACTATGCGATTGGTGTTTATACCATTGTTCAGCGAGCTGAAGTCAGCAGTAATTTGGCCCGTTATACTGGTATCCGCTACGGTCAGGACAGATCTCATTTGGGCGATGAGGCTCGCCGTCGTATCATGCTGGGGACTTTTACTTTGAGCAAAGGCTATGCCGACCGGTATTACACCACGGCCCAGAAAGTTCGTTCTCTTTACCGCCGGGATTTTGCCAAACTTTTTTCTAAATACGATTTGCTGATCTCCCTCTCCAATCCTGGGTTTGCCAAAAAAGTTGGCGCCACAAAAGGCGAAGCCATGTTCGGCGAACTGGAGGATATGCTGTTGGAACCCAGCTCGATTGTGGGCCTGCCGGGCATCAATGTGCCTTGTTATCGAGATGATAAAACTAACCTTTATCTAGGATTAAATATCATGGCCCCGATGTGGCGGGAAGATTTAATCTTAAGATCCGGCTGGGCCTTTGAACAAGCTACCGATTGGAATCAATGGGCTAAAGCCAAATGATCAATGCCAAATTAAAATATCAGTTAATCTGCAGTTTGGAGATCAATTGGGGCCAACATAAATGACTCAACAACCATTAAAATATCAGTTAATCTGCAGTTTGGAGATTCATTGAACTCAAAACAAATGATAAATCAAAAATTAAAATATCAGTTAATCCGCGGTTTGGAGATTCATTGAAATCAACACAAATGACAACACAAATGACCAAACAACCATCAAAGTACCAGCTTGTCTGTGGGTTGGAGATCCACGCCGAACTCAAAACCAAGTCCAAAATGTTTTGTGGCTGTCAAAACGACCCTTTTGGCGCCCAGCAACCCAACATTTACACTTGTCCAGTTTGTTTAGGTATGCCAGGCGGTCTGCCGGTGGCCAACAAACAAGCGATTGAGAGGACTATCATGCTGGGCCTGGCTTTAAACTGCCGGATTAGCCTGTTCTCCAAGTTTGACCGCAAACACTACTTCTATCCTGATCTGCCCAAGGGCTATCAAATCAGCCAGTATGATCAGCCGTTTTGTTATAACGGCTGGGTCGAAACCAGTCAGGGCAGAGTGGCTATTACTCGAGTTCACCTGGAGGAAGATACCGGCAAACTCCTCCACAAGACGATTGAGGGCAAAAAAGTGTCGTTGGTCGATTTTAATCGAGGGGGAGTACCCTTGGTCGAGATCGTGACTGAACCGGACATAAAATCTGCCGAACAAGCCAAAGAGCTGGCTCAGACCCTGCGCCAGATGATTCGCTACCTCAACATTGGCGACTGTAATATGGAGCAGGGAGGCATGCGACTTGAAGCCAATGTGTCATTATCTGCTGATGGGCAACTGCCAGATTATAAAACTGAGGTGAAAAATATTAACTCTTTTAGATTCTTAGAACAAGCTATCAATTTTGAAGAAGTTAGACAAGCCAAACTTCTGGATCAGGGTCAAGCTCCTGTTCAAGAAACCAGAGGTTTTGATGCTGTCAAAGGCGAAACGTTTTCCCAAAGAACTAAGGAAACGACCGCCGATTACCGCTACTTTCCCGAGCCGGATATCCCCCCCCTTCGCTTTACACCCATTCAAGCTGAACACCTGCAAGCCAGTCTACCGGAACTGCCAAACCAAGTTTTAGCCAGATGGCAAAAAGAATTTGGTCTTGATCCTCAATTAATTCATAGACTAGTAATTTCTATCTCGCAAACTCAACTATTGGACAAAGTTTGGCAAAAAGCTCAAGAGAAGCAAGTAGCGCTTAATAAGCTAGCTGTTTGGATCATCAACCATCAGAAAATAATCACACCCCAAATTACCGCCGATCAAGTGATGGCTGGCTTTCTCAACCAAACTCAAACAGAGCAAGTTGATGAAACGAAATTAACTCAAGTTATCAACCAAGTGTTGGCTGATCATCCGGCAGAAGTCAAGCGATATCTGGCCGGAGAAAAAAAACTGCTGGGATTTTTCATCGGCCAAGTCAAAACTTTGGTTGTGAGTGGAGCGGATATAGCGCAGGTTTCACAAGCTATCAGCCGGACCTTAAATAATTGATCATCGGGCATATTCACTTGCCTTGGCACCCTCAACAGTAGACTTTTTGCGAAATAGGATGGCAACTCGTTGAGCTTTTTTAGTTTTCTGTGTCAAACAAACCAACATGTCTGCTAAGATAGTCGTTAATGGCAACTGTCAATCCAAATTTTGTTCACCTGCACGTTCACAGTGAGTACTCACTACTTGATGGCTTGGGCCATCTACCAGAGCTAGTTGCCAAAGCTAAAGTTCTTGGTCAACCAGCCCTGGCTTTAACCGATCACGGCGCTATGTACGGCAGTCTGCATTTCTTTAATGCCGCCAAAAAAGCCGGCATAAAACCCATCATTGGTCTGGAAGCCTACGTGGCTCAAAACTCTCGTACCGATAAACAAACGAAGATGGGTAGCGATCAATTTCACTTAACTATCTTGGCTCAAAATCTCAAGGGCTACAGAAACTTAATGCAGTTAGTGTCTAGAGCTAATTCAGAAGGCTTTTCCTATAAACCTCGCATTGACGACGAACTGTTATTTGAACTAAATGAGGGTTTGATTGTGCTGTCCGGCTGTTTGAGTAGTCGCTTTAACCGCTTCCTGCAAAATGGTCAAGATGACCAAGCTCTGGAACTCTTCAAAAAGTACAGCCATGTGTTTGGTAACAGATTTTATATTGAACTTCAGAATCACCCCACCATCAAAGAGTATCAGACCATCAATCCCAAACTGGTTAAAATTGCCCGTCAGCTGGGAATCAAGATCGTAGCTACTAATGACGTTCATTACTTAGAAGCCGAGGATGCCGAAGCTCAAGACGCCTTAATTTGTGTCCAAACTAGAAAGTTGATGTCGGATAAAGACAGAATGAGCCTGATGGATTCTCCAGATCTATATTTAAGATCAACTGGCGAGATGATGGAGTTATTTAAAGATTATCCAGAAGCCATCTCTAACACTCTGGAAGTGGCAGACAGATGTAATGTGGAAATTCCCACCGGTAAACTCATTTTTCCTAACTTCCCCATACCAGAAGGTCAAACCGAAGCCGAGTACTTTCGCCAACTAACCTTCAGTTTAGCCAAAAAAAAACTAGGCAAATTAACCAAAGAATATACAGACCGGATAGAGTACGAGATGAAAGTGATTGTTGATAAGGGTTACACACCTTATTTTTTAATCACTCAAGACTTTGTTAACTGGGCCAAACTGCAGGGTATTGGAGTCGGGCCAGGCAGAGGTTCGGCCGCCGGTTCGTTGATTTCCTATGTGCTGGGCATTACTGATATTCACCCTATTGAGCATGGCCTGGCCTTTGAGCGGTTCTTAAATCCCCAAAGACCGACTCCTCCCGATATTGATATCGACTTTGCAGACGATCGCAGAGATGAGGTGATTGCCTACGTTTCGGATAAGTACGGGGCAGACCACGTTGGTCACGTTATCACTTTTGGGAAGATGGAGGCTCGGGTAGCTATTCGAGATATCGGTCGAATCTTAGGTCTGCCCTACGAAGACCCTGATCGAATTGCCAAGTTAATTCCCAACGAACCAGGTAAAAGAGTTTCCCTAGATCAAGCAGTCAAAACCATTCCTGAATTAATTCAAATTTACCAACAACCCAAGTTTAGGCGTTTAATTGACCTGGCCAAAAAAGTTGAAGGTGTGGTTCGCCACTCCAGTGTTCATGCGGCAGCTATCATTATTACCGATAAAGCTCTACCTAATTACACTCCCACTCAAGTTGATACTAAATCAGGTAAAACAATTACCCAATATGATATGTATGCTCTCGATTGCAACATCAGTGATGATGCTATTGGTTTATTAAAGTTTGATTTCCTAGGTTTAAGAAACCTATCTATCATTCAAAACGCACTTTCGCTGATAAAAGTCCATAAAAAAATAGACCTAAACATCCGAGAGATTCCTCTTGATGACAAAAAGACATATCGGATCATGGCTGAAGGCCATACTATGGGTGTTTTCCAACTTGAGTCGGCCGGTATGAGGCGAGTAGCTAGGTCTTTGAAACCTAATCAATTTTCCGATATTACAGCTATGGTGGCACTATTCAGACCAGGACCCATGGACCTGATTCCTCAATTTATTGAAGGCAAACATAATCCCAGTTCTATTCATTACCCACATGATACTTTGATCGACATTTTAAAAGAGACCTACGGAGTCATGGTTTATCAAGAGCAAATTCTGGAAATTGCTCACACCATGGCTGGCTATACCCTGGGCGAGGCTGATATTTTGCGAAGGGCTATTGGCAAAAAGAAAAAGAAACTGCTAGATCAAAATCACCTGCGTTTTATTAAAGACTCCGTCAAAAATGGTTATCAGCAGACAGTGGCAGAAAAAGTCTGGGGCTTCATTGAAGCCTTTGCTAACTACGGTTTTAACAAAGCTCATGCTACCAGCTATGCCATGATCGCTTATCAAACTGCCTATCTTAAAGCCAACTATCCAGTTGAGTACATGACAGCCCTGATGAGTGTTGAGTCGGCCTCCAGCTCCCAAAATAGAGATGTCAAAGTTTCGGTAGCTATTGAAGAGTGCCGGCGGATGGGGATTCAAGTTCTGCCACCCAATATTAATCATTCTGATGATGACTTTACGATTGAAAAAGTCAAAGGTTCTTTAACTGGACTAGGTATTCGATTTGGTTTAAATGCCATTAAACACATTGGTTCTGCGGCCATTGATAACATTCTCCAGACACGCCAAAAAATGAAAGGTGGTTTTAAATCATTTACTCAGTTTGTTTATGAAACTGATGGCAGAAAGGTAAATAAAACTTCTCTTGAATGCTTGATCAAAGTTGGAGCCATGGACGAATACGGCACTAGAGCTAGTATGCTGGAAAATCTGGAAGCCATTCGCAAACAAGCTACCAGTCTCCAAAGTCAAGTTGATGGTCAAGAGACTTTATTTACGGGAGTTGATACGGGCGCCACCAACATTCAAGATACTTTTCCCAAACTTGAAGAGTATCCTCAACCAGAACTGCTGTCATTTGAAAAAGAATTACTAGGTATGTTTTTAACTCAGCATCCCATGGCTCAAGCTTTGAAAGCAGTTAGTCAAAGAGCCACCAAACAAATTGGTGATATTGATCGAGAACTTCATCTCAATCACACATTTTTATTTGGCGGGGTGGTGACTCGCTGGAAACAAGTTCAAACCAAAAAAACTAATCAATTGATGGCATTTGGAGAGCTGGAGGACAGCACTGGTAAAATCCAGTTTGTAGTTTTTCCTACAATCTATAACCAATCTGGTTCAGACATTAAAGAAGATTCGGTCGTCCTGCTTAAAGCCAAGGTCGATTACCGAGACGAAGAACTGCAGTTAGTTGTGGAAAAAATTAGTTTACCAGATAACATTGAGTCTTCGGTGGCGATTGGAGAAGATCAGCACGAAATCTTCATTCCTCGCAAAACCAAACGGGAAATTTTAGAAAAACTGGGTCAATTGTTAAAAAGCCACCCTGGAGATGAGCATGTCAGCGTCTTGATTCCCAATGGAGGACAGCCTGAACGCATGGCTTTACCTTATGGCGTCAAGTGGTCTTCACAACTCGAAAAAGATATTGAAACGCTCTTAACATAATTAAAATGACAAGACAAGTCTAATTCGGACATGTTAGTGCTAAGTAGAAATGTCGCCTTTTCTGCAAAGTAGAAATGTCATCTTTCGGGTATTTTTACTTGTTAATATTAAACGGCTCCATTAGGCTTGTAATAATAATTATCAGTTGTTAATTCGTCAAAGTTTGATTCC
>JAHIVK010000004.1 GCA_018816385.1 Patescibacteria group bacterium
TAGTTTGCCTGCCAGCGATCAGTTGGAGATATTGAAGTACATTAAACCTCAGTATGTAGAGGCAGGTCATCTAGCTTGTACAGTTAAGGAAAGTGTTTTGGAGAAAGCATTTAGTTTGGCTGAGAAGTTGATTAAGACGTTAGCTAAGGAATTTCCACCAGGCATGATTGGTCCATTTGCTTTGCAGACAATGCTGGTGCCAGGTCCACCCAAAGAAGAGTTGATAACATTTGATTTATCCTTGCGCATGCCAGGCAGTCCGGGAAGCATCTACACACCTTACAGCGAATATTTATTTGGTCGACCGGTATCAATGGGTGAGCGAGTAGCTATGGAAATTAAGCAAGCGGTAAAAGTAGGTAAGTTAGACAAAGTCACTACTTAGATGATGCCAATTGGTCTGTTTCGCAAATTGCGACTTGAGTCAACTTTATGCCATTGACTTCAATCCTTAACTTCATTTAGTATGAAGTCTATCAGTTAAATATCTCCTTAACCTTTGGAGAAACAAACATGCAGTATAAGGTAAAACATTACAAAATTCTTGATTTATTTGGAATCAGGTTTGATAACGCTCTTTGAAGGAGCGTTTTTTTGTAGTGTGACAAGAAGGATAAACTTGTTGGATGACTCATATTTAGCTACAGATTGTGATAATAAGCCTCAAGAAAGCTGTGGTGTTTTTGGCATTTTTGCACCTCAAGAAGATGCGGCCCGTTTAACTTTTTATGGTTTATTGGCTCTTCAGCACCGAGGTCAGGAATCGGCCGGCATAGTTAGTTCCGACTTCAAGCAAGTTAATTCGGTCAAAGGTATGGGTTTAGTTAACCAAGTCTTTACCGAAACTAAAATTAAACAATTAGCTGGAGCATTAGCTATCGGTCACACTCGCTACTCTACAGCCGGTTCTTCGGTCATTGAAAATGCCCAGCCCACTTTACTTGATTCTAGTTACGGTCCTCTAGCCGTATCACACAATGGTAATCTAGCCAACTATACAGAGCTTAGGCAAGAATTACTGAAGAAAGGTCACTGTTTAAACTCACAAATCGATTCTGAACTGATTGTGCGACTGGTGATTGAGGCTCATGGTCGAAATTTAAAACAAAAACTGGTCAATGGCTTGTCTCAAATCAAGGGTGCTTACTCGTTAATATTCCTGACTAAAAATAAGTTGTATGTAGTTCGAGATCGGTGGGGAATTCGACCCTTAATTTTGGGTCAGATTAATGGTCGGGGTTGGGTGATCGCTTCCGAATCAACTGCCATTGAGTCCGTTGGTGGTCACGTCATCAGAGAAGTAAAACCTGGTGAGTTTATTGAGATTTCATACAAAGGTATAGAAACCTTTCATCAATTAAAGTCTAAATCGGGAGGCTTTTGTATTTTTGAGTATGTGTATTTTTCCAAACCAGAAAGTATAGTTAACAATAAATTAGTCTATTCGGCTCGGCTCAAGTCAGGACAACTTTTGGCCAGAGAACATCCAGCCCAAGCTGATTATGTGATTAGTGTGCCAGATTCAGGTACCGCCGCCGCTTTGGGTTATGCCCAAGAAAGTGGCATTATTTTTCAAGAAGGTTTAATTAAGAGTCGTTACGTGGGTCGGACCTTTATCCAGCCGACTCAACGTATTCGAGACCTGGGAGTTCGACTCAAATTTAGTCCCCTCCAAAGATTTTTAAAGAATAAAAGTATTGTGTTAGTAGATGATTCGGTTGTTCGAGGCACGACTATTACTCAGATTATCCACTTACTTCGAGAAGCTGGAGTTAAAAATATTCACCTGCGGATCGCCAGTCCGCCTTTTAAAAACTTGTGTTTTCTGGGGATTGATGTTCATCGCTACGATGAGTTAATTGCTCAGACCCATACTGGGCAGGAAATTATGCAGAAAATTGGAGCCGACTCTTTGGGTTACTTATCATTGACCGGCTTAAAGCAAGCCGTTGGTCGTGTTAAACATGGATTATGTACTGGTTGTTTTAATAAAAAGTACCCAATAGTTTGATGAAAAAACACAAACCCAACACTGCCCTGCTTATTTCTGGCGGTGGGAGTACGGCCGAAGCCATTATTAAAGCTAGTCAATCGGGTCAACTAGATATTCAGCCCGTAGTAGTGATTGCAAGTCTCTCTCAAGCTGGAGGATTGGAGAAAGCTCAACGCTTAGGTGTCCCGACTTGTGTGGTAGTCATCCCCACGCCCTCGCGTGTCATCCTCGCGCCAGCGGGGATCCAGGGGGTGGATTCCCCCCGCTTGGGCGGGGGGAATGACAACATGCAAGTCATCCTCGCGACTGGCGCTAGCCAATCGCGGGGATCCAGTGGATTCTCCTCCTTACGGAGGGGAATGACAAAAGGGGAGGGGAATGACAATAAGAGTGTGTTTGGTTTCAAACTGCTTGAAGTTTTGCATAGCTACCAAGTTGAGTTGGTGTCTCAAAACGGTTGGATGCCATTAACTCCGTCCGCAGTTATTGATGAGTATCAAGGCAGGATCATCAATCAACACCCAGGACCTTTGGATCCAGGCCGGCCTGATTTTGGGGGCAAAGGTATGTATGGTTCACGAGTGACTTGTGCCAGATTAGCTTATTTGAGCTTACTCAATCAAACTCAAACCCTGAAACCGGATGAATTTTGGACAGAAGCCACGATTCATTATATAACCGAAAAGTATGACCAAGGTCAAGTGCTTGATACTTACAGATTGAATTTAGGCGATGTGTTTCCGCTATCTGAGTTATCTGGATTGATAAATAATCAAGCCTTATTGAAAAAAATGACTCAACGGGCGCAGGCAGTCTTAATTTTGCTGGAACACAAATTAGTCATTCGGACTTTGCAAGCATTTTCTAGAGGAAAAAAAACACACCATCAGCCATTAAAACCCCTTGTACCTCAAAAAAACATAAGCATATTACAACAAGCCAAAGAAACAGCTATCAAGTTATTTCCGAAAGGTTGAAAATGAAGATTTTAATCATCGGTAATGGCGGCAGAGAACATGCTTTAGTTTGGAAAATTAGCCAGCACAAAAAGGTGAAACAGATATTTATAGCTCCAGGCAATGCTGGCACTGTCCAGTTGGGCGAGAATGTGGATTTGGCAGTTGATGATTTAGCTGGTTTGCTCAAGTTTGCTCAAAAAAAACAGATTGATTTGACTGTAGTGGGACCCGAAGACCCACTGTCTGGCGGTATTGTGGATTTGTTTGAAAAAGCCGGCTTGTCGATATTTGGTCCATCAAAAAGAGCCACCCAACTAGAAAGCTCCAAAGTCTTTGCCAAGAAATTTATGCAGCAAAACCAAATTCCAACTGCTAAATTTGAGGTCTTTAATAACTATGATGGAGCCAACAAGCATGTGATTAAGCGAGCTTTGCCTTTAGTCATTAAAGTTGATGGTTTGGCGGCTGGCAAAGGAGTTTTTGTTTGCCAGACGTTAAAACAAGCTCGTCAAGCTTTAGCTAGTATTTTTAAACAGCAAAAATTTGGTTTGGCAGGAACTCAGGTGGTGATTGAAGATTGTTTATTTGGTCAGGAGGCTTCAATCATTTGTTTAACCGATGGTCAGACAATCCTACCTCTTCTACCAGCTCAAGATCACAAGGCTTTGTTGGAGGATGATCAGGGTCCCAACACGGGAGGCATGGGAGCCTACGCTCCAGCTCCAGTTGTCAACAGTCAGATGATGAAGCAGGTCCTGCAAACAATTCTCAAACCGACGTTGGTTGGTCTTAAAAGAATGGGCATTACTTATCGGGGCATACTCTACGCAGGTATCATGTTGACACCAGATGGTCCTCAAGTATTAGAGTATAACGCCAGATTTGGAGATCCCGAAACCCAATCTCAACTGATGTTGCTTAAATCTGATTTAGTTAACTTAATCAATGCGTGTTTGGAGAGTAAACTAAAAAAACACCAACTAGATTGGTATCCAGGCTTTGCCACCTCGGTCGTGATGGTGTCCGGTGGTTATCCAGAAAAATATCAAAAGAATTACCAGATCAAGGGTTTAGATCAAATTACTGATAAGTCAGTTCAAGTATTTTTAGCTGGAGCCAAAAACCAAAATGGCAAAATTGTGACTGATGGTGGCAGAGTTCTAGCCGTTACAGCTAGAGCTAAAACACTATCTGCTTCA
>JAHIVK010000057.1 GCA_018816385.1 Patescibacteria group bacterium
CTACTTATGGCATCTTTTATGCATTTTCTTTGCTTCTTCTTCCTCAAGTAGCTGAGGCTACTATCGTCATCAGAATCAACGAAAATGCTATAAAATCTATCCATAATTAACTCATTTCTTATTTCGCGACAAGTCTAATAAAAAAGCGCCAGGTTCTGGCCTCGACTTATCGTCCCACACCGTTGCCAGTGCAGTATTGTGGGCGCTAGGGCGTTTCAAGACTCTGTTCGGGAAGGGAAGAGTTGGTTCCACCCCGCTCTAGAGACCAGAACGTGACGCTTTTTATTAAGCTTGATGCAAAGTTAGCAAAGCGATACTAGCACTTTTATGATGCAACAAGTCGATTTGATTCAATGTGCCAACTGGTTCACGCTCATAATCAAGTGAAGAACTGCCCCATCCAAATCGAGCTGATTAAAATCAGACCGATCTGGCTGGGGGTTTAACATTAAAGTTTTAATATAAGAATTTTTTCAATTGACAATTAGTATCGTTAGGCTGAACCTGTTGCCAGGCTTACACCGACGACCTATCAACGTGGTAGTCTCCCACGAGTCTAATGGAGAAGTTTAATCTTGAGTGTGGCTTCCCGCTTAGATGCTTTCAGCGGTTATCCAACAGCAATGTAGCTACCCTGCGGTGCGCTTGACAGCCACAACAGGAACACTAGGGATTGCCTCACCACGGTCCTCTCGTACTAGTGGCGAAAACTCTCAAACTTCTAACGCTGACGGCGGATAGAGGCCGACCTGTCTCACGCATGTAATTCCCGCTGTTACCAGGGGCATGGACTATACCACCACCCTTTTTCACTTGCTCTGACTGAATAAATCAGAAAGAGCGCAATTTGTGTGTATTAGACTTATTGTGAAATAAGTCTATTAAAAAAGGGGACCGACGTTTTAGCTACGTTTAATAACGTAACTCTGTTTGATCGTAAACCAAACAAGTCTCTACGGGGTTAATGTTCTTCCTTTTGGGCCAGATGGTTACGAACCACCTGGGCAGTTATGCTTGACGCATAACATGCAGGAACATAACTTCCCTCGGTATTATCCTAACATATGACAGGTTAAAAAATATGTTTAGGAATTCACCGATATGAGTCGGTTTTACTTCTGCTAATTACTCAGCAGAGCCGCCAAATTGACGGTCTGAACCCAGCTCGCGTACCGCTTTAATAGGCGAACAGACTAACCCTTGGGACCTCGACCTTCCATCATTACTGATGGGGTAAGACTATACCTTTGCCTTATTTATCATTGTCACCAATGAAAACTTAGGCACGAGCCGTGTGATAGACAATACTTTTTCTTGCCTATCTCAAGTTGGTGACCAAAACCACCAACAATCAGTCGTTACGGGAGACAAATTCTTGGATCTTTGACACATAATTTTTACGTCTATTTTTGGATCTGACGTTAAATGATGCCAAAGTATCTGCTAATCGAGCTTTATTCAGTAAATCCTGAAAAGATAATGCTGGAAATTTTAGAATCTCTAAAGCTAAGTCAAGTTGTTTTTTCTTAACTCTAACAAATGGTTTAATTTTGTTTAATAAATTAAACACATCTTCTTGAGATCTTATTATCCAGTCATATATTTCTCTGTTTTTACAAACAATTCCAACTTTAGTTTGATGCAATAACCAGTCAAGTACTTCACGATTTTTTTGAGTGACTTTAATTATCACTCGAACGCGAAACTTATATTTTTTCTCTGGATGATGCTCAATCGAAGCCATAATTGCTCCGTCTGCATCTATCAAACCAGCTATGTATGCTTGATTAACTTCAGAAAGTGTCTTTCCCACGGTATTAACCATAGTACCTGGAACCTGCAAAATTGCAAGTTCTTCGCCTTGGCACCAGGCCTTCACCGTTTTGGACTCGTTTATTACCCTACCATTTCCAGTAGGGAAAGAAGTTATATCGTTTTCTTCAGCCCCAGGATGCGATGCACATATATCTACTATTTCTAGCAGTGCAGACTATATCATCATCCAACTTCGTCGAGTTGGAGTTCGGCGTATGATAAGAACTCTTTTTATTGACAAATTAATTTGTCAAGCGATTCTTATCTCACCCCGCCATGGCGGGGATCAGTCGTTACGGGGTCAAAGGATGTGTGTTACAAACACATTCATCCTCGACTTCCCACGGTATTACCCGTTGATAATTACGTATCTTCAGTATAAAGCGAAGAAAATACGAATTCAATGAGGGCTTCACCGTTATTAGCCAATTTTTCCTTTCAAATCACTTCGAAAGGGGCCCAATTTGAGCCGACATCGCGAAATATCTCTAAACTTTCGTTTAAAGCCTGACTATACCTTCATCCTACTTTCATTTAGAAGGATGTGGGCGTGTTATGACTATATAAATATAGCCATCCAAAGAACTTACGTTCCCAGCTCTGAGTCGATACGGGGTCTAAAAGGAAGTTTATAGTACATAAAATCAGGAATTAAAGGTTTAATCATTGATTTCATGCGTTGAGCATCTTTTTGAAATAAGCGAATTCTAAAATAAGTTTTATCTTTATTTAGATTTCCTTTTAATCCAAATTGAGCATCAAGTATTTGCAACAATTTTTTTTGGTCTTGTATTGTGAAACTCTGAGTGTTGAAGTATGAACTAGCTCTGTTGCGAGCTCCATCGTCCATATACCAAATGCTCAAAGCGAGTGGCGTTAATACCAAATTGTCTGGTATTTGTTTTTGACCATTTCTTCCATAAAACATTTTGTAATATGGAGTTAAAGCTGGTAAGCTTTTGGTCCAAAACCTATAACCAACTCTAGTGCCATTACCCAAATAGGATTTTGGTTGACTTTTCACTAGAGAAGATAGGATATTATATTTCCAGTCTACATAATCTTTTTGTTTGATTGAGTGACCGATTTTTAAATAAGCGTGGGTTTTACACGCCATATATCCATCTCCTAATAAAGAACCTAAAATGATAGATTGTTGTTCTTCCGTTAGACTTCCCACGGTGTTGCCATACTATATATCATCAACCTTACAAGGAGATGACATCAGTGAAGGGTTCACCGTTATGAGCCCATGTTTATCTAGTTACAAAATTTGAGTTATTTGTACTAGAACAGCATCTCGATATTACTATCGAGAGACCCCAATGTGTGTATTCAAGGTAGCAATCCGCGCCGACGCTAGGGACGCTTAGGCGCGATGACTCTGTTATCCCCAAGGTAGCTTTTATCCGATAAGCACGGCGTCTTCCACAAAACGCACGTGGATCACTATGACCTGCTTTCGCATCTGCTCGGCTTGTATGCCTCACAGTTAAGCACTCTTATGCCATTGCACATACATCCCGATTTCCATCCGGGACAAGAGTACCATTGCGCGCTTGCGTTACTCTTTAGCAAGCAACCTCCCCAGTTAAACTACCCACCAGACAGTGTCCCCCCTGCCGTTTGCAGACAGGTCGGGTGAGATAATCTAGATAAAACGAGTGGTATTTCACTGGTGATGACCGCATAAATGAGGCCATCTCCCACCTATTCTAAACAATTCCAACTAAACCATCAGTGCCAAGTTGCAGTAAAGCTCTATGGGGTCTTTTTGTCCTGCCGTCAGTAGGCCGCGTCTTCACGGCCATCTCAATTTCACCGAGTAATAGTTCAAGACAGTGTGGGACTGGTTGCACCTTTCGTGCGGGTCGCCAATTAAGCGACACAGTGTGTTACTTTCACCTTTCGGTTACTTACCTAACTTCATTTCTTCTGATGTTAGGTGCCTTGTTATTTCTAACAAGATCTGCATGTCGCCATGCAGCTCAGACTATATCATCCCCGCTTAGCGGGGCCTGGCGTGTAGTCGTTGAGGATCCCTAAAACTTGATTCAAATCTTTGGTTTCCTGCTGATTGTCTGCACCGTGTAGATTTTTACTCACTAATGAGTACTAACGGATTCTCAGATATTCCAGCATATAGCCAGGTTTTCCTTAAATAGAACATGTCTTATTAAGGTCCCCTGTCGAGGAACTTCGCTCAAATATATTGATATATAAATTTTTTTATATATTCAAAATGCTTGTTACAGTTAATTTGATTAACTAGGGTGAACACATTTTCACCCTCCTAATGTCGCCACTAGGTTCGGACTATATCTTCACCCCGCCATTGGCGGGGGCTCGGCATGTAGTCTCTGAGGGATCAAATTTCATTGGTTTTTTGTTAATTTAATCTTTTTGCCCATTAGGCTGATAATTGATATCAATCCTAATCGAGTTAAGTGCTCATGATTCTTCATCATTAATAACACTTTAGAAAAATTTTCAAAATCTTGTTGTTTGGCGGTTTGCAAAGGATGTTTTTTGAAAAATGGTAATATTACATTGAGTAAATCATTTCTTTTTCTGACACAGAAGCGATAAATTGGCTCTTTATGGTTATCATATCTATTGTTAATAAATATGTGACCACAATCGAAAAATTGCTTAATCGATTTGAGTGAATCCAAACTTTTTGCTCCCTGTGTAACAACAAATTCTGGCATTATCTGCCAACCAAATTTGCTTGTTTTATTCTTGAAGATGCTAATTGAAAAGCATCCTTCTCCATCTACAAAACCGACAATCCAACCCTTTTGAAACTGACTTCCCTGCTGATTGTCTGCACTTGTAGCATTTTCAGTTGAATTTGGAATAATCGAGTCGAGTGGCATTACTACCACTATAACCCGAATACTACCCAAACTCAACTAGCTCAAGATTCTCAGATATTCCAGCATATAGCCAAGTTTTACTAAAGCAGCGATTATTCTACCTTAGAACAATTATAGTTATTGCTGACGTTCACCAGGGCTTCGTTTGCAAGCCAATCCCGATAAATCGGAATCAACCCACTCAGTTAACCTTCTGGCACCGGTCAGGCTTCAGCCTGTATACTGCCTCTTACGAGTTTGCACAGACCTGTGTTTTTGGTAAACAGTCCATCCCACCTCTTTAGCTGTGCCCTACCTCAACTTGCGCCTTGGTAGGGAGGGCATCTCTCGAAATTACGCCCAGCTGTTTTGCCGAATTCCTTAAACTACTTTCTCTCGCGCTCCTTGGTCTACTCGACCTAACCACCTGTGTCGGTTCTCGGTACGATTTGATACATTTCTTCCTGCGAAGCTTTTCTAGGATGTTGAAATCGCCAAAAACTCTCTTCCCCGAAGGGTTAAAAGTCCTATCACACTTCAGATAAACGCTGTGGCGGATTTGCCAACTACAACTGCTTTAGTGCTTCGAAGGCAGATTCACACCGCCTCTTTAGTTATCCAACACCGTTCCTCCCCAAGTCAAACGAAATGTACCAAGGACCGGAATATTAACCGGTAATCCATCGGCTACCCCTGCACTACGCAGGGCTCACCTTAGGGTCGCCTAACCCGCACACGACGAACGTGGGTGCGGAAACCTTGGTCATACGGAGTCGGGGATTCTCACCCCAATTGCGTTACTCATGCCGGCATTCTCACTTCTGATCGCTCCAGTAGCTCCTTACGGGCCACCTTCACTGCACACAGAACGCTCCCTTACCGCTGCCACTCTCGATAAATCGAGAATGACAACCTCAAGCTTCGGTTATTCATTTGAGCCTCGTTACATTTTCGGCGCATTATTCCTACGGCTAGTGAGCTGTTACGCTTTCTTTAAAGGATGGCTGCTTCTGAGCCGACCTCCTAGGTGTCTTAGGAATGACACTTCCTTTTCCACTAAATGAATATTTGAGACCTTAGCTGTAAGTCTGGTTTGTTTTCCTTTTGCTTCTGGAACTTAGCTCCCAGATGCTGAGTGCCAGGGAACATTGAAGGGTATTCGGAGTTTGACTAGGTGTCGAAACTTGCGTCCCAAACACCCGATCAGTGCTCTACCCCCCTCCAACTTAGCCTGACCCTATACCTAAATATATTTCAGGGAGAACCAGCTATCTCCGGGTTCGATTGGCATATTACCTCTAACCACAACTCATCCGAGCATCTTGCAACATACACCGGTTCGGGCTTTCATTCCGTTTTATCGGAACTTCACCCTGGTCATGGTTAGCTCACCCGGTTTCGGGTCAATCATGTGCTACATTTGTTCGCCCTATTCAGGCTCGCTTTCACTTTGGCTTCTCCCCGGAAGGGATTAACCTGCAACACACAATAACTCGCCGGCTCATTCTTCAATAGGCACGAGATTATCCACGATAAATCGGGACTTTCTCTGATTGTTAGCAGATAGTTTCAGGATCTATTTCATTGGGTCTTCCACCCTTCTTTTCACCTTTCCCTCACGGTACTCGTTCACTATCGGTCTTGTTTGGTATTTAGCCTTGGAGTGTGGTCACCCCAGATTCAGAAGGGAGTTTGCCGTCTCCCAACCTACTTAGGAACACTCTATGGTAGAGTCAATTTTTCGCATACACGGCTTTCACGCTCTCTGGCCACCAATTCCATGGTGCTCTGCTAAATTGACTCAGTCCAATATTGAGGTCCTGCAACCCCAGAATAAATTCTGGTTTAGGCTGTTCCCTGTTCGCTCGTCGCTTACTAAGGGAATCTCATTCGATTTCTTTTCCTCCGGGTACTTAGATATTTCAGTTCCCCGAGTTGCCCCCCCGCCAAAGGCGGGGCCATCCCGCTTTCGCGGGACGAGGTTACCCTATTCGGACACCGCCGGATCAAGCGCCTTTACTCGGCTCCCCGACGACTTTCGTGGAGTTAACGTCCTTCTTCGGCCAAACAAGCCAAGGCATCCACTATCTGCGTTAGTTTAAAAATTCTTAAATCTCAGTATTAATTGATTATAGGCTTGCTGTTACACAAGCCTATTTTACTGACAACTTTAATGTTGTTGTTCTTCACTTGTTAATGAGCGTGGACACAGTCCAAGAAGCTATCCACGAATATCATGAACAGCTGCAAAGTCTTTGTCTCTTCTGATAACTTTTCAACCCAAGCCTTCTAGTGGACCCTAAGGGGCTCGAACCCTTGACCTCCACATTGCAAATGTGGCGCTCTAGCCAACTGAGCTAAGGGCCCGGCAGGTCAGCGGTCAATCAGTTATCATTCTTTGTTGTTTGAAGGACGAGGGATTGCAACCAGTTAACCTGGAGTGCAATGTCAATTCCCGAACAGAAAGGTGATTATAATGGATCAAGTGAAAGAGTGCAAGATTTAGTTTTTGTGCTAGCGTTTTTTAGAAAATGTCCCCTCTGCGTTAAGTAGAAATGTCCCCTTTTGAAAAATGATGTCCATCATTACGTTTGGTGAAAAACGTACAAAATGGGACGCGGAAATGACAAACAAGATTGAAAATCTAGAGAATTTTTTGCAGAATCTGCTTGTTCTTGGCAATCACTTTTTTGTCCAATTCCCCAGCTTCTTCAATCACAACTGCCAACTTCTTTAAACCGCTGACTTGGGTATAAAACTCAAGTTGGGTCTTAATAATTGTTCTGGCCAACTTGATATCTACTAAGTGCAACCACTCGGCGCTGACTTGATATTGACCTAAGTTGTACGTCTGCTCGCCCCCACCCAAAGTGAAACAAATGTTACTAGCCACATGCACATTTTTGGGGCGGACCATGTGCCCCTTGATGTCGTGCTTTAACTGCCTGGGATCGGTAAAAGGTAAAAAGCCTGCATAAAGTAAGTTGTGTTTGTCTGCCAAAGCCTCTACTTGCTTCTGCATAGTGGCATCGGTCTGGGCCCAATCGTCTAGTTTTAATTGATTTTTAACCCAGTCGTTTTCCCCCGAAGCGGCCAGTCTCATACCGCTAAACAATTTCTTTAGAGCTTCAATGACTTTGTCCGCCCCATCCAAACCAACTCCAACCCCAATCAGGGATAATCTGCGCCCCACATTAATCTGGACGCCCTCATCACCGCAAGTTAATACAAATGAAGGCGGTATGATAACTTCTTCCACTGCCTGATCTTTAGGGTCTGGTTTTTTGAACATAATTTTGTGGACAAATTAGCTTGACTTGGCCATGTTATTGACTGCTTTTAAATATTCTGCCATATCTCGTTCGACTTTCTCCCAATCACCACCAGCTTCTCGAATAGCGTTAAACAGGAGGTCCATATCAATCAGAAGTTGATCATCAGTCACAATCATGCGTTGTTTAGCCATCAATACCCTCTTGATACACATTTTAGTTACTTCTTCTTCCTCAAATAGCTGAGGCTACTATCGTCATCAGAATTAACCAAAATGAAGTAAAACCTAAACATAATTAACTCGTTTCTTATTTCGCAAGAGGTCTTTTTAACTCAACACGATGGGTGATTATACCACGTCTGGATAGGTTAGACTGGTAGCAAATCTGAGTCGGAGCCAAGCAGTTGACCCAAGCAGTTGATGCACAACCTAGCGGTACTCAACTGGTAGCTCGGTCATGACCAAACTTAAGCTCATTCTCTTTTGCGTGGCAGACACACTCTCCACATGCACCGTGACTGTGTCGCCCTTGGTTAAGATCTGGCCAGCTGTCAATTTACTGGAGTGAATTAGGCCATCAATGCCCTCTTCCACGTTGACAAAAACTCCAAAGTTCTCAATTCTGGAAACTGTGCCAGTTAAAGTAGTACCTGATTGATAACGATCTTCAATACCAGTCCAAGGATCATCAGATAATTGCTTGATGGATAGATTAAGTTTGTTGGTTTTCTCATCAATTCCTAAAACCTTAACCTTAATTCTGTCACCAACTCGGTGATAATCCCTAGGATGAGTCACCTTTTCCCAACTTATTTCGGAAATATGAACTAAGCCTTCAACGTGACCGACAATTTTATTTTCCACAGGAATCTCGACTGTCACAAACAAACCAAAGTGCATGACACCGGAAACCACGCCTTCATAAGAGCCACCCACATCAACTAAGTGGAGAGCTTTTTCTTTGTTGGCCAGTTCATCAGCTTCAGAAACGTGACGTTCGGAAAAGATCAGGCGATTTTTCTCCCGATCAACCTCAATCGCCCGAACTTGAAAAGTCACGCCCTTGAGTTCGCCAAACTTACCAACCAATGCTTTACCAAATTGACTGGAAGGCACAAAACCCCGGACTCCGTTAATGACGGCAATTAAGCCGCCCTTGTTTACCTCGAGACCTTTGGCGTCCATGATTTTGTTATGGTCCAAAGCATCTTGGAAAAAGTCCCACTTGGAATCAAGCGCCGCCCGCTTTAAGGACAGCATAACTTGACCCTGGTTATTTTCTTCTGATACAACCATCACATCAATCTTTTGACCTGACTTGAGCTCCACGATATAGTCGCGAGCAATGGCAAATTCTTTATCTGTGACGATGCCTTCTGTCTTGGCGCCAATATCAACTTGGAGCATTTTTTTACCCACGTTGGTCACTACACCAACTACCACATCTCCCCGCTTGGGGATGACAATTTGATCACCAACTTGATCCATCAAGTCGGCCATAGTTTTGGCTGAATATGTTTTGGTTGGAGTTGGTTCAACCGATACAGACACTTCTTTTTTACTGACAACCACTTGTTTTTCACTCACAGCTACAGGTTCTTTAACAACAGTTGCTGATTTTGTGACCGAGTCCTCTGATTGAACTGAAACTGGTTTTTTCAAAACTGCTACTTTTTTAACGACCACCTTTTTGGTGACGGCTTTTTTGGCCACAGACTTGACCTTAGGTGTGGATTGGCTGGATTTAGTTACAGCTTTCTTTTTAGTAATTGACATAACATGTGGTGCTCCTTTCAAAAGTGTATCTGGTAGTATATCACAGGCAAAGGTAATTGATTTGATGGGTATTATTTCTTCTGATTATTTTACTTCTGATACATAGTGCCCACAAAACAAGTTTGGTAAGTTTGACTTGAATAAAAAAGCGGTAAATTTATTTTGTGCTTACTATATCTGCCAAGCCGAGCTGATATACATACTTAATAAATTTAGTTTGCGGAGACGTTCGCTCCAGGCAAAATTCTTCACAATTAACTTGAGAAATCGCATCTCACGGAGACGTTCGCTCCAAGCCAAGAACTGACCTAAAATTGATTGTGTTGATCTCGTACGCTCCGTTCGTTGGATTTCTCAAGTTCTAAAATTCAAGTTATCAGCCAACAAAATAGACTTGTCGCGAAATAAGAAATGAGTTAATTATGGATAGATTTTATAGCATTTTCGTTGATTCTGATGACGATAGTAGCCTCAGCTACTTGAGGAAGAAGAAGCAAAGAAAATGCATAAAAGATGCCATAAGTAG
>JAHIVK010000058.1 GCA_018816385.1 Patescibacteria group bacterium
CTACTTATGGCATCTTTTATGCATTTTCTTTGCTGGTTCTTCCTCAACCAGCATTGGCTACTATCGTCATCAGAATCAACGAAAATGCTATAAAATCTATCCATAATTAACTCATTTCTTATTTCGCGACAAGTCTAGTAGGTGTCAACTTTCCGCTGGTGTCGTTGCTTATTTTGCAAGGCAAGTCTATTGAGCGGAATTACCGAACAATAAATTTTCCAGCTGACCAGCATCAAGTTGCCGACTCTTGGTTTCTGTACCCGGCTGGCCGAGAGAGCGAATATCAAATTGGAGCGACTCGCCTACCAATGGCAAACCTCCAGTCTGTGACTGCCGGCTTAAAGTCTCTTCCAACTTAAAAAGTGTTTGGTAAGATTGCCGAAGATTCTCTATCACCGGTTGGAGTTGAGGCCAAATAAAACGCGCCACCAGTGAACCTAAAATGACTATCAACACAATGTTTAACAACAATCCACCCAAGGCTCGACTGATGCCGGCCACCAGATTGCGTCCCACCAACTCCCCCCAACCCACATCGTAGATGGTACGGTTGCCTATAAGATTGTCTGCTTGTTCGCCCATTTTTCGAATCATACTTTAATTATCTATTTATGTTTTTTGGCTGATATAATTACTTCAACACCAAAGTCGGTCCTGAATAATTGTAGTATATTTTGAACATTTTGGGTTAAGGGAAGTTTTGCAACGATGCAAAATCTGCTCCTATAGTTTTCAAAAATGGGGTAAAATGGCTCAAACCGCTTGAATGGAGTCAAAGTAGCAGTTATTAAAAAAATTGAGGTTCACAGCAGATGAATACAACTCAAATTATCCTAGATTACGATCAAGTCCCCCCACTGATCAAGAAGTTACGAGCCCAAAATAAGTCCATTGTCCTGACCCAAGGCACTTTTGACATGATTCATATTGGCCACGGTCGTTACCTGGCTTCGGCCAAGAGTCATGGCGACATCTTGTTTGTGGGCGTAGATAGTGACGAAAAAGTCAGAACTCGTAAAGGGCCGGAAAGACCGGTGGTACCGGAAAGTGAGCGACTGGAGATGTTGACCCATCTCAAAGCGGTTGATTACGTTGTCCTCAAGCCCCTCTCCGCCCCCAAGTGGCAGTTAATCAAACTCATCAAGCCCAATGTCCTCATCACCACCGAAAGCACTTATACTCCAACTCAAGTCAAGCAACTGGAAAAAATCTGTGGCCAAGTGATGGTACTCAAGCCCCAAGCTGTCACCTCCACCAGCGCCAAATTAAGGCGACTGCAAATTGGCTTTGCCCAACATTTTAGCCAGGCACTGGCTCAAAAAGTCCAGACTGCCATTGATGAACTGGTCAATCAGCTTAAAAAAAATTAAGGCAATATTTAACTTGTATGGCTAGATCTACCGCTAAAAATAAGACCATTATTCTCATCTACCTGCCCGTCTTACATGCCGGTTACCTGGAGTTTTTGACCAAATACGCCCCTGACGCGAAAAAGCTATACATTATCAATCCCCAGTGGGCTCAAACTCTGGATCAGCAACTCGATTACTTGAGAAAAGAGATTAGGAGTTTGAGCCCACAACAAATCCAATCCATCACCGCCTGCCTGTATCCCCAACTTAAGAGTCAAATTATAGACAAACGCACTATCAAAGAGTTTCGCGCTCTGGTAAAACAAAAAGATTTGCGCGTCATCACTCCGGATGAAGACATCAGCCAAATTGTGATTGATCGCTTTCTGCCCCAGGCAGAAACCCACTACTCGCCCGTTTTCCTGCGCTGGGACAAAAAGCGGGTCGATGATATCCAGCCGGTCAAAACAAAACTGCAAATTTCCCAGACAGAGTTTGACCAAACAATCATCCAGCGGGCGTTTAACCTGGCTGGCTTATCCAGCGATTGGTGGCGCCACGTGGGAGCGGTTCTCATCAAAGATAACAAAGTCTTACTTGAAAGCTTTAACTACCACACTCCCTCACCCCAAACTCAATACATTAACGGTGATCCCAGAAGTTTGGCTAGTACCGGAGTGGCTATCGAGATAGGCACTTCACAACACGCCGAGGGTTCGGTGCTGGCAGAAGCCGTTAAACAAGGCATAAAA
The DNA here is from genome assembly GCA_018816385.1 of Patescibacteria group bacterium. Classification (GTDB taxonomy): domain Bacteria; phylum Patescibacteriota; class Microgenomatia; order UBA1400; family PJMF01; genus JAHIVK01. Next base: position 2,105 of record JAHIVK010000058.1, read on the forward strand.
ACAGCTGGACTCGCCCTCTACGTCACCACTTTTCCTTGCCCTTACTGCGCCCGCCTGATTGCTACAGCCGGCATTAAAAAACTGTACTTTGCCGAGGGCTACAGTGTGCTGGACGCTCAAGAGGAACTGGAACGAGCCAACGTCAAGATCATCCAAGTCAAGGTTAAGGCCTCCACCCGCCAACTGCAGGATAGACGATCCATCACCCAGCGCTACCCAACAAGTTGAGTTAAAACAACCAATCGCGCTTGAGAGCTCAAACTTTACTTGTGAGTTTTTCCAATCTTAAACCGCACCGGCTGATCCAAGTAATTGGGGTCTTTCACATTCGGCACAATAATATGGACGTGGACGTGCACCACACTGCTGGCCGAATAATCTGTATCGCCAAACCGCATGGCTATGGCTCCGCCCGGCAAGTCATACTGTTTATCCACCCACTGCATCAGCTCAAACAAATCCTGACCGGCTCGCGGATCTAAATCCACCAGGTTCTCGGCATGCTCTTTGTAGAAAGCGATCAAATGCAGTTGGGTGTGAGCGTACGGCCAGTGGTTCTTGGATAAAATCCAGTACTTGGTTTCCTTGATAATTGGCTCTTTGTTGTACTTATGCTTGATCTGTTCCGGACAAAATGGGCAAACGCCATCAGCCATGATTTCTCTCATATACTCTCGCTGATCGTCATGCCGAGCGTTCTCTAAATCAAGTAGTTTCTTGGGTTTAATTTTTTTGTCCAGCATATTTTTATTTCTGATGGTAATAGAACATTAGACTTTCATTTAAGATTCTTTGTCTGATGTTCATTTTTTTCTATTTTTTACGCCCATTTGAATCTTGGTCTTATCCTACCACAAGTCTATTGATGAGCTGGCTGTCTAAGCCTTGGCAGATATTAGAGATAATCCAGCTCAACAGTGTGAGTATCGCGGAGTGGTACTTCGTCTTCAAACTGCTACCGGCAGTTTGAGGCCCGGATGCGGGTCATAGCCAAACAACTCAAAGTCGCTAAAGCGAAAAGCAAACAAGTCTTTTTCCCTTTGTCTGCTTTTTTTGATGCGCATGGTGGGTAGGGGTTTTGGCTCTCTCTCTAACATCTGCTTAACCATCGGTACTTGATCGACAAAAATATGCGCATCAGAAATTGTGTGAACATATTCATAAGGCTCCAGATCCAAAACTTGAGCGATCATCAGGGTGAGTGCCGCGTACTGAACCATGTTGCTGGGTACCCCCACCGGCAGATCACCGGACCGCTGGAACATATGCAGAATCAGTTTTTTGCCAAAAATTCTCAAGTGTAACCAGCCATGACAGGGACAGACCACCACTTTCTGCTGTTTACCTTTTCCTCGAATGGTGTATTGAGGAATCCAGGGAGAGATGAAGTGAGTCTTTAAGTGAGGCAGTTGACGCATCTGCTCCAAGATGTTTTGAAACTGATTATAAGTTGGTCCTTCACTGGTGGGAAAATCATGAAAAGCCGCTCCATAGGAACCCGGTCCTAAATCGCCTGTAACCAAACCGCGTTTGGCGCATTTCTTTTCTGTCACCCAGGGTTGCCACCAAAAGCAACCAAACTTTTCCAGTTCCTGCTGAGTCCGGGCTCCATTGATAAAGCCTGTTAACTCAGCAATAGCCTGTTGCCAAACTGTGGGCTTGCCATTTTTGAGGACTGGCGCCATGTTGCGTTCGGTAATCATAGGGAAACCCTCTGCCAAGCGAAACCGCATAGGTGACGCCCCAATCAATGAGATGGTTTTGGTACCTTGTTGAGCGTAGGACTTAAGACCTTGGTCCAAAACAAGTTGCAGAAGTTGACGATACTGCATGTCTGGCGGTTGAGGTTTTTTCACTTTTTGAGTCATAATAAATTATCAAACTAATCGCATTGTAATGGCAACGGCGACTGGTTGAACCATCAGTTTTAATCTAACTTAATCTGTCCAATAACACAAGTTCCGTCTTTCGTGTATTAGCACAAAGCGAAAATGTCCCCTTTGCGTTAAGTAGAAATGTCCCCTTTTGAAAAATCATCCATGCTGTCACTCGTAACAAGTCGCACACCCCGGAGGGATAAATACCGTTTCCCTTATTTTGCAGAAAGTCTATTATAAGTATGGCAATTCCACTCACGGACTTGCGCAACATAAGCTCCAAAACAGATTATGGAAATATTTTGATCATATACAATAGACTGGTAGTAAAGTTTGAGAAACGGTAACTTATTTCGCAGTTGGTCTGCAAGAAAAGAAATTATGCATCAAACCAATCAAAAACAAGTATTTTCCATTGACCTGCTCAAAATTCAACCGCCGGCAACTGCCGGCGATGTGCCCCCAGCAGTCATCCAACATGTTTTAAACAACGTGATTGAATCGACCCATATCTCATCTATCTGTGTCGATGGTGGCTACACTCCGGAGCAAGCCGGTGGAGAGCTGGCCAGGCCAGGAGCTGATTTGGGGCTGTCTATGGCTCTTTTAAGTCTGGGTTTTGAACCACAAACTGCTTTTGATTTGGTGCTCAATTTTCGCTTGAGTCGGGGTCAAAAATACGGTTGGCACACAGACACTCACGAAGGCCGGCATGGAGTTGAAGTCGGTTGTGGTCATGCTAATGCCGCAATTACAGAGGGTCAATATTACGGCGTCACAGGCAAAGATATGCTGGATTTGATTCAAATTGTTAGAAATTATCAAACCCAAAATCCTGGTCAGTTTTTGTATCATGTGCTGGATAGACAGCATCTGGAACAGGGTGTATTAGTCATAGTCAGTCACAAGTTTACGATTCAACCTTGGGGTAAAAAGAATGAACAAGATCAAACAAATCAGCCAGATCAGTTTTTTGTTTATGATCAAGCCAGAGATAAAAAACTCATGACGGAACTTCAAGATTATCTGGAAATTCATCATCAAGTCAGAAAGTTATCAGATTTAGAAAATGCTGTTTCTAGACAAACCAATGCTACTTTGGGTCTACTGGCTTCCAGTCAGGGCAAACCCATTTACCAAGTTGGTTTAACAAATGCGGGAGATAAGCTACAAATCATTCAAGTCGGCTTTGCCCCCACCAAAGAATCACTATCAGACAGTCCTTGACATAAGGTTATACATATAATATTATGTAAGTATGAACTTCATGCCTCAAACTGTTTCGACTAAAGATATTCAGCGCCATTACCGAGATGTTTTTGACCAGGCCCAACATGGTCCTGTGGTGGTGATGACTAACAATAAACCAGATGTGGTCATTATGAGTCTAGCCAGAGCGGAAGATCTTTTCCAAAAGGCCAAACAGACTGAACTTGATAAAATCTTAAAAGCTATCACTTTATACAACCGAGATAAGAAGGCCGGCAAACTAATCCATGCAAGCTCTTTGCAAGAATTCATCTAATTTTATACGGCACCTGTCGTTTAAACTCCTGCGATCGCACGCGTTCTATCACTTGTCGCACCTTAACCTGATCGATGCCTTTTACCACAACATTGCCCTGTTTTTTTTGTTCATCAATCAACTGCTCCAGCACCAAATCGGCTGTGTCGTAAGAAAAACCCAGCTCTTCTTCGTCCGTCTGATCGGTCCACAAACCGGCGCTGGGCGGTTTATCTAGAAAAATTGCCGGTAGCCGCAGATGTTGGGCCAAGGCTCGAACTTGGGTTTTGTAAAGATGTTGGATTGGTTCCAAATCACTGGCTTCGTCACCAAACCGAGTGAAATACCCCAGGTACTTTTCCGATTTGTTTTCGGTGCCGCAAACCAAGGCGTCCAGTTTTTTGGCCAGATCAAAGATCAAGATCATCCGCACCCTGGTCATCATGTTGCCCAGTCTGATTTCATCTTGTTTGGTCTGTGGAGACGATGAGATATTTTGTATCCGAGCTAGCTCTGCCACTGGTTGACCGATGTTGATCTCAACCACTTGTTTTTTGTCAATTTTATTCCAGTCGATGATGAGCCAGGCATGGCTCATGTCCTGATCGTAGTATGGCAGTAACACGGGCGTGATGCTTTTGCTTCCTAAACTTCTCACCAACAAAGTCAAACAAACAGCCGAATCAAGACCACCAGACACTGCAATCACCACTTGTTTTTTATAGGTATTTCTAAGAGTCTTTTTTACAAAAGTTTCAATCTGCTGGGTATTCCAAGCGGGGTCAATATTGCGTTTCATAATTTCTGATTCCTTCTAGCCATTTATATCACAATTATCTTTGGCTTAATTAGACTTGTTAGTTATCCATATAACTTGTGTTGCCCAATATACTCACCAACTGCCGGTGAAACCAAGTTTTTAATTGACCGACCTTGTCTGACCCATTCCTTGACTTGAGTTGATGACACATCAATTTCCTTAACGCCAGTCAGAACCTCCATGCCAGAATAAAGTGGCTTTAATTCATAACCAGCACGAGGATAAACAAAAAAGGTAAATTCTTGCAACATAATCAGATAATCATCCCACTCATGAAAACGAGCTAAATTATCCGCCCCAATCAAAAAAGAAAACTCATGTTTGGGGTGCTTGGCTCTCAGAGCACGCAAGGTGTTAAAAGTAATGCTGGCCGTAGTTTGATCGAGCTCATAAGTCTCAATTCTGACCTTTGGCTTAATTAAAGTTTGCAACATAGCTAATCGATGTTTTTCGCTGATCATTTCTTTGCCAAAAGCGTGGTCTTTAACTGGCAACAACCAAACCTCTTCAGCTAAGTTTTGCTTCAACAGAGTGGACGCAATTTTTTGATGTCCCAAATGAGGAGGGTCAAAAGCCGCTCCGAAAAGTGTGACTTTCATAATACTTTGTTGTCTACTTCTTCTTTTTGGCAGGTATTTCTTGTTCTTGCATGTCTTTTTCTCGTTTGGTTTTCCGCTCAGCCCTAGCTTCTTGGACTTTCTTCCACTGGGCTTTAGTGACTCTATCTCCCACTTTAGGTGGTCGTGAGTTTCCCCAATCACACTCTGGATATCGACCACAACCGTAAAACTGACTACCCCACCTGGAGTGCTTGATGACCACATCTCCTTCTTTGCACAACGGGCACTTAACTCCCTTAACTTTATTGACAATATTTTGGGTGTACTTACATTCTGGGAAACGACTACAGCTTAAAAACTTACCAAATCGGCCAGTCCGGATGACTACTTCACCGGCTTCAGTTTTACCACAATCAGGACATTTTTTGCCAGTTTTTTCGACTGGAACTTGGACCCGATCGGCATCTTTGCTCACACTCTCCACTAACTTATGAAATGGCTGATAGAAAACTCCTACTATTTTCTGCCACTTCTTCTCTCCTCTGGCAATGGCATCCAAATCTTCCTCCATCTCGGCTGTAAACTCGTACTCCATCAGCTCTTGAAAGTTTTTCACCAAAAAATCACACACCGTCATACCAACTGCTGTGGCAAAAAACTTTTTTTCCAGGCGCTCAATATAACCTCTCTCCTGAATCACAGAAATAATGCTGGCATAGGTACTAGGTCGACCAATGCCTCGACTTTCCAGTTCCTTGACCAAAGAAGCATCGTTGTATCTGGGCGGGGGCTGGGTGAATTTTTGTTCTGATAGATGTTCTAAATACTTTAAATCCTGACCAAACTTGACCACAGGCAAAATGGCATCTTCTTGATTACTAAATAACCTGGTCCAGCCATCAAAAACCAAAGTTGAACCATTGGCTCTGAGTTGAAGTTTTTTAGGTTGGCCAGCCTTGTTTGATTTAACTTGACCCTCAACCTCAATGCTGGTTTGATCATAAATAGCTGGGTTCATTTGGCTGGCCACAAACCTGCGCCAAATTAAATCGTAAAGTCCGGCATGCCGGCTGGATAACTTGGTTTGACTATCAATTGATTCAGAAATGACTGCCACATCAGTCACCCTAATAGCTTCATGGGCCTCTTGGGCATTCTTGCTGTTAGTCTTAAAGTATCTGGGTTCTAAAGGTAAGTAAGCTTCTCCATACTTTGTCTTGATGAGTGACCGAGCCATTTTGAGCGATGATTGAGACAAAGCCACCGAGTCGGTTCGGTGATAAGTAATCAAACCCTCTTCATACAAATCTTGAGCCAAACGCATGGTTTGGCGACTACTCATGCCCAAGCGATTGGCCGCCGATTGTTGGAGAGTTGAGGTAGTAAAAGGAGGCAGGCTAGAGCGTTGTCTTTGCTTCTGGTCAACACTCAAAACCTGGTACATAGCCTTAGGAATTACAGATATGACTGGATCCACATCTTTTTTGGATTTGGGTTCAAACTTTTTACCATTAACCCGATTCAAACGGGCTAGAAAATTCTCTTTTGAGTTTACTGCCAGCTTAACATCAATTTCCCAATACTCTTGGGGTTTGAAACTTTCAATCTCCCGCTCTCTCTCAACTACCAGCCTCAAAGCCACCGACTGAACTCGACCTGCCGACAAACCTCGCCGAATTTTTTTCCATAAGACTGGAGACAACTGATAACCCACTAATCGATCTAAAATCCGCCGAGCTTGCTGTGCGTCAACCAAATCAAGTTTAATTTTTCCTGGCTTAGCAATGGCTTCCAGAACTGCCGATTTAGTGATTTCATGAAAAGTTGCCCGTTTAAACAACTTGACCTTTTTTTTGAGAAGCTGCTGAAGATGCCAAGCAATAGCCTCGCCCTCTCGATCCGGATCAGTTGCCAAAACAATGCCCTGACAAGTTTTGGCCAGTTTGCCTAGCTTATCAACCACATCCTGTTTGTCTTCGGAAACTTGGTATTCTGGAGCAAAGTTATGCTCCACATCCACGCTTAATTTATTTTTAGCTAGATCTCGAACATGACCCACAGATGCTTCGATCTGATAATCAGTACCTAAGTATGACTTTAGTTTACGAGCTTTGGTAGGAGATTCAACAATAACTAACCACATGAGTATTAGACTTTCTGCGAAATAACCAAAATGAAGTAAAATTTTAACATAATTAACCCGTTTTTTATTTCGCAGAAAGTCTATTGAATATAACACACCTTAAGCCGGATTGAACCCACTACATATAAGACTGCTAGCAAAAAATGTTGGAGCTACTAGCCACTTCGATAATACTGACCAAACCTAGCCACCTGACCCATCATCTCCAGCTGGGTTAGTTCTGTCAAAACTTGGCTCAATCCTACAGGTGGCTGACTGCCGGTTGTTTCGCCCAGTAGCTGGAGGATTTGGTCGACACTCAGTGGCTGAGCTTCAAGTAAATCCAGTAACTTAGTTTGCAGTGAAGGCTCTTTTTTCTTCTGCTGATGAGGGTTGGGGGGACCCAACGACTTCGGCTTAATATCATTGTCGCTGTGACCCAAACTTCGCCCTTCCGGGTTAATCAAACCATGCCTCATGCGGTTGACTGGGGTGCTGGAATTATTAGTCAAACCGGGGAAATCAAAACTGGTTTCTGGAGAAATCACCTCAGCTCCCAAAGTCACCAATCTGGCCCCCTGATTGATCAGCCACTTAGTACCTTGACTATAAGGATTACTAATTGGTCCTGGCACTGCACACACATCCCGACCTTCTTCCAAAGCAAACTCAACTGTTAGGTGCGTACCAGATTTAATAGCCGCTTCTACCACCAAAACTGTTTGCGACATACCGGCTACCAAGCGATTGCGAGCCACAAAACTGCCCTTGGAAGGAGCGGTCAAGGGGGCAAATTGAGACATGATAACTCCCCCGCCCTCTAGAATTGCTTGATGTTTAGGTTGAATCCAATCGGGATAAACATGACCAAAACCATGACCCAATAAAATAACTGTTTTACCTTGATGTTTGATAGCAGTTTGATGAGCTTCAAGGTCTACTCCGTACATACCACCAGAGATAATCGTGGCTCCCAGGTCCACTAATTCTGCCACCAAACTATTGGTGGCCATCCGGCCATACTCAGTCATGTGACGACTACCCACTACTGCCACCGGTAAACCCCACCAGCTCTCATTCAAAACTCCTTGGAAAAATAACATCATAGGTGGTTCATGAATCTGTTTTAACAAAGGCGGAAAGACTATATCCTCTTCGGTGATGATTTGGATTTGTTGCTGTGATAGCCACTCCCCCACTTTGGTTGGTGTATACTCACTCTGCAACTTTATAACCGATTCTTCAATCTTTTCTAACTTAAGCAGTTTGGCTAATTTTGCCGGCTGGCGCCACAAATTAACCAGGTCAACTTCGCCTTTTCTATGAGCCATGATTATAAGTCGTAAGCGAGTTTGACCAATCCCCTCCACCATCAGTAACCAAGCTAAAGCTTGCCGTTCCAGTCCAGACCACTGCCCCACCCGATTCGTTTGAATCATGGGTCAGAGCCTACTCTCCGTTTCTTGCCTAAAGTGTAGCGGAGATGATGATTTTTGATGGCTACAATGGTTTTTTTGCCGAAATAGACATAATTCACCGTTTGAGAATTAACCTCAAGAGGCCGAGGGCATTTGAAATTTGCTATAAAATCAAGTGCAAATTTTCTTGGCTTTTTGAATTAGGCGCTTTAATGATTGGTCAATTTTGCCCACAAAAGCAATTGCGCGATCAAATTCGAAGCGTTCAAAATTTTCAGATTCCTGTGTCCCATCAACCGAAACTTTTCCCAAAGAATTTGTCCCCAATACAAAGCGAAAATCCAAGTGCCAGTGCTTTGGTTCGCCTTTGCCTGCCGGAATGAGGTGAGCATCGATATCAATTGGTCGATTTGCCTGATCATCTGGCGCCATATTAAAAAGATCGGCCAACCCAGTTTCTTCTTGCGTCTCCCTCAAAGCAACATCAAAGAGATTGGTTTCATATTCAGCGTGACCTCCAAACTGCAACCACTTATCTAGTTTTTTGTGCAAGTGCAAAAGCACAATGCCGGAAGTTGCATCCACCACCAATGCCGAACCGGTAAAATGGCCGGGCTCGCAGTTCATATTAAAAAGATTGGGATTATTTTCCAATAAAGAAAGAGTTTTTTTGATACTTTCCTCTTCATTATTATCAGCCGCGGGATGGGACTTGAGAATATTTTTGACTTGTTCAGTCTCTTTCAAAAGCACTCTCCGGTACATGTTTAAAATTGTCTTAAGGGTAGTTTCGTTGCTTCGGATAAAATTTATGCCACTGCCTTGTTCCAACTCAAACTCCTTATGTCGCGCATAGATTGTCAAGTCATGCCATAGCTGTTCCAAATAGGTGCGTTTTTGCTCACTATTTTTTTCCTGCCAAAGCGGAAGGGTTGCGTGCCTGATTGCCATAATCAACTTCTAAATAACTGCCCTATCTTGCTGTAATAATCATCAAGTGAGTAAATATTTGAGAGCACTAAGGAATCAACGGGGTGATCTTTTATAGCTTCAAAAAAATCATCCGACTGGAAAAAGCGCTCCATTGCTTCCTCGGGACAGTAAAATGAAGAAAATACGTTAAACTTTTTTTTGGGTAGCAACGATCGATTACTGTTTCTCTTTAACCTTGAGGCATATGGGCTATAGACATAAACAAAGAGTGAATTTCTCATAATTTCTTCTGGCAGCTGTGAAAACAGGTAGCTGTAGGAAAAATCAACCACCTTTTTCTGGTCACAACCTCTGGAAAGTTCAATTATGTTGATTTGATTTGAGCTGGCAACTTTTCCAATTAGAGATTTAACGCTGTAATGAGCAACCACAGAATCAATAAGAAGGAAAGTGTCTAAAGATGGCTTAGTGTGGTGTTTGCACTCGGTGTCGTTACGGATAAATTCAACAGTTTCCTGCGAGTCATTGAGAAAATTAACAGATGGGTATTTTTTGTGAAGCCACTGCAACAAAGTGGTCTTGCCGGAAGCAGCCAAACCACAGAGCCAAATGTGTTGATAAGTCTGAAGCATTGTTTCTCCAATTAGTAGTTGGATGTTGCTATGGGCTTAGACCTAAAGACCTTATTGTCCAAGATATTGACCACCGGTGGCATTAATTATTGCGCCTGTCAGAAATCCTGATTGTTCTGAATCAGCCAAAAAGGCTACAATCTGGGCTATCTCCTCAGGTTCGGCAATTCGACCGATTGGGGTGTTTTTGGCAATTGCCTGCCGGGTTTTCTGGTCCCAATCTGCAGTCATTGGCGTGTTCATTGCCCCAGGATAAACAGCGTTACAGCGGATATTGGGCCCAACCTGCATTGCCACAGCCTTGGTAAGCCCAATTAAACCGGCTTTTGAAGCGGCATAACCTGGTTTCTTTGCCCCAATAATACCTGCCATTGAAGAAATGTTTATGATTGACCCGCCACCGCCGGTCTTATTTACATTACGGACGAATGCTTGGCTTAACACAAATGGCACGGTCAAATTTACGTTCATCATTGCGTTCCATTGTTCAAGTGTACCATCTATCAGTTTGCCACCAATGCTTATGCCGGCATTATTAACCAATACTGTCCAATTTTTATTGGGCAGAAATGATTCCACTATTGCAGTCACTACTTCAGGTTTGGAAAAATCAACGCCACCGAAAATTAATTCTAGGCTTGCCCTAATTTCTGATAGCTGATTCTTGAGCTTCTCTTCTTCGAGTAAATCAACAGCAATAATCCTAAAACCTTTTTTAGCCAACACTTTGCAGATTGCCGTTCCCAAACCTCCGCCTGCACCCGTAACCAAAGCTATTCCGATCATGAATACCTTCCATTATATGCCATATCAAGCACACGCATAATTTTCATGTTGTGGGAAATGTTCTGGGTCCAAACAGATTTATTGTTACTCAGAAATAGTTCTAAGGCTTCGGCCGTAGCTACCGCGCCATCAGTCTCAAATTCGTATTTCTCGATTTCTTTTCCAAAAATATCATAAAGGCGCACATCAGATTTTGTCACCACCAACCTTCCCTTTACCCCACGAATTTCAATGCTTTCCTCTTTTGGCCCGCTCAAGGCGGCCATCTGGAACACACCCTGAACGCCGATCGGATGCCAGTTATGGATAATGGCAGTATCTTCAACTTCATAACTGTAATCCGGCCTGGCCGTATTAGTCCAGTGAAGGTTAGCTTGAGTCACATCTCCAAAATAGCGCAAAATTACTTCCAAAAGATGATAACCCATATCTATAAGTACGCCGCCACCGGCCGCTTCAGAGTTGCTACGCCAGCCTTCGTATATATTTCCATGGGGGATAAAATGCCGGGCACTATAAAGATACGGGCTACCGATCGCTCCCTCGCGCAGTAACACCAACCCCTTTTTATAAGATGGATAAAACTGGCGTTTAGTAACCGTATAAATCTGGACGTTTTCTTTGAGGGCCAAAGCGCTAATTTTTTTTGCTTCGGCTAAATTGATCGCAAAAGGTTTTTCTTTAAAAACCATAATGCCACGAACCAAAGCCTTTTTGGTCACATCTGCATATAGAAAATGAGGTAAACAGGCAATGATACCATCTACTTTAAGCTTGCCGACATCAACCTGCTTAAAAAGTTTTTCATAATTTTGAAAAACTTCAACAGGAGATTCCTGACCAGCTAAGAGTTTCTGCGACTGCTTAACAAAGTCATAGTTAATATCACAAATAGCTGTAATTTGACACTTGCTGGAAAGTTTTAGGGCGGCAGGAATTAACTCACCCTGAGTTTGACCACCAAGACCAATAACTGCCAATTGATTGATTTGACCCTTGCTTGTCATTTTGCCCAACTATTTCCTCTACAAATATAAGGCGCAATTCTATAACAAGTAACATATTTAGTCAATATCTGGACAAGTATTGTTAGCCCAAAGCGAAAATGTCCCTTTTTCTGCTAAGTAGAAATGTCGCCGATCGCTTATAAGCAGTTATTAACAACTAGAAATGATAGACTAAGTGTTTAAGAAAGGGATACTTTTCCTAAACCGTAAAAAACTCGTGTTTCATCCAAAGCGGTTATGATATCATTTTTTTTCAATTAGTTTAGACTTATCACGTTTAGCTGATCCCTTATATAACTTTAAAATTACGATGGAATCACGTAATAATTCCCATAAAATATAGTCTAGAAAAGTTTTAAAATGTCCAAAGAAAAAGCAATCGTAATCAAGTTTGGCGGTTCAGCCAGCACAGACTTGGACGGTGCCAACATAGAATACTTCGATGATTTTTTTCAAGAAATCGGCCCATTGATTATGGCTACTATGGCCAGAGCAGCCTTCATTATTGGGGGTGGTCCACGCGTGAGGGAACTCCAAAAAGTCTGCAATGACCCAGACGAAAAAGACAGGATTGGGATCCAAGCCACTCAACAACACGCGTGGCAGATGGGCGAAGTAGCCAAAAAACATGGCCTTAGTGTTATCCCCAGCGTACCAACCTCCCCAGACGAAGCTAAAAAAATAATTAGTGGCAATGCCGAGTTCGCCATAGCCCTGGGTGGCTTGCAGATTGGCCAATCCACAGATGCGGTAGCATTGGAAACCGCGGCCATTTTCAAGGATCAAGGCCTAGAACCCATAATTGTAATTTTGTCTAATGTTTTATATATTTTTACTGAAGATCCTAAAGTTAATCCGGATGCTCAACCAATTGTATCCGCAAGTATTGGCTCGCTTATAGACCGTGGCATCCTGGCAAAGGGTAAAGAACACTGGAAACCTGGTATGAACTGGGCATTTGATCCTGTGGCCACGGACATCCTAGGTAACTTGGCTGATCCTTATAAAATACTTTTTACCCACGCCAAGAATTTAGATGATGTTAAACGATTTATTGAAGGTAAGTCAGTTGAAGAAGGCACTGTTGTTGACGGGACAGAAAAAGTCTTCACTTTAAAATAATCCTAAAAAAATAGCATAAGGCAGTGAACAAATTGTCAAAATTAAAAAATGAGGAACGGCTTTTTATTACGTTTCCTTACTAATTTGGCAAATTCGACCACATTGCGCTCTTTAGGAGGGCATATTAAAAAACACAACAATCCCCAAATAATGTCAATTATGGGGATTCACACTCCCCAAAATAGGTTAAATTTGGGGAACAAGAATAATTTAATAGTTCATCAGCCAAGCCTACTCCCAATTTCTGACGTAAAGTGTAGAAAAAACAAATATGCTTTGATTAATTAAAAATCGTGAGCGTCAGCAATTGATCTACCCCCATCAGCTTTCACACATTCACCATTGATATAGAAAGAGTCGTCACTCGATAGAAATAAAGCAATATTAGCGATATTGTCAACACTACAGACTTTCCCAAGTGGATAATCTTTGACGGTATCATCAAGCCATTTTTTCAATTCTTTTGGAGAGCGATTGTTTTCTGAATTGGCGATGCGCACAAAGCCCGGACAGATGGCATTAGTCCGAATTTGAGGGGCATGATCAACAGCCAACACTCTAGTTAGACCATTGATAGCCGCCTTTGAGACTGCATAAACTGCAAAGTTTGGCACGATGGTAAAAGCAGCCATTGAAGAAATATTGACGATAGTCCCCCCACCACTTTTCAGCATCAAGGGAATGGCATACTTAGCGAACCGATAGTATCCATTGAGATTGACATTCATGACACGTTGCCAATCTTCTTCTGATGTGTCCACGACCGTGTTAAAGATTTTACCTGCATAACAAGCCGCACAATTGACTAGTGAGGTCAATTTGCCATATTTTTTTTGACTGGCTTTAATTGCTACTTGGACTTGATCTGAATTAGCCACATCCGCATTAATAAATATACTGTCACCACCATTTTCTTTAATCACATCAGAAGTTTTTTGCCCCATTTCTTCATTAGTGTCTACCACAACAACTTTGGCTCCTTCTTGAGCAAACTTAAGAGCAATGGCCCCTCCAATTGAAGGACCGCCATTCTTGTAACCTAAAGCGGCTCCCGTAATTAAAGCGACTTTATTTGTTAATTTCATTTGATTGTATATTCTTAACTAATTCAATTGATTGAGTTGTTCGTTAAATCATTTTTTTAGAAATTCTGCTAACGATATTTCACTTTGTCTTAAGATACCTTTTAAAGTGCCTTTGGGCAGATCACGATTATGTAAGGCCACAGTTGTGGCTCTTCCGTCTGGATGAATGAGTCGAGCGTGACTACCGGTCTGTCTAGATATTTGAAATCCAAGTTTTATCAATTTTTTGGCTACATCTTTGGACTTCAGAGCAGGTAATTTAACCATCTTTAAATTGCCAATCGAGTAAGTGGGCTCAATGAAAAAGGTATTTGAGTATTTGTCACCATTTCTTCGTTGGGATTATCAACTGGAATTTCTTTATCTTCCTTTTGCAAACACTCGAGATGAAAAAGAATGGTACTTCTGATGTTTGCTATAGCTTCTTGAGGAGTATTGCCATCGTCAGCCACTCCCAAAGTGGGACACAAGGCGACATAACATGACTGCTCGCTACCCAGGCGTTTATCAGGTTTTAAAATAACCCTATAGTCTAGAACGGTTTTTTTTTGATGTTTCATACTAGGCTAAGTATAACAAAAAACAAGCAAAAATTAAACACGCGAGTGTAAATAGACTTGTCGCGAAATAAGAAATGAGTTAATTATGGATAGATTTTATAGCATTTTCGTTGATTCTGATGACGATAGTAGCCTCAGCTACTTGAGGAAGAAGAAGCAAAGAAAATGCATAAAAGATGCCATAAGTAG
>JAHIVK010000059.1 GCA_018816385.1 Patescibacteria group bacterium
AGTTAATTATGGATAGATTTTATAGCATTTTCGTTGATTCTGATGACGATAGTAGCCAATGCTGGTTGAGGAAGAACCAGCAAAGAAAATGCATAAAAGATGCCATAAGTAGCCATTGCCCTTATTTCGCGACAAGTCTATTAAATAATTTGGAGGTGGATTGGAGGTGGATTTATTGAGTTGATAGAAAGAATAAGGTTAAATCAGCTTGAGCTCTTGCAGAAGACCTTGGAGATTCCGATGAGATTTGGCGTGATATTGTTTGGTATAACCCAAACGCCCCGCTTCTTTAATCCTGCGATCTAAGAGGCGAACCGAACGAATCTCCCCCAACAACCCCACTTCTCCCAGAAAGACAGACTCCTTGGGTGCCGGCATATTTTTGAGAGAGCTAACCAGAGCAATGGCCAAACTTAAATCAATAGCTGGCTCTTTGGTCTTAAAACCCCCGGCCAAATTAGCAAAAATATCCTGACTGCCAAATGGCAAACGGCAATGTTTTTCCAAAACCGCCGCCAAAACCTGGATGCGAGCCGTATCAATTCCCCGCCCTACTCGGCGAGGAGTTGGTAAATACGATTTGTTGACCAAAGCTTGAACTTCCACTACCAAGGGCCGAGTGCCTTCTACTACACAAGTGGTGGCAGAACCAATAGCTGGCTGGAGGTGCTCGGTCAAAAACAACTCACTTGGATTAACAAGCGAAATAAATCCCGATTCAACCATCTTAAAAACACCCACCTCGTCAGTCGCCCCAAAACGGTTCTTTATAGACCTCAACAGTCTTAAGTCCGTGGTTGACTCACCACTCAGCTCCAGCACCACATCCACCATATGTTCAAGAACTTTAGGTCCAGCCAACTGCCCTTCTTTTGTGACGTGACCCACCACAAACATAGGGATGCGTTGTTGTTTAGCCACTCCAATTAGTCTTTCGGCACTACTTCTGATCTGGCCAATCGAACCAGCTGAACCCGTTAGCTCATCTGTGGTCATAGTCTGAATACTATCTATAATCACCAGCAACGGCTTCTTTTCCATGATTAAAGTCGCAACTTGATCAACATCTGTACTCGTTGCAAATATTAATCGACTTTTCCAGGCTTGACTAGCTTTTGAAGTAACTTTTTTTTGTTGTTCAAGACCCAGTAATCGATTGATCCTGAGGGAGATCTGGGTTGGATTCTCTTCCCCAGATACATAAAGAATTGTGCCTAACTCGTGCCCCGGTTTCATTAATATTTCCAAGACCACCTGGGTTAACAAAGTTGACTTGCCTACCCCTGGGTGACCACCTAATAAAATCACCGATCCTGGCACAATTCCCCGCTCAACCACACCACCCAAAACCCGGTCCAACTCACTAATGCAAGTTGAAAGTCGAGCCTGAGTTTCCTCAAAAGATACTTGATCTAAAGTCACAACTTGGCTGGCTAGAGCCATCTTTCTTGAGCCGGATTTAGTTTTGGTTGGCACGGCTTCTTCCACCAAACTCTGCCACTCGCCACAAGCATCACACTGGCCACTCCATCGCGGGTGTTGTTTACCACAGTTTTGACAAACATAAACTGATTTGGCTTTGATCATTCTGATCCGCCTTTCAAAAAAGCAATTTTTTGAGTTGTAGAAATTTTGGGGTTATGCTGATGGACAACTACCACTCGCCCACCAATCCGAGTCATCAATTGACGTTTTTGGTCTAAATATGGAGTATGTGAGGAAACAGCCAAAATATCGGGTTTAACTTGTTCCAAAAATTGCTGGTGGTGCTGGGGTTGATCAAACTCAATGGGCAAAACCACTACTTGGTCAGCCAATCCCAACTCCATAATTTGCTTGACTCTTTGACCAGCTGGCTGAATTGGTCTGCCCACCCCTTTCATCTGCCCGACTCTTTCATCAGTTTCCACCCCTACAATCAGCTCTCCACCCAAAGCCTTAGATTTCTTTAAAAATTCAATGTGCTCTGGATGCAGTAAATCAAAAACCCCAGTCACTAAAATCACCTTATTGTTTTGATTCATATCTATCCTTCGTCATCCCCACTTTAGGGGGACTCACTTCCTTGTCATTCCCCGCCACTTGTCATTCCCATCCCCTTTTGTCATTCTCCCCCGCCCTGGCGGGGGAGAATCCAGTGGCCATAGTCGCGATCCTGGATCCCCGCTGGCCCCGCCCACAGGCGGGGCGCGAGGATGACAGAAGCGGTTGTCTATGCCAGCGCGAGGATGACAGAAGCGGTTGTCTATGCCAGCACGAGGATGACTAGAACGGCGCGAGGATGACGTTTCATTCAAGACATTTTATCACCTCTAGTCGCCAGTTGGCATAGATGAGGCGACGGGTATCCCTAGGATGGAAAAAGGCAAAATTTAGGCCGACTTTTTCCCTGGTTTGATGAGGCCTCATATATAGTAGTTGAGCTAAGTAGGCCAAGTAATTAATAACCACCACCAATGGATATCCCAAAATAGCCATCAGCATTTTAATTTGACCAATCAACAATCCTAATACTGATGTCTCCGATAATTTAAATGCAGACTGACGATTAATCAATCGGTGATTAAAGAGGGGCAATCGGTTATAGACCCAAGCATTTTTTGACCAAATTAAGTCAGAGTGGTGTTGACCCCAAATTTGTTTGAGTTGAATTAATTCCCAAGCCGTGTAAAGCGACCGAGTTGTTTCTGGAAAAACCAAACTGCTTGACTCCAACCAAATGTTAAAGCACCAACTATTGGGCTCTTCTTTAGACCAAGATCGCCGATGACCAAAAATCCAAGCCAGAAATATCACCAACGGTCGGGTTAGCCACAAACAACCGGGCCAGGTCACAATTAAAAAATCTAAATCATCGTCAGCTCGACTGGCTCCAGCCGCCACACTGCCCGAAATATAAATATCCCTAATCCAGGGCCACCAGCCAAAAATTAAAGCAACTTGTCGAGCCCATATCAGCTTGGCATTGGCCAATTGCCGGCTGACTACTCCTGGCACCAAATCAAATCTGCGAGTTGCCAGCGTCCACCACTCGCCCTGGTTCACCACCCAACCCCAAGCCAATAACTGCTTGAGTGCTTGATCAATTAACTTCAATTGCCCTAGCTTCTTCTGCCACCAAAACTCACCCAAAGCCTGGCGGTTGGTTTGAGGCACAAACAAACGATTTCTAATTTCTGCTATCTTCAAGGGATGACTAAACTGGGCCGAATAGGCCAAAACCAAAAAAACTTGACGACAAAGGACTTGATGCACTGTTGGCGCATTCTACTACACAATTTTGTCTAATTAAATGGAACCCGTACCCGATCCCATGCCTGCACTGGCTCCAGAATTGATACCATACTGACGTAGTACCTGACTGGTACCTTGCTCCAAAGTCGTTAGCACATCACTAGAGCTTTTACCTGCTAAAATTGCATTAACTGCATCTTTATAGTAGTTGATCAGCTGATCATTGATGCCATTGTCGCCCGTGCTAGAACTTAAGTACCAACCCTTAGCATAAGGAGCATCAGCTAAAACCGAAATCAACACTGGTTGATCGATCAAAGTGTCAGCCAGGCTAACAGCAGAGTACGGCTCACCAAAGGTGCGTGTTTGAGACTGGACTGAATACATTTTCTGCAAAGAGTTGTCTGAACTTAAATATTTAAGTAACTTCCAAGCCTGAGATTGGTGTTTGCTGACCGAGCTAACACCTTCGGCCCAGTAGTTGGCCCAAGCTATCCGCGTTTTGGATAACTGAGGCAAAGTGGTGGTGGCAAAATCTAGTTCTGGATTAATGGATTGAATCTCAAAAGCTCGCCAAGATGGGGCAAACATCATGGCCACCTCTCCCCTAGCAAAAGCCACGGTTGAGGTTGGCAGTTGCTCGCTCCAAACTCCATCAGATTTAATAAAATTGGTATAGAACAACAAAGCGTCTCTGGTTTCTGGTGAGTTGGGATTGCTCAAATCAGCTCCATTCTGAAGCATTAACACAACCAAAATATCAGAAAAATGATCGACATTGCTGGCATTGCCAATAGCTAATCCGCCTCGCTCAATGCCATCACTTGATTTAACTGTTAATTTTTTGGCTAAAGTTCGAAGTTCTGCCCAAGTGGCTGGTGGTTCCACTCCAGCTGTCTCAAATATTTCTCGATTATAGTAGAGGACTAATCCATCATACATTAATGGCACACCGTAAATTTGACCATTCATGGTCAATTGAGCCGAAGCCACTGGATAAAAAGTCTCTTTAAACTGAGTGGCAGAAAACACAGATGATGGCATGGGCGCTAGTTCGGTCTGCAACATGGGCGACCAACTGGCATGAAATCTGAAAAGGTCTGGTCCATTACCAGAAGCCAGGGCTGTTTGCAGTCTTTCTCGATAATCTCGATTGGATTGTTTAGTGTATGTGACTTTAATACCAGGGTTTTCTCGCTCAAAATCAGCCAGAATCGAGCTCATACCATCTTCGGTTTCCCATAAACCCCAATACTCAAGAGTGGCTTGGTCAGTAGGCACCTCAACCCGACCTGCAGGCTGGGCTTGAGAGGTTGTATCTCCATTGGTGCCCTGACCACCGGGGGCTAGACCAGAGCTGGGAGCCGAGCCTCCCATTAATTTTGAAGCCACAAAAATAATGATGGCCAAAAGCAGTCCTCCCCCTAAAATAAAAGGCAAAAACTTCATGGGTGATGACTTAGGCTTAGCCACTTTGGGAGAAGGGGGTGGATTTTCTTTAGGTGTAGCAGGAGGAGGGTTATTGGGCAATTTATTACTGACTGTTGAAGATAGGGCGCCAATGCCAACCGGAGGCCTGGGCACGTTATTTTGGTTGAGAGAAGGATTGACTGGTGGTAATAGCGAGGGGTTAATTGGTGGCAAACCTGGGTTAACTGGACTGCCTACCAAAGTCTGGGACCTGGCAATATTTGGATTGAGGGCTGTTGATTCCTGAGTTTTCAAAGTTGAGGCAGGTGGTGTCAAGTTAGTAGTGCTATTGGAGAAATCTTTATTATCTTGAGCCAGTGGAGTACCTCCTATTGCTGTCGAACTTGGTGCAGATGGTTTAGGCAGGACTATATCTGGCATACACATCAAATCCCAGAACTCGATCTAGCCCGACCGAGTTTCTTCTGACACAATATGAAATATTATCGTGTGTCATCAATAATAATAACATAAGAACTGTCGTAAAATAAGAAACGAGTTAATTATGGATAGATTTTATAGTATTTTCGTTGTTTCTGATGCCGATAGTAGCCAGAGCTACTTGAGAAAGAAGAAACAAATGAAAATACATAAAAGATGCCATAAGTAGTCGTTTTGCTTATTTTATGATAGGTCTTAAATATGATTCTAAAACCCGTCATGTTAAGACATATTATCAAACATCTGCTGGCCGGAGGACTTTGTGTCAGCCTGGTGATAGCCTTATGTTTTGTCTGTCTAGATACTTGGTATCTGGATCATTTTTTACCCCAAACTCAATTTGGATCAATTGATTTAGCCAACCTCAATTTAGACGAGGCTCTGGGGAGGATTGAAACCCAAGACCAACCCAGTGATTTCAACATTGTCTTTTCAACTGCTACAGCCAGTATCAGCGCCCAGGCCAGTCAACTAGGATTAAATTTTGATAACCAGCAGGTATTAAAACAACACCTATCAAATCTCAAACAACTGCCAGTTTTTAAACGTCTCAAACTCATAATCTTATCTTGGGAACAGCCCCAACACCTCTCAACTAGATATCGGCTTGACCGCGAATTAACCACCGGTTTTGTGACAAACCTAGCCAAGACACTTGACCAACCAGGTTCTCTCCCCCAAGCTCACTTGGGTCAAACTAACTCCCCTTATACCTTAGAAATTGAATCCGGAAAACTGGGCTCAGTGGTGAGTGTTGACCAGACCGTGAACGCTATTTTGGATCAGGTTTCCACCCAGGGCAGTCAGCTCACAAATTTGGGTACTACCACAACCATCAGTCAAAATTCATCAAATCAAATCATTCAACCTGTAATTTTTATGACTGACGGCTTCATACTGAACCCAATTGAACTGCTCAAAGCTAAACAAAGAGCTAGCCAACTAGTGGGACGAGCTATCAAGTTTGAAACATCAGAAGCTCGCATTCAGACAATATTTTCCGATCAAGACCTCATCTCAGTTTTGGCATTGCCATCTGGCTTCAATCAAACAGAGCTGATGGCGCTGGTGGCAAGTAAGGTTGAACCAATTAATCAATCGCCTCATGATGCCATCTTTGATTTTGATGCCAATACTTTAGGGGTGTTTGCGTTTCAACCAGACCTACCTGGGATTGAAGTTGATCAAGTCAAAATAGTTCAACAATTAATCAGCTCTACAAATCAAATCACCACTTCAAACCCAGATGAGGCAGTTGCGCCAGAAAATCTGGTCTTAATTTTTGACTTGCCTTATACTGCCACTCCCCCCCAAGTTTCTCTGGAAAGCACTAATCAATTAGGTATTAAAGAGCTGATTGGCTTTGGCGACAGCCTCTATGCCCATTCTATTGCCAGCCGTATTCACAATGTCTCTCATGCTACTGCTCTAATCAGCGGCACTCTAGTAGCTCCAGGAGAAGAGTTTTCTTTCAACAAAACTATTGGTCCAGTCACTAGGGCTACGGGCTTTAAGCCTGCCTACATTATTCAGCAAGGCAGAACTATTCTGGGTGATGGCGGTGGGGTTTGCCAAGTCAGCACCACTTTATTTAGAGCGGCTTTAAATGCAGGGTTGGATATTACCTTGCGCATACCTCATAGCTATCGAGTGGGATACTATGAACAAAATGTTAAACCAGGCATTGATGCGACTGTTTATACTGGCAACACCGATCTTAGATTTATCAACGACACCAATCACTACATTTTAATTTTTGGTCAAACCGATTCAAAGAACTTAAGTATGTATTTTGAAATCTATGGCACTAGTGATGGCCGAACTACCCAGATAGTTGATCACAAAACTTGGGGCTCCAGCCCTGCTCCTCCGGCCCAATATATTGACGACCCCTCTTTGCCAGCCGGAGTTGTAAAACGGGTTGAACACGCCACTGCCGGTCTAAAAACCGAGTTTACCAACGTCATTTACGACAAAAATGGTCAAGAGATTCACCGAGATACTTATAAATCAAACTACATTCCCTGGGCGGCCATGTACTTAGTGGGCACTAGTCAATAGCCCGTCATCCTCGCGTCCACTTGTCATCCTCGCACAAGCGGGGATCCAATACTTACTTAAGTTTCTTACCCATCCCCTCAAAAGCTCTCAAGATTTCCATAGGTGATGAAGGGAAATATATATAACATATACTACCACTGTACATAACGTGGTTTATCAATTTTTCAAGACTGCTATAATCGAGTTAATGGATAAACAGTACCAACACCAAGAAATAGAAGATAAAATTTACCAACTTTGGTTGGATTCTGGGCAATTTGCTCCTGTCAATAAACCCAAGCCCGGTGCCAAGTCTTTTACTATTATCATGCCCCCGCCCAATGCCAATGATTCCCTCCACGTCGGACATGCTTTAGGTATTACTATTCAAGATGTTTTGACCCGATATCACCGGATGTTGGGAGATGACACTTTGTATCTGCCCAGCACTGACCACGCTGGCATCGAAACTCAATATGTGTATGAGAAGAATCTAGCCAAAGAAGATAAATCCAGATTTGATTTTGATCGGCAAACTCTCTACCGGATGATTTGGGATTATGTTCAGAACAATTCCCAGGTGGCTATGGCCCAAACCAAGCGTCTAGGAGCCAGCACCGATTGGTCTCGTTTTAAGTTTACGCTAGATAAAGATATTCAAGATTTTGTGCTGACAACTTTTGAAAAACTTTACAAAGATGGATTGATATATAGGGATTATCGTTTGGTCAACTACTCTCCTGCCGCTGGTACTAGTTACTCCAATTTAGAAGTGGTTTATGTTAACAGAACCTCTCCTCTTTACTATGTCCGCTATCCCCTACTCCCTTTGGGTGATGCAAAGACTAAAGATGATAAAAAGATTGATACATCAAGTAAATATGTAGTTGTGGCGACTACCCGACCCGAGCCAATTTTTGTAGACACTCACCTAGCGGTCAATCCTAAAGACAAAAAGAACCGGCACTTAATTGGCCGACAAGTCCTCAATCCCCTAACCGACCAACACATGACCATCATTGGCGATGACTTCGTTGACCCCAAGTTTGGCACTGGAGTAGTTAAGCTAACTCCCGCTCACGATCATGACGATTACCGAGTGGCTAAAAAACACAATTTGCCAATTGTTGCTGGCATAGACACCAGAGGTAAAATTACAGAAAATGGTGGCAAGTATGCGGGGCTTTCGGTTAAAAAAGCTAGACTGGCCGTGGTTGAGGATTTACAAGCCAAAGGTTTGATAGAGAAAATTAATGAACACTACCAAAATCGAGTCGCCACTTGTTATAAAACAGGTCAACCCATCGAACCTCTCCCCCTCCCCCAATTCTTCATTAAAGTCAAAGACCCCAAACATAATTTAGTCAAAAAGGCTCTAGCCTCACTCAATTCCAAAGAGACTAAAATCCATGGCGCCGGTCGTGAAAAGATCCTCCGTCATTGGCTCAAAAATCTGGAAGATTGGAACATCAGTCGACAAATTGTTTGGGGCATTAAAATGCCCATTTGGTACCAAGTCGATAGTTTTGAGTATCAGATCAACTTAAGTTTCATTGATCAAAAAAAGCAACAAAAATTTGGTTTGCTTCAAGATTTACTTAAAAAGACCTCGCTCAAAACCATCTCCAAAGGTTTGCAGCAAATCTCAGCTGGCCCAGATGTACCGTTTATCATTTCACGCAATCAACCAACAACTACTAAACACAAGTATCTGCCAGAAACAGACACATTTGACACTTGGTTTTCCTCATCCCAATGGCCAGTTGCCACCCTAGCCACCAACCAAACAACCGATCTCAAACGCTTCTACCCCACTCAGGTGATGGATACTAGCTACGATATTCTGCCATTTTGGGTAATGAGGATGATGCTGATGTGTACCTACCTAACCGGCAAATCGCCATTTAAAGACGTATATTTGCACGGTTTGGTTAGAGATGCCAAAGGTATAAAAATGAGCAAGAGTAAGGGCAATGTAGTCAATCCTATTGAAATTGTGGATCATTATGGAGCTGATGCTCTGCGGATGGCCATTGTGATTCGTTCCACCGCAGGTCAAGATAAATCTTTTGGCGAAGCTGACTACAAGGCTGGTCGCAACCTAGCCAACAAACTTTGGAATGCCTCCAGATATGTTTTGTCTCAAGATGCAGATAGCTTCAAAGATAATAAATCAGACCCCAAATTTACCTTGAAACTTAAAAAGGTTGTGGATCAAGTCAGTGAGCAATTGGATCAACTCAAAATTGGTCAAGCCGCCGATAATTTATACAGCCACTTTTGGCATTGGTACTGCGACCAAGTCATAGAATCAGCTAAACAAAACCAAGTCACACTCCCCCAACTTCAAGCTGGACTGGCGACTTTTGCTAAACTTTTTCACCCTTTCATGCCATTTATTACCGAACAAATTTGGCAAGAACTTTTCAAGAAAAAATTGGTCACAGACAGTTTATTAATGACTTCACCTTGGCCCAAAAACTCGCTATAATCAATCTAGCTCATGATTAACTCAGTCAGTCTCCAACTCAAATTGTGCTTATTATTCTTGGGGTTTGTGGGTCAAAGTTTCTGGGAACTAATTAAAGTTTACAAAGTCTTTTTGAGCACTTTCTTGGTGGTCACGATCATTGTTTTGACCCAACAGACCAAAGTGGCTGAATCTCAAAAACAAACAGGTTTGCTTAATCAAAAGCTTCAAGCTTGGCACCAAATTAAATCGCTCCAACCCAATTCTCAAGCAATTGATGAATACTTAAAAACCCTCGATTAACCACCGCCTTTGTCAGCCTTGCAGGGGCGGGTGGGAATTAATTCTTTTCTGGTTTATCTTTGGAGTCAGACTTGTCTGCTTCACCACTTGGTTTATCAGAAGGTGTTTTGGCATCATCTGACTCAGGCTTTTCAGACTCTTCTGTTTTCTCGCCTTCTTCCTCAGCCACAACCTCTTCAACTTCTGGCTCCACCTCTTCCACAACGGCTTGCACCAAAACAATAGGATTCTCTAACTCTTCTGGTTCAACCAAAAGCTTGATTTTGGTCAAGTCTATAGGTAATTCTTTAAGCAAAATACTCTGCCCTACTTCAGTCAGGTGAGAAATGTCTAGCTCAATTTTTTCTGGAATATCGGCTGGCAAAGCAGAGACTTGAATTGAGTCTAAAACCTGGAGCACGTTGGCGTCAACAATGTTGGTCTCTCCCACCAACTCAATCGAAACTTCTGTTTCGACCGCTTTATTTAGGTTGACTCGACGAAATGTAGCGTGCAGAATCTTGCCAGTACAAGGGTGGTGTTGTAGCTCGTCAATCAACACCGGAACCGATAATTTTCCACCCTCAAATTCTAAATAAATTAAGCCTCCGTGACCCTCTTTTTGGATACGTTTTTCAAGCTCTAATTCGGGGCAAATAATTGCTTCAGATTCCTCACCTAACCCAAAGATGTTGGCAGGAATTAAACCCTCACTTCTGAGGCTTTTTTTGGACTTTTTTTGATTTTTTCGCGGGTTCACATGAAATAAATTTATGTCGATTTTTGCCATATACATCGGTCTTTTTTGACTATTTTTTGAGTTAATTTTGAGTTTTTTTTGAGCTCTCTGAATACAAAGAAGTAATTGTATCAAACATATATAGAAATGTGAATCACCAAAACATTTTGAAGCCATTATTTAGCTATTTTCTGCAACCACTAAAGTTTAAAACTGAATGCCAGAAAAACTGCTTTGGGAAGTGTCGGGTTTAAATATGACTTTGGTTTGATCAAACTCAGCCTGAGGAGCAACTGCCTGGACGGTTAATTGGGTAGAGTGGGTGATTTCTAGGCTCATTTCCGTCTTGCCCCTGCCAGGCTGTTTCTGATCAAAGAAGAGATAGGCCGAGCCTTTTTCTAAGGGTTGAGGTAGGTGATACTTGAATAATAGTTCCGCCCGGCTATTGACATCGACCACCATTGAAACTCCCACCACCAACCTTTGATGTTCAATGTAGCTCACCACATCACTGCCGGCCAATTGCCTGCCATCTATCCACACGGAGTCCACTTGAGCCGAAGTGGGTAAATAAAATCTGATATAAGTTTTGTATGGGCCCTTAGGCCAAGCCGAAGTTCGAGCTCGATTGTTAAAAGTAATCTTTCTAGTATGAGAAGCGGTTTGACCATCCAGCACCACTTGGTGATCAATTTTCCGATCTAAATAAGCATTAGCCTTATTGACCCCTACGTTTGACTCAACCTGCATAATTAAGTCAACCCGACAGTTTTGATTTGAAAATTGACTTGGACAACTGGGAGACAACAGCTGGCCCATCCAGCCCAAATCAGACAGCGCGCTAGAAATAGATTGATTTATAGGGTAAATTAACATTTCTTGATTTTGCAATCCCAAACCTATGGCTGTGGCCAATTGCCCAGCTTTGTCACCAGACAAACCTTGGATAGCCATCATGATTTTGTTTAACAGTAGGGTAGAGTAGTCTGGTTGATTGGCGCCATCAACCAGTTTAACGCCAGAATGAAACTCAAGTCTTTCGGTCAAGTTTTGACCAGTAATGACTTCGTTAAATTCGGGCAAGTCAACCGGACCAATTACATCTAGCATTGCTCCCAAAAGTGGGGGAGTAATAGCTAAAACTCCATCCAGCTTGGTGTTTAGACTTTTTTCCACGAACCAAGCGCTTTTGACCGCCGAACTGGGAAAGTTGGCATCCCAATTACTATCTCTAAAATACCAATTGTTTTCACCCAAGTGTTGCTTGATTTCGTCTGGAGGCACCACTTGACCCGGTAGGTTTTCATCAATCTGATAAGAGCTATATCCAGAAAAAGAATTAATTTTACCACCGTCTAAAGTCACCAAATTAACGGCCTGAATAAAACCGCCAGTTGGTCTTAATTCTTGATTGTTTTGGAACAAAATCAACCATTGTTGTTTTGGAGACTGATTGGTCAAAGCCTCAAAAATAGAGGCGACTTGTTGTTGGAAAAACACTCGTTGATGAACCTGACTCAACCAACTGCCAAAACTCTCGTCGCCGTCCTGATTTTGGGTCAACCACAAGGCTTGATTAAGGCTAGCCTCCAACTTAGATAGATCTGCGTGAGCCTGGCGGGCCACAACCAAGGAATTCTCCGCCAATTTGGCTACACTCTCATCGTTACTGCCCAAGACTGCTTCAGCCAGGTTTTGGCCAATCTCAGTTGCTTCTTGCAGTGATTTTTGGACCGTATCCCATTGTTCAATAACCATCACTAATTGGCGACTTTGTTCAAAGATGGGATTTTCAATCAACTGGCTATAGCTTTCGGCTTGCCAATTTAACAAACTTGATCTGTTCAACAACTTCTCCCAACTAGATTGATTGTACTCAGCTGAGGCAATAGTGCTGGAAGCCAGGCCAATGAATCGCCCCCTCACCGAGCGCTCGCTCAGCCAAAACACCAAAATTAAAAACAAAACCCCCAAACCAGCTCCCACAAAACCCAATCCTCCATAGAAAAACCAACGTCGAGAGGTTCTTTTATGACGAAAAACGATTTCCTGCTGAGTCAAATCCGTTATGACGGTCTGTTTTTGTTTAATTCTTTGAGTCCGAAACAGGTTGGAAATTTCGCCCGAGATCTTGGCAGAATCTGGTTGAATCTTTTCCACAATTTCTGGGTTAACTTTTAACCCAAGAGGTGAGTTGGGTTTGAAAGAAGACGCGACGTTGTACCAAGTTGGCACAACTTGGTCTTGGGTAGGAGAAGGTGTGTTTTGAACTATATTGGTTAGAACTTCTGGGGTTGATATCTGTCCTACTAGCGAGTGTTCCTGAGTAATAAAACTGGGAATTTTGGGTTTTGAACCAGCTAATTTGGTCACTTTAGCTTCGACCTGATACATTTGTTCGTAGAGCAGGCCAGCCCGTTGGACAGCATCCCCTATGTTTTGTTTAGAGCCAAACAAGTGACTTTGCCCAGAGTGTGGCCGAGACAAAATCCCCAGTACCCCCATCAATGCCTCTTTTAAAGAAATCGAGCAAGGCATAGCGGGAATTGAGTAGAGGATTAATTTGTGCAAGTCACACAAACACAGGTATGATGAATTGGGCAATAACCACGGCCGACTAAGTAGGATGGCTTCTTGCAAAAGTACGATTTGAGCCAAAGGAAACTCGAGTAATACTTGACCCAAGACTTGATTCTGAAAGTCGTATTGTTGGTGCCACGCAGAGGGCAAATCTTGTCCGCTCAGTTCGGCCAAAACCGGTATCACAAAAGTTAGTGGTTGATTGCCTAGTTTCTTAGCCAACGATTTAATTTGGGCTAATTGATCAAAAAGTTGTTTGGGCGTCACCAACACCACAACTTTATAGCTATTGGTTAACGATTGAAGCCAATTTTGAGGCAAAGCATTGATCAGACTTATTTGGTGTTGAAACTGACCAACTTCTAAACATTGATTTAAGGCCGTCAACATCAAACCATCAGCCACCAACCAAGCGATGTTTGGTTTGTCGTCAATTTGGTAAGTGGTTAGCTTTGAAGGCATTTGGCTCTCCCATTGTATGAGAAAAGCCTACTTAGCATCAAGCGCCTGGTTGACCAAAGAGTCGGCATAGGCATTCTCTTCCCGAGGCACGTACCCAATTTGGTACTCACAGGTCAGTTTTTTTAGCCCCTGCCAAGCTTCCTGGGCCATTATTTTCAAATGGGGGAGCTTAATTTTCCAATTCTGATTAATTTGTTCCACCACCAATAATGAATCTAATTTCCAAATAACGCGGGTAGGATTGAGTTTTGATTGGTGCGACAAAAGCCAGTCCAACGAGCTGAGGAAGGCTTGGTACTCAGCTTGGTTGTTGGTTGCAGAACCAATGGTGTTAGATTGTTTATAAATAACTTGATTATCACAAAAAACCACCACCCCGATGCCGGCTGGTCCAGGATTTCCTCTGGAACCACCGTCGGTGTGAATAATTAATTCAGAGCTCATTAGACTTGTCGCGAAATAAGGGCAATGGCTACTTATGGCATCTTTTATGCATTTTCTTTGCTTCTTCTTCCTCAAGTAGCTGAGGCTACTATCGTCATCAGAATCAACGAAAATGCTATAAAATCTATCCATAATTA
>JAHIVK010000060.1 GCA_018816385.1 Patescibacteria group bacterium
ACGGTTACTTACGACATCTTTTATGCATTTTCTTTGCTTCTTCTTCCTCAAGTAGCTGAGGCTACTATCGTCATCAGAATCAACGAAAATGCTATAAAATCTATCCATAATTAACTCATTTCTTATTTCGCGACAAGTCTATTGGCTACTATCGTCATCAGAATTAACCAAGCAGATGGTTGGCTATCTTCTGGCGAAGCAAATGCTCTCTAGCCATAGAACGGAGCGACTGATTAGTTTTTTGTTCTTTTAACTGCTTGTCCAGTTCAACCTCGGTGACGGTAATCTGGGCAGTTTTGGCAATTGCTTGGAGAATAAAGACAAGCTGCAGTCGGCCCAAGCTTTGAGTGGCTATTTCTGATGATAGTTGTTCCATAGTTAGTTGACTTTTTTTGAGGTAGTCCTCAAAACTTAAGTTGAGTGATTTTAATTTGGTGAATAAGTTGTTGAGTTCAGATTGAGTTTCTCGTCTCACCAGTAACTCTTGCACCGGAGGTTTGATGTTGGTTACCAGCTGACGATAGATGGCAGTCAGCAGGTAGTCTGGAGCCTGCTCGCTTGTTTGACTGGTTTTAGTTTGTTCTTGAAGCAGTTTTTGATACGCCAGTTTGGCCTCTTTGAGGGCCGATCTAGCTATTTGCTGGTAATTGCCCAATTTTACGTCTGGGTGGATAGCATAAACTGCTTCAACTTGCCAGTCTTGACCAATCTCGGCTTTTTTGACCACATATTCTGGAGGCGCAATCGGCATGTCTGGTAAGGCTTTGACTTGTTTCACAAAGGCATCAGGTAATAATTTTTCCAGAGTTGCTTCAATCACAGCCTCTGGATTGAGGTAGGTTTGGGCAATAACCAAAGGTACTTTGCCCTGGCGAAAACCAGCCAGCTTAACTTTTTTGGCCAATCGGCGTTCGACTTTGGCCTTGGTTGGCTCAACTTGACTCCATTTGAAGACGAGTGTCAGACTGGAATTGGGAGCGGGAGCTGGCTTTGTTTGAGGCATGGGGAGGATTATACCTTAGTGATCAAGCACGTCGGTTGGTCTTGAATTTTCTTCTGATCAGCTTGTGCTCATCACAATTCTCAAATCAGTCAGCCAATACACCCAGTATAAGATCGCCATAAATAGGCAAACCTCTTTGCTCAGAAATTAAATTTGGTCAAACTTGGTGCTTGAGGTACAATGAGGGCTAGTAATCTGACGCGGTACCAGAGTGGTCTAATGGCAAGGTCTGCAAAACCTTCGTTCATGGGTTCGAATCCCATCCGCGTCTCAAACATGCCAAAATCATATTTCATTAAGACCTTTGGTTGCCAGTACAACAAAGCAGACAGCCAGAGAATTAGGGGCGACTTTGAGGCGCGCGGGTATAAGCCAGTGGCCAGTTGGCAGGAGTGCGACGAGCTGGTGATCAATACTTGCGCCGTTCGCCAGTCGGCCGAAGACAAGGTGCGAGGTTTTCTCTACAACGTGTCTTTGTACTGCCATCAGCCTGGAGTCAAAAAACCCAAGATCATCTTAACGGGTTGTATGACCCATCACGGCCAAACCAAACTGCTGGAGATGATGCCGATGTTGGATGCGGTCCTGCCAGTGGGTGAAGTTGGTTTCAATCAAGCGCCCATCCGAGACGATCAAGTCCAGGCTTATGTGCCGATCTCTACCGGATGCAATTCTTTCTGCGCCTACTGCATTGTGCCCTACTCTCGAGGCAGGGAAAAGTCTAGGTCTTTTGATGAGATTATGGCGGAAATTAAAAGTTTGGTGGCAGATAGTTTCACTGAGATCACTCTGCTAGGCATGAACGTCAACTCTTGGGGTTTGGAAAAAGTGGGCATTGATCTGCGCAAGAGAATGATGCGGGACGATAATTTTTCTAGGGAAAACCTGCCGGATAACCAGTCCCAGTACTTGAGGCCCAAAACCACTCCCCCTTTTGTGAGATTACTGCAGGCAATTTCGGCCATCAAACAGATTAAAATAATCCGATTTATGACCAGCAATCCTTGGGATTTTCACAATGAGCTGATTGAGGAAATTGGTCAAAATAAAAAAATAGACCGCTATGTGCACCTACCTCTGCAGTCGGGTAGTAATGCGGTTTTGAGTCGGATGAATCGAGGCTATACTCGGGAAAAATACTTGGAGGTGGTGGCCAAGCTCCGCCAGGTGGATAAAAATATCGTTTTGGGTACTGATATCATTGTGGGTTTTCCGGGCGAAACGGCAGCGGAGTTTAAGGAGACTTTAGATTTGGTGAAACAGGTGGGGTTTAAGGTGGGTTTTGTGGCCCGCTACTCTCCCCGACCGGGTACGGTCAGCTGGCGATTGTACCAGGACGATGTGCCGGCCAGCGTCAAAAAAAGGCGGTGGGAGGTGTTGGACAAGTTGATCAATAAAGACAATCTTCAAGTTAGGCCAAAGGTAGTCTAAAGCTTAAGATGACTAACTAAACTTGCAGTGAAATAAGTAGACTTGTCGCGAAATAAGAAATGAGTTAATTATGGATAGATTTTATAGCATTTTCGTCGATTCTGATGACGATAGTAGCCTCAGCTACTTGAGGAAGAAGAAGCAAAGAAAATGCATAAAAGATGCCATAAGTAGCCATTGCCCTTATTTCGCGACAAGTCTAGTAATGAGTTAATCGTCGCTTGGATCCCCGCCTGGTCCCGCCCAGGCGGGACGCGAGGATGACATATAATATCAGCTATGCACAAAATAATTAGCATCGTGGGTCCCACCGCTACCGGCAAAACTGCCCTGGCCCTGCAGACAGCCCAGGAGTGGCTTGAGTTGGGTCAAGTTAAAGGTGTCAATCTGATTTCGGCCGATTCCAGGCAGGTGTTTCGAGGGTTTGAAGTAGTCACTGGAGCTGATATTCCGGCTGGATTTGAAGTGGTGAGTGAGACTAAACTTAAGACAAAAGGGATGGCAGGTTTAAGTTATCGTCCGATTTATAAAGATTCCTCGCGACAGATATTTTTGCACGGAGTCAAGATGATTGATGTTGGGAGTGATTGGTCGCTGGCTCATTTTGTGAGATTTGCCAGAGAAATTGCCTATTGGTCAATCAAAAATAACTATGCCGTTATTATGGTGGGGGGAACTGGGCTGTATCACCAGCATCTTTGGCACCATCTCAATCTGGCAGGTCACTCCAAATTACCCCAAAAAACTGCCATTTTTGTTGGGCCCAATCTAGAAGTTAGAAAGCAAGCAGAAACCATGGCGCTTTCTGGATTGCAATCCTGGTTAAAACAAATTGACGAGAAGCGTTTTTTGCAAATGAATCAGTCGGATCGCCAGAATCCTCGCAGATTGGTGCGAGCGATTGAGATTGCTTTAACCACACCAGTCACATCAGAATTGGTGGATAAATCTCAACCAGGACGGACAGAGGTTGACCAGCCACCAGTAACTAATAGAAAGCCAGTTAGGGTTGGGCAGGAAAAGCCAGATAAATTACATTTAATTGAGCCGATTGGGACTGGTGATATTGATTTTGAAGTTATTAAGCTCCTGCCCGCCAGTTTGGATGATCTCAAACCAAAAATTACCGCTCGGGTCAAGGCGCGTCTCCAGGCCGGCGCCGTGAATGAAGTCAAAGCCTTGTTGGAGCAAAAACTCGACCCTAAAAGCCAGGTGATGACCACCTTGGGCGTGCCGGAAATTAGCCAATTTTTGGCTGGGGTCATATCAGAAAAAGAGCTCATTCACCTCTGGACTCTGCATGAACTGCAGTATGCCAAGCGCCAGCTGACGTGGTTTAAGCGTCCTGATCAAGCCCATCAGTTGCAGAAGAATATTGGGATAACACCAAACCACAAAGTTTCTCCTGAATTACTTCAGCCAGCCTCAAAAGATGACTGGTTCTGATTTGATTATTTACTAACCATTGAGAATATTCATTAACCATAGCTAATAAGCCTAATACAAAACAACACTGGTTTGCCACCATCGCTTGTATTTCATCCTCAACTTAAGTTACAATCGATATGATAGTTCGCGCAAAAACAAACTCGCTACAAGTCTAATACAAATTTGGTGAATTTGATTTGCGGGTACTATAAGTTACAATCAGTAGTAATCATGAAAAAACAAACCATTGTCATCTCACCATCCATTGTTTGGCACACCCTGGTCATCTTGATCGGTTTATTTCTGCTTTACTATGTTAGGTCAATTGCTCTGTTAGTTTATTTAGCTTTTATTCTGGCCACTGCTCTGTCGCCTATGGCTGTAAAACTGCAAAAACGAGCCAAATTGAATCGACCCACCAGTGTCATTTTGTCTTTTTTAATTTTTCTAACTTTAGTTGTCATTATTTTAAGTTTACTTATTCCGCCTTTGGCTAAGCAATTGGTGCAGTTGGTTAAGTTAATTGACTTGCCAATTTTTCAAGATCAGATTAAATCCTTTGACTTTTCTATCCAGGAGTTTAGTACTTTAGCATCTGGCTTGGGAACTTCGGTAGGAGTTATTTTCCAAATTATTTTGTCTGCCTTTAACGGTATTTTTTCTTTTGTGGCCTTGTTGATTTTATCCTATTACATGACGATGGAAAAACCCATTCTTCATCATAAGGCTTATTGGTTTACCAAAAATGAAGCTCACATTCAGAAAATTGACCGATTCATGAAAGATTTGGATGTCCAGTTGGGCGGTTGGGTGCGGGGTGAAGCCATTTTAATGCTGGTGATTGCCGGCTTAACCTATTTGGGGTTGACATTATTATCCATTCCTTACGCTTTACCACTGGCTTTATTGGCTGGTTTGATGGAGATTATTCCCAATTTGGGTCCGACTATTTCGGCTATTCCTTCAATTTTTATTGCTTATATTACTTTTGGTCCGGCTATGGCAGGGGTAGTTTTTCTGATGGGTATCATTATCCAGCAGTTGGAAAACTCAGTCATCGTGCCTCGGGTGATGCAGACAAATGCTCATGTTAGCCCTTTGATTACAATCGTGGGCATTTTGGTGGGATTCCAATTGGCGGGTGTGACTGGAGCTTTACTGTCGATTCCGACTTACATTACTTTTAGAACCATTTATGCCACTTTTTTTAGAGATCGAGTCCAACATTTGAGTCAATAAGTATTATAGCCAGCGCAAAACAAATTTACCGCTTTTTTACTCAAGTCAAACTTACCAAACTTGTTTTGCGGGTACTATCGGCACAACTTAGCTTGATAAATCGGCCTCTGGCAGGTATAGTACTTGACTAGCTGTGCAGTTTTACAGTGGCCGTAAAGGCTGGTCCTTTATGGAGGAAAGTCCGGACAGCAGAGTGCAGGGTGCCTGGTGAAAGCCAGGGGATTTAATTAACCTTTTGGGGTTAATTGGGTGACAGTTAGAGCAACAGAAACGACTCGGGTGGCGCCGAATGAAACGACCAAGCGACTGGGTAGTCCCGATTTATCGGGATTGGCAATCCTCCCCGCTGCAACCGCCGATCTTCACCTTAATGTCGGCACTAACTATCATGGTGATAATGTCGCGGGCATAGATAGATCACTGTTAACCAAACAGAATCCGGCTTACAAACTGCACAGCTTTTATGTACAATGCTGGTGAAGGAGGTACATATGGGATCTGCAATTGTCATATCATTTTGGAGAGTTTTAGATCAAGTTTCTGGTGAGTTAGTTATTTATTTACCCCGACTGTTGGGTTCGTTAATTGTGTTAGTGGTGGGTACCTATTTAGCTAGAGCTATTCGCAAGCTACTGGATAAAGTTTTGTCGGTCATGAAGCTGAATAAGTTAGCCGAAAAAACTCCTGTCGAGCACTTCCTAAAAAGTTCTGAAATTGGTAGTCGAATTGAGGGAGTTTTAAGCACTGTCGCCTATTGGCTGATGATGCTGGTGGTCTTGCAAACAGCTGTGGGAGTCTTGGGTCTTGGTTCGCTAACCAGAATCATTGAACAGCTGTTAGGTTACATTCCTCGCATTTTTTCTGCTCTGTTGGTTTTTGTGCTGGGGATTTTGGCGGCAGGTTTCTTGGAAAGTGTAGTCAAAAGCTCTCTCAAAAGTGTTAGCGCGCCTCGGGCAAGAATGGTGGCTAAAGTCACCAGTTACTCGGTGATGGTTTTAGCTTCACTGATGGCTATTTCTGAATTGGGGATTGCCCAAGAGTTTATCTTAATTTTATTTGTGGGTTTTGTAGCTTCATCAGCTTTGGGTATTGGTCTGGCCTTAGGTTTGGGTGGTCAGGGTTTAGTTAAAAAAATGCTGGATGAGTGGTACAAACAAGTTCGAGAAGATTAGAATTGACGCATGACTTATTTGCAAGCCATTATTTTGGGTTTGATTCAAGGCTTGACTGAATTTTTACCGGTTTCAAGTTCTGGTCATTTGGCTATTAGTCAGGCTTTATTTGGCATTGGTGAAACAGCTTTATCGACAATTTTTTTACACTTTGCGACTTTACTGGCCATTGTAATTTATTTTTGGTCCAGTATTCGCCAGTTAAGTTTAAGGCAGTGGATAGGGATTTGGTTAGCTAGTCTGCCAGTCTTTGTAGTTGGGTTTTTGGCTCGAGATTGGTTGGAAGTTTCTAGCCAAAATTTAAGCTTGGTAGGTTGGAGTTTATTGGTGACAGCGGGACTGAATTTTTTGACTGGTTGGTTACTAAAGACACAATCGGTTCAAGCTAGTCAAAAAATTCAGTCCCCTACTCTGCTTCAAATGATGAAAGTTGGTTTGACTCAAGTCGTGGCTTTGTTGCCAGGAGTATCTCGATCTGGCACCACTATTGCTACGGGTATGAAGTCGGGACTATCTAGACAATCAGCTTTTGAGTTCTCTTTTTTGTTAGCTATTCCGGCCATTTTGGTGGCGACTGGTTACCAAATTTATAAAATCATAGACGGTGGTGCTGGTAATTTTGAAGCCGGACCATTACTTTTGGCAAGTTTAATAGCTTTTGGTGGCGGCTATTTGTCTTTGCGGTGGCTGGCCCAATTTCTTAAACAGGCCAAATTCAAGTGGTTTGGGGTTTACGCTGGTTGTTTGGGAATACTGGTTCTAATAGGACAATATCTATTCTAGATTGCCGAATGTTGCCTAATAGTAAGGGTTTGATCAATAAGTTTGATTAGATTACAATCCTGGTTGAGCCAGATGTAGCACCACTAAACAGCCACTGCCGGCCAACTTGGTGTAAGTAACACAATCAATGGCCAGTCCCATGTCTTCGTATTCCCTCGTGAGCAACTGCCCATTGTGAGTCGGGCTGGCCACCCAATCGGCAAAAACTTGCCACTCGCTTTGGACGGCAAAGCCCAAATTTTCGCCAGCCAATTGATAGTTATAACCGGCTTGTTTAAACAGATACCAAGACTCGATCTGTTCTTTGTCCTGATGGCGCCAGTATTGGTTGACATTCATGTCGTCAACTTTAAGAGTGGCGCTTTTTTCCAGACTCAAGTTTCTAAGTAACGGACTCAAGTGATTTTCTACCCGATGAGCATTGATCAGACTGTAAAGAGCATCTGGATTTAAGGTGATAGGTTGAGGGGTGGCTGTGGGTGGTTTGATTGGTTGTGAGTTTTGGCCAGATGCATCAGAAGTTTCTTGATTGGGTAATGGTATGACTTGAGTGGCAATAATCCAAGCCAGACCTGCCGCCAGACAGCCAGCCAAGACAATTATCAGCAAGGGTTTAAGCAAAGACATAAAGTCATTGTATCAATCTCTCATCCTCGCCAGGGTTCTGAATTGAAGGGCTTCTGCCACATGATTCTTGGAGATTGACTGGGCTGATGCCAGATCGGCAATAGTTTGGGCGACTCTCAACACTCCAAACACACCCCTGAGTGATAAGTCGATTTTGTGTTGAGCTAATTTTAGAAGTTGCCAGGCTAGCTGATCAATCTGGCAAATGGACCTAATGTCAGCACTGTTCATTTGAGAGTTGAGAGTTTTGCCGATGGCAGTCAATCTTTGTTTCTGAAGTTGGCGAGCTTGGGCAATGACCTTTTTGAGTTGTGGCAGTTGGGAAGGCTGAGTAGAAATGGGTTGATTAATCACAGAAACATCTGGCATGTCCACCCAGATTTGTAGATCAATTCGATCTAGCAAGGGACCGGACAGCTTATTCAGATACTGTTCTCTTTTAGATGGACTACAGACACAGGCTTTCTTCTGGCTTTGAAACCAACCACAGGGGCAGGGATTACTGGCGGCTACAAACAAAAACTTGGCTGGATAGGTGGCAGTACCTGAATTGCGAACGTGGGTAATTTGGCCTGATTCGAGCGGTTGACGGAGAGCTTCAAGAGTAGAGCGGGCAAACTCGGTCACTTCATCCAAGAACAAAATGCCGTTGTGGGCCAGTGAAATTTCACCAGGTTTCAGCCCACTACCCCCACCAATTAAACCCACTTGGGTGATGGTGTGATGAGGTGAGCGAATGGGTGGAACGGTGACAAGTTGACCGCCATTACTGCCCACTACCGAGTGAATAGCTGTAGTTTCAATAATTTGATCTATATTTAAAGCAGGTAGCAACTCTGCCAGACTTTGAGCTAATAAGCTTTTGCCTACTCCGGGAGGTCCCATGAGTAGCGTATGGTGTCCGCCAGTGGTGGCGATAGTTAGAGCCCTTTTAGCTTGATCCTGACCCATAATTTGATCTAAGAGTTTGGGTTGATGAGTTGTCTGAGTAATAATTGGTTGAGGCTTTAATACAGGTAGAGTCATTTGATCAAAATTGGTATCTAGTATTTCTTGCAAATGGCTGATGGGATGAATTTGAATCTGTTTAATTAAACTAACTTCTTTGGCGTTACCTTGAGGCATAATGATGTGTTTAAATCCCATCTTTCGAGCGGCCAAAGTCAGTGGCAGGGCGCCTTTGATGGGTTTGATGTGACCACTCAGGGACAGCTCACCCAAGAAAAGGCAATCATCCGTTGAACCTTGAATTTGTTCATAAAGTTTTAATATACAGACCGCAATGGCTAATTCTAAACCACTACCTCGTTTGGGCAGATCAGCTGGAGCCAGATTGACAATGGTCCGGCGACTTTTGGGTCTAATACCCACATTGAGCAGAGAGGCGGTAATTCTTTCTTTGGCTTCATCCAAAGTTTTGGCAGGCAAACCGATTAACAAAAGTTGAGGTGTGCCACGGATCGCTTCCACTTCAACTTCAATCTTGGTGGGCTCAAGACCTTGGAGGACAGCAGTGTATGTACGAACCATGGCAACACCTCACACGCAAGGGAATATAAAGCCCCTACCTTACAAGAAGTGTGATTGCGTTGTCATTTTGAGATGGCCAGCACCTGTTCTAACAGGCGGTGACAGTAGCCCCATTCATTGTCGTACCAACTAATCACCTTGACCAAGTTACCTCCAACCACCGAAGTGAGAGATAAGTCGACAATTGATGATTCGCTCCGACCAATAATATCGGCAGACACAATGGGTTCATTGGTGACAGCTAAAATCCCCTGCCAATGTTTTTCTTGACTGGCTTTGGTTAGGGCTTGGTTAACGCTGTCTACAGTCACGTCTTGATCGAGCACAAACACCATGTCAGCCAATGAGCCGGTGGCGATGGGTACTCGAATAGCCAGACCATCAAACTTATCTTTCAACTCTGGCACAATTTGAGTAGTTGCCTGGGCGGCTCCAGTTGAGGTGGGGATGATATTTTGAGCGGCGGCCCTGGCCCGGCGTAGATCTTTGTGAGAGTTGTCATGCAGATTTTGGTCCGAAGTATAAGCATGAATAGTAGTTAGCATGGCCTTCTGGACTCCAAAAGCCTGATGCATAACTTTGACCACGGGTGCTACACAATTAGTGGTACAAGAAGCATTAGAAATCAAGCCGTTTTCTAAAACTGAATCATTGACACCAATGATGCTCATGCCGACTCCGATGCCTTTGGCTGGGGCGGAGAGAATGACGGCTTTAGCTCCCGCGGTTAAGTGGGCGCTAGCAGTTTTGGCAGTTCTAAAAGCTCCAGTTGACTCGATGACAGTCTCGACGCCCAGCTGACCCCAAGGAATTTTGAGTGGGTCGCGTTGGGCAGTCACGGTGATTTTAAACTCGCCAATGGTCACAGTACCTAGGACGGAATCTTCGTCAGTCACGTCTTTTTTGCTCTGGTGCCTAGTGATTTTGATGGGTTCGTTAAACAAGCCATAACTGGAATCGTACTTGACTAAGTGAAACCAGTCTTCAAGCTCCATGGAGCCTGATGTATTGATGGCCAGCAAATTCATATCTTGACGGTGAAATTGCCACCAAACTCTAAAACTTAGTCGACCAATCCGGCCAAAGCCGTTAATACCGATACTTGGTTTTGTCATACAACTCCTTATTTTACCACTACGCATACTCGGTTTTAACCTCATTACCCACATAAGTGCCGATGTCCTCGCCAGAAATTGCCTTTGTTAAGTTGCCTTCTTTGAATAATTCGAAGACCATCAGCGGCATATTATTCTCGCTACACATAGCTAAGGCGGCCGTGTCCATGACTTCAACTCCTGCCATCTTGATGGCATCTTTACAACTTAAAGTCTTAAATCGCCGGGCATCTTTATTTTTTGCTGGATCTTTGTCATAGATGGCATCAACTTTAGTAGCTTTCATTAACACATCACACTTCAATTCTAGGGCGTGAAGTGAAGCGCCGGTATCTGTGGTCACATAAGGCACACCAGTTCCAGCCGCCAAAATAACGACTCGGCCTTTTTCCATATGACGGATAGCTTTTCTTCGGATAAAACTTTCGCAAACTGCTGGCATCAATAAAGCTGACTGCATTCTAGTGGGCACAC
Organism: Patescibacteria group bacterium; assembly: GCA_018816385.1. GTDB lineage: Bacteria > Patescibacteriota > Microgenomatia > UBA1400 > PJMF01 > JAHIVK01. The sequence continues at coordinate 10,803 of JAHIVK010000060.1, forward strand.
CCACCTTTTCCAAAGCATCTTGCAGAGCTAAGCCATTCATGACTGTAGCCAGCATGCCCATATAATCGGCCGTAGCCCGTTCAATACCAAGTTTTTCTCCAGCCAGACCGCGAAAAATATTACCCCCACCTATAACTACCGCTACTTGCACATGTTGGGTGTAAACATCTTTAATCTGTTTGGCGACTTCTAGAGCGGCTTGAGGATCAATGCCATACTCTCTTTTACCCATCATGGATTCGCCACCTACTTTAAGTAAAACTCTTTTAAAACGGTTTTCTGTCATTTTTTCCTTTCGCCGGATAATATTATATTAGACTTTCTGCGAAATAAAATTTTAACATAATTAATTTGTTTTTTATTTCGCAGAAAGTCTAATAGTTTAGTTCAATAAATTTATGACAAACTAAGTTGAGTTTTGAGTCTCAACCAGCGCCATCTCCAAGTTTCTGCGAATCTAAAGACTTTGTATAGTGGCTGATTTGTGACTAAGTCATAGGAACCTAAATATTCCATGTGTTGACCGCCGTAACCTTGTTTAAATTTGTGAAAACCAAACCAGGCATCGCGCGGACTCGGTTCTGGACCCAAACAACCCCAAAGATCAAATTGAGTGCATTTTTTTTGTTTACCATAACGAATCATTTCCCACATCATTAAGTTGCTGGCCATCACATCTCGATGAATCGACCTGGAAGCTCCATATGGGTAGTAAAGTTTGTTGTGTAAAACAAAAATAATCCAACTGACTAAAACTTGGCCTTCATAAACGGCCGTAAAAATTTTCATCATGCCTGAATCTTTGAGGTTGAGCCACATTTTTCTAAAGTAATCTGGGGTATGGGCATAAAAACCTTTTCGATGAGTAGTTTCCTCCAAAATTTTAATATAAGTTTCCAAACCCTGATCCGAAGTGTCTTCAATAATTGCCACACCTTTGCGAGCGGCCAAATTAACGTTGTATCTAGTTTTGCTACTCAAATTAGCAAACAATTCAGTTTCTGATTTTTTGAGATCAATCATAAATGAGTAATTGGAAAATAGTGGTCTACCAGGTATAGCGCCATGTTCTACTAAAAAGTCGGCCAATTGTCGGTGAGCAGAAGCATGACCCACTTCTTTAGCGACTTCAGGTTCCAGTTTGATAAACAAGGCCCGGTTTTTCTCAGCTAGGTGTTTAAGAGCGGCCAACTGATCTTCGTCAGGCATATAGCCTTTGGGAAAGTAGCCGGCGGTATAGTTGATAAAAGGAAGAGGGTGAAAAGTGACTTGAATAGCTTTATTGAGGCGACCAGCACTAAAAAAACCGACTCTCTCAACTTTCAAACCAGTCTGATGTCTAAACTCCCCCCACTCCCAAGTTTGCAAAGGGTGATCGACAACCTGATTATATTTATCTTTTTCTTCTAATCTGATTTCTCTAATCATAAATAACTCGTTTTTTATTTCGCAGAAAGTCTATTAAATCTAGCTTCAAGCATCATAGTATTTATTTGTCCTCAAGTCACCAGTCAATCAGCGCATCAATATCAATTTTATCGTCCAAAACTTGGTTTAATATGTCATCATCCGGTACTAATCGGCGGAAAGTTGAGTGGGCAAATCCAGCTGGGTTCAGGGGGGCAGACAGTAATCGGGGCGAAATATCAGCAATAAATCGGCTGGGGAATGAGTTGGTGTGAACACCACGCAAAAATCTTGATCTGGCAAACGATAAATAAAGTTTGTGTTTGGCTCGAGTCATACCTACATAACACAATCGCCTCTCCTCCTCCATTTCTTGACTGTCCATCAGCGATGAGCTGTGAGGCAGTAAGCCTTCCTCCAAACCGGCGATAAAGACTTGGTCAAACTCCAGACCTTTGGCGGCGTGGAGGCTCATCAGCTGGACTCCTGTGGGCTGGTGACGCCTAGTTTCCAGTAGGGTATTATTCTGGACCAGAGCGATATTTTCCAAAAAATCGATTAATGACTCAAATTGGCTGGCTACGTTTTCCAACTCGTAGATGTTTTCCAGTCTGGGGATATCGGCCGGGTCATCTTTGCCAAAAAGCTCCAGATAGCCGGTGGTCTTGAGCAGATCTTTAATGATTTGAACCGGTGGCAGGGAGGCGGGGTCGTTTTGAGTTTTCCAATCCAGAAACTTTTGCCAGCGCCTCTTGCCAATCTTGATGGTTCGAGCTTGAGCCACTTCGTCATGGGGGTTAACCAGTAATCTGAGGTAACTCAAAACATCTTTGATCTCTTTGCGCTCGTAAAAACCCACTCCGCCCACGATGGTGTAGGGAATTTGGGCTTTGAGCAGAGCCTCCTCGAACTGTCTGGATTGGGCGTTGGTCCGGTAAAGAATCGCTGTCTGCGAGTAGGGCGTGCCTTGGCGCTGGGCTCGTTTGATTTGGCTGATGATTTGTTTGGCCTCCTGATTGGCGGTGGCGTGATCCATCAGTTCAATCTTTTCTCTGGTAGAGTGATCGGTCCAGAGATGGAGAATGGGATGAGAAGTGTTGAGAGAGACCACGCTGGTGGCCGCATCCAGAATAGTTTGAGTTGAACGGTAATTTTGTTCCAGTTTGTACTCTGTAAGATCCGGATATTTCTGATAAAGCTTGAGCATATTTTTATAGTCGGCGCCTCGCCAGGCATAAATGCTTTGGGAAAAATCACCCACCACAAACAGGTTGTGGCTGGGTTCCGCCAAGTGAGTGGACAGGATGAACTGAGGCTGATTGGTGTCCTGATACTCATCGATCAAAACATGCTCAAACCTGGCTCTTAACTGTTGGCTAACTTGAGGTTGAGTGGTGAGCAGTTTGACCATCAGATTGAGCAGATCATCAAAATCCACCGCTCCTGCCAGTTGAAGGCGTTTCCCGTAAGTTTGATATACTTTGGCGATATTTTGCTGGAAACTGCCTCTGGCGATGTCTTGATACTCACCGGCCGAGATGAGATCGTTTTTTGATCTGGAGATGACGCCTTTGACCGCTCCAGGAGTGATCTGGCCTTTAAGATCCAGATCGCGGATGATAGTTCTGATTAAAGTTTGTTGGTCGTCGCTATCGTAGATAGTAAAGTCATGGCCAAGGCCGATGGCAGGACCAAACTGGCGGAGCATGCGGGCGCAGAAGCTGTGAAAAGTGCCCACGTAGGGGGGTATCACTTGAGCCTGTTTTTCGATCCGGGATCTAATTTCTTGAGCCGCTTTATTGGTAAAAGTCACCACTAACAACGAGTTGGGGTCGACGTGCTGTGCTTTCATCAACCAGAGCGCTCGCTGGGTTAAAACGGTGGTTTTGCCACTGCCAGCGCCAGCCAGCACAATGGCTGGGCCCCGTTGGTGGGCTATGGCCTTGAGTTGAGCTGGGTTAAGTTGAGTGGTGTTCATTTTGATCGTTCTTGTCATTCCCGCGCCGTGTTCTGTCATTTTCGTGGCCATTTGTCATCCCCCCCGCCCAGGCGGGGGGGATCCAGCGCCATTTGTCATCCTCGCACACTTGTCATTCCCGCGTCACCTTGTCATCCTCCCCGCCCAGGCGGGGGGGGGATCCAGTGGACTCCCCTCCCTGCAGTCGGAGAATGACAACCCCGGGAGAGGAATGACGGTCGCCGCTGTTTACCACCTCTTCAGAGGTTTCATCGTAACACGTCGCATCTGTGATGATATAGTATAAAATCAGACATTAAGCTTACACGAAGTAGTATTTGTTGGCGATTGAATTACTAGACTTGTAGCAAAATAAAATCTATTCATAACTCGTTCTTATTTTGCCACAAGTCTACTCAAGAGCGATTGTTGATCTTAACGAATAAGTTAGCGTAAGGGTTCAAATCTATGCAAAAACTAGTGGTGGCCAACTGGAAATCAAATAAAAGTGTGGCAGAAAGTCTGATTTGGTGTGAGCGGTTGATGGCAAATTGCCCAAAAATTCACCCCCGCATTAAAGTGGTAGTGGCGCCGGCTTTTCCCAGCTTGGCTTCGGTAGCCGATTTCTTTACCCATCATCCTAATTTGTCTCTGGTGCTGGGTATTCAGGATATCTCGCCCCTAGCGGCCGGCAGTTATACCGGAGCAGTCTCTGGCCAAAATTTGAGAGGTTTGGGCGTTAAGTATGCCTTAGTCGGTCACATTGAACGGCGGCGATACTTTGGGGAAACCAACCAAGACATAGCAAAAAAAGTGGAGATGGCGGTGGATGCCGGTTTGATTCCGATTGTGTGTGTAGAGAAGGAAAATGCTAGGGCTCAAGCCACTGCCATTCGACCGGATCTGCGAGCCCAGTGTATTGTGTCATATGACCCCAGCTCTGCTATTTCAACTCATGCTGGTGGGACAAGAAAGCCTGTTGGCGAAGTGAGCGAAGTCATCCGAATGATTAAGTCTGAATTTGGTTGTGACCAAGTCATCTATGGAGGTAGTGTCACCGAAGAAAATGTGGCTGAGTACATGTTGATTGCCGATGGAGTCTTGGTCTGCGGAGCCAGTCTGGACCCGGTCCAGTTTGCTAGGGTGGTGGACAAGGCTTGGGTGGAAACAGCAAACTAATGCTTGTGAAAAATCTGTTTGGATCAAATTTATTTAATTAAATAATGTGTTACTCGTTGATAGGTTCTTCCACAGGTGCCGGCTCTGCTTCAACAAAATCTGTAATGACTTCTCCAAATTGCGTATCGAAAATGTAAAGCGCTTTTTCTGATTGGTCATTGTCACGCAATGCACTCAAAATCTGCCTAAATCTTATTAACCCAATTATCCACTGGCGATGTTCTGCCGCCTGTGTTTCAAGTATTGATATTTGACGTTGATATTGCTCTTCACGCCGTACTAAGGCTGTGGCTACGGCTGGACTCATCTCAATAGGTTGACCAATCTCTTGAGCAAGTGTTTGAGCGAAAGCCTCGGCTCGAGCAAGTTCGGAATCACTCTCTGGACCAGAAGTACAGCCATCGTTTTCACCGAATATTGATGCGCCATAACTTTGAGACATTTCGCGGTTCAATGTTTCTCTTGTCATACTTTTATTCCTTTTGATACTATAACTATTATCGCCCTTTTTATCTCTCTGTCAAGAAGCGATTTATATAGGCCCAAGGTCGATGGCTAGTGGTGCGTTTCGTTTGCGAATTCAAGTAAGTTATAGTTAACTCAAAACAAAATATTTGGTTTCAACTTAAAGATAAGGCAACCACACATGTCACTTAATTACCAGTCACCTATGCAGTTCGTACAAAGCAATTTTCCAAAAAAGTATGTGTGACTAACAAGTCAAAGAAAAGCTGGATGCTCTCGTATACAATACGTTTCATATGAGAATCGGGATTATTGGCGCTGGCTTGACAGGACTGGCGGCCGCTTGGGATCTGTCCCAAGAGGGTCATCAGGTAACTATTTTTGAAGAAGCCGAAAAGGCTGGCGGTTTGGCTAGGGGTTTTACCAGGTCAAATTGGGACTGGTGGCTGGATGAACACTATCATCATCTCTTTACTTCCGATCGAGCCATGCACAACTGGTTGGCGGAGCTTGGTTTGGATCAAGAAATCGTCCTCCACGACGCGCAAACCAAGTCGTTGATTGGTGGTCAAAAGTATCAATTAGACTCTCCCCTATCCCTGCTCAAACTACCCATGTTAAGTTGGTTGGATAAGTTAAGAGTGGGAGTGGTTTTGGCTTTCTTCAAACTATTACCAACAGGTCAATGGCTGGAGAGGTTTCAAACCCAACAATTTTTACGCTTGACCATGGGCAGTCGGGCTTACCGAATTTTGTGGCGAAGTTTGATGGAAGGCAAGTTTGGCGATTGGGCCAGCCGGGTCAACCTAGCTTGGTTTTGGGCCAGGATTAAAGCCAGGACTAAACTGCTGGGCTACCCAGAGGGTGGATTTCAAAAATTAGTGGAGGCGGTAGCTGATTGCCTGACCAAAAATGGAGTTCAAATTTGCCTGTCAACACCGGCTACTCGCGTTTATAAGCAAGGTAGGGGCTGGCAGGTGAAATCGCGTCGATTGGCGGTGACTGGGCGTGCGGAGTTTGACCAAGTACTAATCACCTGCTCTGGCCAAATTTTTGGTGAGTTGGTGCCCCAGTTACCAGTGGCTTATCTGCAAAAAGTGAATCAGCTCAAGATGTTGGGGGCGGTGACTTTAGTTCTGGAGCTGGACCAGCCGTTTTTTGATGACGGTACCTACTGGCTTAACATTTGTGATGATAAGTGGCCGTTTTTGGCTGTGGTGGAACATACTAACTTGATTGATCGAATCCATTATGGCAACAGGTCATTAGTTTATGTAGGCAACTACCTCCCCCAGAATGATGCCCGTCTTTCGATGACAGCTCCCCAATTACTCAAGCAGTATTTGCCTTTTCTGGAAAAAGTAAGTCCTAGTTTCGCCTCTCACTTAACCAATCACTGGGTATTTGCCAGCCGGTTTGCACAACCCATAGTGGAGTTAAATCACAGTCGAATCCTGCCTACCATGACCACTCCCCTGTCTGGATTATACTGGTCAAGTCTGCAACACGTTTATCCGTGGGATCGGGGTGCCAATTATGCGGTCAAAGCCGGTAGACAAGTCGCTCAATTAATTATTAATAAAGGCATTGAATGATATTTTCAACCAAAAGAGGATACTCTAATTGCTGTCTTTCACCAGATAGAATATATTGAGTGACTCTTAGAGCATTTTGCAAATCTTGATATAGTTTACTGTCTTTATTGCCAAGTTCTGCCGGATGTTTCAGCATATCTTCTAACCAAACACTTAGCTTTGCGCAAACTAGTTCAACTTCTGTAGGATTGTAACTAGGTTTAAGCATTTCGAGTTTTGCTCTAAATCCATTTTCTCCATTATATAACGCATACTGCTTTTTAAGCCATTCACAATCATCTTTTCCCGGAACAGTTTTTACAGTTTCTGATGTGTTTGTCATATTTTGATGATGTTTTATACTGTTTATATTGTCTCAATATTTTTTGGTTTTGTCAATCTTGATTGTTTGGATACAATACATGAGTGTTCAAACAGAGCATATTAGCTAGGTAGTTGAAGGACATGTGACAAAAATATTTCAACAAGTTAAAGTCATTTTAACAAATTCCAATCAATGGTTGGTAGTAATTTTAGTATTCTTAGCTACTTTTCTATTTTTTAGCTCCACTTTCGGTTACGAAAGTGGTCATTTTTTACTTGATAGCAAGCAGTACAGCGACTTCTCTGTCCATATGGCTTTAATTCGCTCGTTTTCCTTTAACCACAACTGGCCACCCCAGTATCCGTTTTTTGCCGGTGAGTCAATTCGTTATCACTATCTGTTCTATCTGCTGGTTGGTTTGCTGGAGAGAGCCGGCTTAACTTTACCCTTGGCTATGAATTTGTTGAGTAGCTTTGGCATGACGTTACTCTTGGTGATGATTTACAAGTACAGTTTATTGTTTTTTCACCGAAAGTCGGCTGGAGTTTTGGCGGTGATTTTGTTTCTATTTAATGGCAGTTTTAGTTTTGTGAGGTTTTTTGCGGAGCATGATTGGAATTGGAGCATGTTGGGAGCGGTCATCAAAGCCCAGCACTTTTTGAACTTTGGCCCTTGGAACGGCGACATCGTCAGCGCCTTTTGGAATCTTAACATCTACACTAATCAGCGCCACTTGGCCCTTAGTTTTGGTGTTATCCTCTGGTTGTTTTGGTACCTAGTGACAGCCACTATCAGGCAAACCAGACTTCGCTCTTGGCAAAAGTTATTGTTGTTGATTGGTTTTGGCTTCCTGCCGATATTGCATCAAGCTGGAGCTCTTATGCTGGTGGGTTTATGCTGGGGCTGGTTGGTTTGGTATTGGCGAAGAATTGATCTCACCACCAAGCTTTGGTACTTGGGTTGTAGCGCAGTTTTGGTCGGCTCTTTTCTCTGGAGTGTGCCCTTCTCTATCGGTGGTTTAGAGATGGCGGTGGGCTATCTAGCTCCAGAAAAAACCTTGCTGGGTATTACCCACTACTGGCTGATGAACTTGGGGTTGTATCTGGTGATCTTGCCATTTTTGCTTCGCTGGTCCAGAAAAAAAATGGGCTTGTTTGTTTTTTTGAGCTTTGGTTTCTTCTGTTTGGCCAATTTCTTTAGGCTGTCCACCGACATGATCAATAATCACAAGCTGATTAACTTCTTTATGATCACGCTCAACATTGCTTTGGCTGGTTTTTTGGTGGAAGGGTGGCGGGCAGGGCGTTGGAAACGGGTGTTGATTATAGTGATATTTCCCTTTTTTATTCTGTCTGGCGTTTTTGATTTATTTCCTATTCTCAACGACACCCAGGGACAGATAACTGATTGGTCGAGGAGGGAGATCGGCCAGTGGCTCATCCAAAACACTGGACCTGATGCTCAGATTTTGACTGCTTCATATATGTATCATCCAGCCTCGATGGTAGGTCGGATATTGTTTTTGGATTATGGTTATCACTCTTGGAGTATGGGTTACGACGATCACGCCAAGCGTCAAGCCCTGCCCATTCTTTTCTCACCCGCCATTGATCGAGCCAGTTGGTGCCAAACAGCCCAGAGTTTTAAGATCACTCACGTTGTCTTGGGCAGGCAAGAAAAGGAGGTGGATGGTAAAATAATGGTTCAAGACAGCGCTCTCTACTACTTGTGGTCTGCAGTTTTTGAAAGTTCCGACGGCTGGCGAGTTTGGGATGTTAAAAAGTTATGTTATACAACACCTGACTAAATTTGAAGCGAAATAAAAACGAGCTAAATCGTCATTCTCCCCGCCTGGGCGGGGGGAATCCAGGGGCAGGTCTTCTGCTCCTGGATCCCCGCTGGCGCGAGGATGACAGACAAAGCGCGAGGATGACAGACAAAGCGCGAGGATGACGGACAAAGCGCGAGCAAGCATAGCCAATGCTGGTTGAGAAAGCAAGGGCAAGCAACTGCATCAAAAATATGAGGGCACTAATCCAATGAAATTACTTACACAAATTCGCGCTTTACAAGCCAAATTAGAGAAACTCAATCGTTACAAATTAAATGAGGCAACGAATAATAGCTCTGTTACATTTTAACGTGAGGCAACGTGGCGTAAGTCATCGTTGCATAACTTGAGCATCAAGTCTGTTTTGCGAGAAATTAACAATACAAATTAGTTATGACAAACCATCAATCATCATTCAAAACATCTCAACCAAAGTCCCAACCAATCAGGGTGGGTTTCGATTTTGATGGGGTGATTATGTATAACCCCCTGAGAATTATTCGGCCTCTGATGAGTTTTCTCAAAATCAAAAGAATTGTCAAAAGAAAACAATTGGTATTTTTTCATCCCAAAACTAAATGGCAAAAAATAGCCTGGTGGTTGGCTCATCAAAGCAGTTTTATTCCGGCTCCAGGTATTAACCAACTGAAATCTTTAGTTAATACTGGGAAAATTGAAGCATATTTAGTCACCGGTCGCAGTACTTTTCTGGGTACCGATCTTAAGCAAAAATTAAAGTTTTTTGGTTTAGACAAAGTATTTACAAAAGTTTTAATTACTGAAACTAACGAACAACCTCACCTATTTAAAGAACGCATTATCAATCAGCATCAGCTTAAATATTTTGTGGAAGATAATTGGGACATTGTGTCATATCTTTCCAGTAGATTTGATAAAAGTCATTTTTTTTGGATATATAACATGATTGATAAATCAATTAAGTATCCCCAAAAATATCCCAACCTATCATCAGCTCTCAAAAAAATTGCTAAACAGGAAGGCGCAAAATGAAAGTCTTAATTACTGGAGGAGCTGGATTCTTAGGTCTCCATTTGGCCAGATATTTTCACCAAAAAAAATGGCAGGTATCGCTAATTGATATTGCTACCTTTCCCAAAGAAGAGTATCGGGCGGATTTCAAGCTTATTTCCGCAGACATCAGAAATAAATTTGCTTTAGATAAGGCTATTAAGGGTATGGATGTGGTGGTGCACGCCGCCGCCGCCCTACCTCTGTGGAGTCGAGCTGACATTATGAGTACCAATGTTGAGGGCACTAAAAATGTTTTAGAGTCTTCAAGAAAACATCAGGTTAAGAAAGTTGTTTACATTTCTTCAACCGCTGTTTATGGAGTCCCCAAAAAACACCCGATTTTAGAAACTGATCCCAGAGTTGGGATGGGCGCTTATGGTGAATCAAAAATAGCAGCCGAAAATCTATGTCTTAAAGCCATTAAATCAGGATTAAATGTGACAATTTTGCGACCTAAAACTTTTGTGGGAACTGAGCGACTAGGGGTTTTTGAGATTCTGTTTGACTGGATACATGATGGTAAAAAAATTCCCATGATCGGTAATGGTCAAAACAAGTATCAATTGTTTGATGTTGATGATTTAGTGGACGCAATATATCTGTGTGCTCAGTCGCAGGATAAATCATTGAATGATTATTTTAATGTAGCATCTGATAATTTTAGTACTGTGGCCAATGACTTAGGGGCTTTATTTCAACATGCTGGGACTGGATCAAGGCTGTTAACATTTCCAGCCACTCCCATTAAAATAGCTTTGCAACTTTTTGAAAAACTGGGTATCTCTCCTCTTTATCAATGGGTTTACGATACGGCCGATAAAGACTCTTATGTCTCAATCGAAAAAATTAAAAAAGCCCTCAAGTGGCAACCAAAGTATTCCGGGGCTCAAGCCTTAATTAGGTCGTATGATTGGTATGAGCAACATTACCAGGAGATTAAATCTCGAGGCAGTGGCGTGACTCACACTGTGGGCTGGAAACAAGGCGTGTTGGGTATTATCAAAAAATTTTTATAATCAGCCACGCGAATATCCGAGGGTTTGAACCCTCGGCTGAATAGCGTCTGTAAGAGGACACCCATGCTAGACTTGAGTCATGAAAGGACTCAAGTCAGGAGCGCAGACGAGGTTTGACATCAGATATCACTTTGTC
>JAHIVK010000061.1 GCA_018816385.1 Patescibacteria group bacterium
CTCATCTTGAGTTAAAAAGCCTCGTTTTTTGGCTTGTTTAAGCAGTTCTTCGGCTTCTCTTCTGACGGCTTCGGGCAAGGACTTGGATCCATTATTGGGTTTAAAAACATGCATATCCTGTTCAACCACTTCAATCACGCTGATGACTTCAAGTAGTTTGACTTCTTTTGAAGCAATTTTGGTTTTGACCAATTTTGGCTTCACCTTAACTTTTGTTTGAGTCTTAGCAACTGGTTTCTTGGGCGCTACTGCTGGTTTTTTGGCTGTTTTAGCTTTTGTCATAAATTGTCCAACTTGGCACGGCATAGGCTTGTAGCGAAATTATACCCGTAAAGCCAAATCCTGGCTACCCAGGAGGTCTAAAAACAAAGATTTGTAGCAAATTGATTAGCCTCTGCCTCTGAGCATCACCGCATCTACCACTCGCTTAACAGCTGTCAGGTAAACACTAACTCGACCAGATTGACCAGTTTTTTCTTTCATCTGCCACATTTGGTCAAAAGCTGTTTCCATCAGTGGCTTGAGTTTAGTTAAGACTTCTTCATGAGACCAGTAATATCCCTGAAGATTTTGCACCCACTCAAAGTAAGAAACAGTTACACCACCGGCATTGGCTAAAACATCAGGAATCACCAAAATGCCTTTTTTATCCAGAATTGAGTCAGCCTCTGGGGTAATGGGACCATTAGCCATTTCGATAATGGCCTTGGCTTTGATTTTGTGAGCATTCTGACTGGTAATCACATTCTCCAAAGCTGAAGGGACCAACACATCCACATCAAGTTCTAATAATTGATCATTAGTTAATTTTTCCATTTTTTTATTGGCACAAGACGGGCAAGATTTAGCTGAGTCACCTAGTTGACCGCCAGCTTGCTTACAAGCCAAAGCTTTGTTGGGATCCAGACCTGTTTCCACATAAATGGCTCCTTTAGAATCTGAAATGGCCACTATTTTGTAGCCAAGTCTGTGGGCATGAATGGCAAACCAAGAACCCACATTACCAAAACCTTGAACGGCCACTGTGGTCGTTTGGGGTTTTTTACCCAATGCCCTGGCCATTTTTTCCAAAATGTAGGCTCCGCCCAAACCTGTAGCTTCGTCTCTGCCTTGAGAACCACCCAAAGCCAGAGGTTTGCCGGTAAATGTAGCTAAAGGATTTTCATGCATTTGACCATCTCGCTGGCGCCTAACCTTTTCCCATTCATCCACCATCCAGGCCATAGTCTGACCCGTGGTACTCACATCTGGAGCAGGAATATCGGTCCAAGGACCAATGTCATCGGCTACAAAATTAACATAGGCTCGAGATAATCTTTCCAGTTCCGCTTGGGACAACTCTCTGGGATTAACCACGACTCCACCCTTACTGCCACCATAAGGAATACCGGTCACGGCACACTTCCAGGTCATCCAAGTTGACAATGCCATAACTTCAAACTTATTAACATCCGGGTGAAAACGAATCCCACCTTTGTATGGACCTCGCGCATTATTGTGCTGGGAACGAAAAGCTTTAAATTGGCGGACTTGACCATTGTCCATCTTGACTTTTAACTGACCCTCAATCACTCGATCGGGAGTTTTGAGTTTTTCAATGACTTGTTTGAAACGTTTTTTATCCTGATATTGATCGACCAATAATTTGGCAACAACTTCAAGTTGAGCCACTGCATTCTGGTGAGGATCGGACATAAACACCTTTCTGATTCATCTGACTAGCTTATTTTAGAGGCAAGTCTACTGCTTTGCGAGTCATACTGCAATCATTCAATTATCACTCTTATTAAACTTGACTCTCTAGCCACCACTGAGCATCTAGTCCCGCTTGACATCCTTGGCCAGCGGCAGTGATAGCTTGCTTATATCGCACGTCCACCACATCACCGGCCGCAAATACACCCTCAACAGAGGTCATGGAGGGATACTGAATTAAACCCTGATCACTTAGATGTTGACCAGCTTGCTCTAACCCAGCTTGAGTTAAACTGAATCTAGTAGTGATGTAACCATGACTATCAAGCTCTACTTGGTCATGGAATATACTAGTCATTGGTCGATGACCAACGGCAATAAAAACTCCATCAGCAGGTAAAGTTTGTAACCCATTGACCTGTTTAATCACAATTGCTTTGACGGTCTGTTCTCCCTTAATTTCTTCAAGACTGGTGTTCCAAAGCACCTTAATTTTTTCATTTTTGAGCACCCTGTCCTGCATGATTTGACTGGCTCTAAATTGATCGCGCCGATGCACAATCGTCACCGAGCTGGCAAACTTGGCTAATGCCAAAGCATCTTCCAGAGCCGCATTCCCACCACCCACTACAAAGGTGGTTTTATCTTTAAAAAAGGCCGCATCACAGACAGCGCAAGTAGACACACCTCTGCCCAAAAATTCTTTTTCTCCAGGCACACCTAACATAATTGAGGTAGCTCCAGTCGTAATTAAAACACTCTCCGACTCAACTGCTGGAGCTAATTGCTTTATTTTTTCTACCTGCTTTAAATATTCTGAATGAGGCAATTTGACCAATTGGTGAGCTGTTACTCCCTCCGGAGCTTGAGTCCAAATACAAAATGGCCGATTGGAAAAATCCACGGCTGTCACAAACTGACGTTCAATTTGAGTTCCAAATTTTTCGGCCTGAGCCTGCATATCAGTCATCAACTTTGAACCTAAAATCCCTTGAGGAAATCCTGGATAGTTTTCAACTTCGGTAGTGTACATCAGCTGACCACCAGCTTCTTCACCAATGAACATCTGGGTTTGAATGGCCGCTCGGGCTGTGTAAATGGCCGCCGCATAGCCAGCTGGACCAGAGCCAATGATGATGAGTTGAGATTTTTTCATGAATCGACCTTTCGCTTGACCTCAGTTTTATTTATCCAAAGCATCCGTCATCATTTTTTGATAACCCTCTTTACCAATAAAACCAACCTGCTTATTTAACTCCTGACCGTTTTTAAAAACTATGACTGTGGGAATACTCATCACGCCATACTGGCTAGCCAAATCATGACTGGCATCAACATCAACTTTGGCTACCACGGCCTGACTTTTATACTCTTCTGCTAACTCGTCAATAATCGGGGCAGCCATTTTGCAGGGACCACACCACTCGGCAAAGAAATCTACCAAAACTGGTTTATTACCAGCATCTTTCAAAGTTTGATCAAAGTTATCAGCTGTTAAGTGGAGTGTAGCTTGAGACATAATTTTCTTTCTAAATATTAATAATACTATCTGATATTGGTTTTACTTATCTTATGACGAGTCCAGATTTCGAACTAGTGCCGAAAAACTTCCTTCTTACTTAATTTTGGCCAATTCTTCAAGTAATTCTGTTTGTACTTGCTCTTCCTGGGGAGTTTTGGTGAGTTTGGTATCCAGAACCCCTAGTTGTTGAGTGATGGTTTTTTTTCTGGTTTGATTAAACAAAGCTTGCAGATCAACCAAATTTTGGCGCCACTCTTCGGCTAAATCCACTGATTCTGATAACCGTCCATACTCGGGATCAAGCCAAATGGCCATCAGTAATTCTTGCTGATCTACTGCCAACCTTGAAGCCTGTTCTTTAAACACATCTTCTACTGTCACCTGATTTAACCAAGACACTAGAGGTTTTAATTC
>JAHIVK010000062.1 GCA_018816385.1 Patescibacteria group bacterium
TTAATTATGGATAGATTTTATAGCATTTTCGTTGATTCTGATGACGATAGTAGCCTCAGCTACTTGAGGAAGAAGAAGCAAAGAAAATGCATAAAAGATGCCATAAGTAGCCATTGCCCTTATTTCGCGACAAGTCTATTGAATAGGTTGAGCAGTTTTTTCTTCTGATGGGTTTTTGGTGTTCAAGATGAATTCTGATTGTGATTGTGGGGTTAAGGGAAGTTTTGTGTTGGTTTGTTAGTTACTTTTCATTGATAGGTAGCATATAATGCTATCACTTCCTATCACTTTTGGTGAAATTTTTTTCCTCTTTTTTCTGATCCATATAATTCTTAGCATGAAAAATCGCTGGCGCGAAAATCGTTAGAAAACCGATTACATTTTTGTTTTCATGTATTAATAGTCCTCCCACAAGCATCATAAATACGGTGATTAAAAATGAAAAAATCATTCCAAAAAATTCGTTTCTTTTATTCGAATCAATCACAGTTTTTTCTATTGATTGTCTATGAATTGACTGTTTTACAGCCATAAGAACAATTTTTTCGCGAGTTTTCTCATCGAATTCTTGTAGTAGTTTTGGGTGAGGAAGTGGTCCAGAATATTGATAAACTTCTTGTCTAATCAATTTCTTTTCAGCACCGCTATCAGCAAGCTGAGATTTTTCTGCCATTGACAATCTCTTTCATTAAATCTTGGCCAGTTAATTCCCAATCTCTTTGAATTAACTCAGCATCAGGATCTTCAGAATACCTATAATCATCGAGATGACCAAAGAGATCGCAAACTCTTGCCATGCCTTTCAAAAAACTTGGGGATCGCAAAATAGTTGAATTATTTTTCATCTTTATAGTCTTACTGTATATCAATGAAGTTGAACTTACAACTACTACTAGAATTATTCAGTATCACAATATCATATTGTATCACAAAAAAATTGTCGTCTCGAAAACGTATCAAGTAGGAAATTTATTCTTGCTCTGGTTGAGATGAGTCCTGAACAGGTTCTGACAGTTCTACCAGCATTACCATTAAAGCGACTATTGCATCAGTCGATAAGCTCCAAATTTGTGGTGATATTGGACTGGGTTCTCCTTGATGTCTACTTTGAGCATCCCAAAACTTGGTTACGTCAAGAATGCTAAGGGGTTGTTGTAATCCACTTACTCGTGGTAGTTCTTTACTCATAAAACATTTCCTTGTCTAACTACCCTACATTATATCATATTTCAGTTTGTTATAGTGACGCAGTGGGTTAGTTTGGATTTGATCTAGAAGATATAAAAAAATATTTAAAATAACCTAACGTCTTGGGGATTGTCTCTTGCGTCTAGCCTTACCACCCATACCAATTTTTCTGGTTTCTTTCATTCTGTCGTCGCGAGTCAATAATCTTGCTTGCTTTAACAAAACTCTGAGTTCTGGATCAAACTCCACTAAAGCTCTGGATAAACCATGCACCACTGCATCAAGTTGAGCATTCATGCCGGAACCATTGACTTGAGCCGAAATTGTAAATTGACCTTTGGTATCCGTAACAGTCAAAGGTTTAGTGTAAAGTTGTTTGGAGTTGGGAACTTGGCCAAAATAATCGGTGGCCAATTTTTGATTGACATAAAACTCTCCAGGCTTAGTATAAAGTCTAACTCTGGCCGTCGCCACTTTACGTCGACCAACTGCTTCAATGTAATTACTAGATGGTAAAGCTATATTAGTTTCAGCTTCAACTTGTTTCACTGGGATCATCACTTTAGCTGGAGCTCGTTTGGAGATCTTGGGCTTGATAATTTTTTTCTTAGACATTTTTAGAGCCATATTTGCCTCACTTTTATGCTTTTTTAATTTGTGCTTGATAAGGATGTTCGGCACCTGCAAAAACCTTCAGCCGAACCATTCTATTTGATCTGAGTTTATTCTTGGGCAACATATTCACCACTGCCATCTCAATCAATCTTTCTGGATGGGTAGTGCGAATCTGACCCAAAGTTTTTTGTCTGAGTCCTCCTGGAAAACCAGTATTGTGGTAATAGATTTTAGTCTGTTCTTTGTCGGCACTGACGGCAACTTTAGCGGCATTAATCACTACCACGTAATCACCCGCATCAATGTGAGGCGTATAGGTGGGTTTGTGTTTGCCAATTAACTTAGTGGCAATTTGGGTGGATATTCGACCCAAAATCTGGTCTTCTACATCCACTAAGTGCCAGGTTCGTTCAATGTCTGCGGTTTTTTGAGTATAAGTTTTTTGCATTTACTTTTTCTTTGCCTTAGCCACTACTTTCTTTTTAGGTTTAGCCAAGACTTTTGTTTTAGGTTTAGTCACTACTTTTGGTTGAGGTTTAGCCACAGCTTTTTGGGTAACTGGCTTAACTACTTTGGTTTTTTTAACTCTGGCTGACCTGTCTTTGGCATCCGCTTTTAAAGTTCCGATTCTTTCGTGCTGATTGATTAAAGACAGTTTGTAAAGCTCTGTATTATCACCTCGACGTTGACCGACCACAGTTAAAGTGCTAAATCCAGACTTGCGATCCCCCGTAGCCGGAGCTACTCTCTCAACTAAAGTATTAACTATATCTCTTTTACCAAAAAACTTGTGTAGTAAACGACGTCTTTCCACAGTATCAGTTTTAGCTAAACTGATCAATTTGTCTGCAATTCTTCTGGTTTCTTTGGCTTTAGCTTGAGTGGTGACAATTGAGCCATGTTCAACCAAAGATCGCACCAATCCCTTGAGCAGAGCCTTGCGATGATTGGTATCCCGACCAAAATGGCGTTTTGCGACTCGATGTCTCATACTCTAATCCTTAAACCTGGTTATGCTCCCAGTGCCACTCCTTTTTTTTCAACTGCTTGAGCAATCACATCCACACTCTTTTCACCTAAATTTTTAACTTTGGCAATTACTTGGCGGGAGGCACCTCTCAAATCACCCACGGTTTCAAAGCCACCTTTTCTCAAAGCATTGGCAATCCGAGTAGGCAAATCCAACTCCTCAACAGTTAACCTCAAAACTTCGGCTTCTTCTGGTGATAATTCCTCTTGTTTGGGCTCTTCAATAGGAACCACCGGATCAAAAACTTGAGAAAATTGTCTGGCTAAAATTTGCGCCGCTTTTTTAACAGCTTCAATTGGAGGTAAGCTACCATCAGTTTGCACATCCAGAATCAACTTATCGAAGTCAGTTCTGCGACCCACACGAGTAGTTTCAATTTTGTATGAAACTGTGGTGACTGGCGAAAATAGAGCATCAAGCTGAATATCTCCTAAGGTTGTGCTTTGCTTTTCATCTGCCAGTTGATAACCAACTCCAGTATCTACTACCACTTCCATTTCCAAAACTTTACCTTTGGCCACAGTGGCAATAGGCAAATCTTGATTAATGATCTCAAACCCAGCTTCAGCTTCAAAATCACCAGCAGTGACTTCCCGAGGTCCCTTGATATCAAGTTTCAGCACGCCTCGACCCGCACTAACGGCCTTGACTCTCATTTGTTTGAGATTTAAAGTGATCTCCAAAATATCTTCTGTCACCCCATCAATGGTTGAAAACTGATGATCAATACCAGCAATCCGGACTTGAACTGGAGCAGCACCAAATAAGGAGCTTAATAAAACTCGACGCAAAGCATTGCCCAAAGTATGACCGTAACCTTTTTCCAAAGGTTCGATGACAATGTTGCTCCGATTTGGAGCAATCTCCATTTCAGTCACCAAAAAACCTGGGTTAAGGTTAGGATTAGTTGTGTTTACTATATTCATACTGTCTCCTTGTTTCTCCTCTCCGCCGGCTGGCGGAAATCTGTTTCATAAGACTACTTGATACTATCGACTATAATACTCAATTACAAACTGCTCTTCGATGGCTTCTTTAACGTCACTTCGCACAGGCAGACGCATGACTTTGGCCAAACCCTTCTTTTTTTGCAACCATTCGGGAGCTTCTACTTCATTTTCTTTAATTAATTCCATGACCAAAGGAATTTTACCGCCTTTAGTTGTGAGGGTGATGATGTCATCAACCTTGACTTGGTAGGAGGGCACATTCATTTTTCGTTGATTGATATGCACATGACCATGAGACACCAACTGGCGAGCCGAAGCTCGAGTTGGAGTCCAACCTAAACGGTAAACAGTATTATCTAATCTTCTCTCAAGTAAACTAATTAAAGTGGCACCAGTGGCAGTTAAACTTCGGCTAGCTTCTGTATAAAGCCGACGCATCTGCTTTTCCATAATGCCGTACATAATTTTGACTTTTTGTTTTTCTTTGAGCTGTTGACCAAAATCAGACAACTTGCGTCGGCTTTTGGCTCCATGTTGACCAGGTCTGACCATCAGACGTCTGGCTACTTTAAGACTATTGGTCTTGAGATTTAAATCTTCGCCAATTTTACGAGCTAGTTTGTTTTTAGGTCCAGTATGTCGTGCCATATATTATTTACCTCTACTTATTGTGTTTGGCTTTTCTAGGTCTAGTCCCGTTGTGAGGCAGAGGGGTGACGTCAGCGATCATATTGACTTTGATGCCCTGAGCTCTAAGCACTCTTAAAGTCACATCTCTACCCGGTCCAGGACCCTTGATAAATATCGCCATCTCGTTCATGCCAAAAGTTCGAGCTTTGGCAATGGCATTTTCCACAGTGATAGTGGCGGCATAAGGAGTTGATTTTCTGGAACCAGTAAACCCAGCTTCTCCAGCCGAAGACCAACACAAGACATTGCCTTTATCATCTGTAATGCTGACCAGCGTACTGTTAAAAGTGGCTGTCACATAAAGCCTGCCTCTGGGGACCATGACTTTAGTCTTGGACTTACGAGGAGTGGTAGATTTAACTGGAGGCGGTGTATTAACCATAGATTATGTTTTCTTGGTATCTTCAATTTTGGTAGCTTCTTCTTTACTGAGAGAACCAATAGTTCTTCTCTTAATTCCACCTCTGGCATTTCGAGCATTGGTTCTAGTTCTCTGACCCCTAACAGGTAATTTCTGAATATGACGAAGACCTCGATAAGCTCTAATTCTCTTAAGTCGATCAATGTTATCTCGGACAGTTCTTCTCAAATCACCTTCCAGCTCAAACTGTTCTAAGACTTTCTGAATCCTGCTTAATTCACTAGGAGATAAATCCCTAGTTCTTTTGCTAGCATCAACTCCAGATTGTTTGGCAACTGCTTGAGCCCTGGGACGACCAACGCCAAAAATTTGAGTCAAAGCAATGGCTAAAGTTTTTTCTTCTGGTAGATCAGTTCCAAGTAAGCGGGGCATAATTTATGTTTCTGTTATCCTTGACGTTGTTTGTGTTTGCGATTGGTTTTACAAATGACTCTAGCCACACCTTTACGTTTGACAATTTTGCAGTTAATACACATTTTTTTGATTGATGACTTGACTTTCATATCTAGGCTTTGAACAGGGTTGAACTATATCATTCTCGATAGATTCTGAGAAGTAGTAGATTTACTGCAAGGTTTTTTGGGTTGATCTATAGGTTATTTTACACTTTTCGAGGTCATATTTTGAGACATATCCTTTGACTAAATCACCCGGCATGACACGAATTCTAAAAAGTCTCATCTTGCCAACTAAAGTACCAAGTAGAGTTCTGCCTACCATTTGAGCTACATCAGATTGATCAACTTGGACTCTAAACATGGTGTTGGGCAAACAATTTGTCACCACCCCACTCACCTCAAACCGGTCAGCCCGGGCCGACTTTTGGACAGTAGTATCTACCTGATTTTTTGATTTGGCCGATCTTTTATGATCTTGAACTTTACCCATAAGAGGTGAATTATACCACTTTTTTGCCTTGTTGTCAGCTTTTTTCCAGTGTCAGAATTTCTGGACCCTGCTTGGTGATTAAAACTGATTCTTCAAACATGGCCGTCAATGAACCATCACTAGTAATATATGTCCAACCATCATCAGCTAACTTTAGGTGGGCATCACCCATGGCATACATCATCTCAATGGCCATGGTTTGGCCTACCTTTAAAATAATTTTTTTATCTCTAGGTTGGGCCACACAAGGAATTACAGGCGGTTGATGTAACTTGTGACCCAAACCATGGCCTGTCAGCTGATAAACAGCCCTAAATCCAGCCTTTTGGACTCTTTTGTCCATAGCTCTACTAATATCAAAAACTGTCTTGCCAGGGCGAGCTTGAGCTATAGCCAATGCCAGAGCTGCCTGGCCAACTGCCAAAAAATCATTGATTTTTTTTGAGACACGACCCACAGCCACAGTCAAGGCACTATCCAAATGATACCCCTGACTAATTAAACCCACATCAATGGTGATAATATCACCTTCATTGACCACCTGATTTCGAGGTATACCGTGACAAAGACCGGAATTTTTGGTAATACAGGTGGCCCAGTCATAGTCTCCAACCGTGGAAAAACTAACCTGCATACCAGCTTGTTTAATTAATTTTTGGACCAATGCTTCAATTTCTTCAAATTTGGTTCCCCCTTTAACCATCTGTCTTAACCGACTTTTCACATCTGCCAAAGCTTTTCCTCCTTGACGCATGGCTTTGATTTTTTGGTTTTGCTGATTTGATTGAGGCATTATTAAGTAAACCTCAGAATTAGAATTTACTCTTTAACTCTGGATGTTGTCTATAATTGACTGGAAAACTTCCTCTACCGACTGTTCACCATTAATTTCCACCAATTTGTCTTTTTGTCTGTAATATGTGACAACAGGCTCAGTCACTTCGTGAAATAAACTAATCCTTTGTCGCAAGGCATGAAGAGTCTCATCTTCTCTAATATCATCACGACCAGATATCCGCCACAAGGCTTCCTTATCGGATACTTTGATGTAAATTACTTTGTCCAAACTGCCATTGAAAGCCTCGGCTTGAGTTAAAGTTCTAGGAAATCCATCCAAGATAAATCCAGCCTTATATTCAGGTCGTTCTAAATAAGTCAACACAATCTCTAAAGTTGTGTCATCGGGTACTAAGGCTCCTGAATTGACAGTTTCTTTTAACCATCGACCTAATTTGGATTTTTCTTTAGTTATCTCACGGAAAATATGACCCGATGACAAATAGGGCACTTGAAACTTTTTAGACAACTTATTGCCCTGAGTTGATTTACCTGCTCCTTGGATGCCGATTAAAACTATTTTCATAATGTTAGATCCCCTGTTATCGATATTGATTATAATTTTCTTCTACTAATTGACTTTCCACTTGTTTGGCGGTCTCAAGTATAACAGACACAATAATCAAGACACTAGTTCCCCCGATCGCCAATGACTGAACTCCCGTCCAAAGTTGCACCAAAGAAGGCATCAGAGCCACAAAACCCAGGAAAAAGGCTCCAGCCAAAGTAATTCTAGTTACCACGAACTCTAAGTATTTTTTGGTGGCCACTCCTGGTCTGATACCAGGTAAAAAGGCTCCGCTTTTCTTGAGTTCATCAGAAATATCTTCGGCATTAAAGAAAATCAAAGCCGAAAAATAAGTAAAGGCAAAGACAATCACAAAATAAGTCACCATATATGGCCAAGCTGTGGGTGTAAACCAAATGGCCATTTTTTGACCTATGTTTAGCAATTGAGGTTGGCTTGAAGATACTAGGATCCGAGAGATAAAAGAGGGTGCCATCATGATTGAAATGGCAAAAATAATGGGCAAAACTCCTGCCACATTAACTCGAATCGGCAAGTGAGATCGTTGACCACCATATAACCGACTACCTCTTTGACGTTTGGCGTACTCAATGGTGACTTTGCGCACCGCTTCATTCATGTAAACAATCAAGCCAATAATCAACAAAAAGACGACTCCGAAAATCAGAATTGTCATCCATTGATCAGCCGAAGACACCGCCCAAACTTGGCTAAACATAGTGGGTAATTGGCTCAAAATACCCGCAAATAAAACTATAGAAATACCATTGCCTACCCCAAATTGAGAAACTAATTCGCCCAGCCACATCAGAACAGTTGCGCCTGCTACCAAAGTTAAAATCATAACTACAATGGTCATTGGATCTTGGGTACTTAGTAAACCCTGCGATCTGAGTAACATGAGTACAGAAATGCTTTGGACAATAGCCAGTGGGACAGATGCCAATCTGGTATATTGATTGACTTTTTCCCGACCAGATTCACCATCTTTTTGAAGTTCCTTGAGTGAAGGAATGACCATGCCAGCTAACTGAAAAATAATTGAGGCGGTAATGTAGGGATTAATACCCACTGCCATGACCGAAAACCGAGATAAGGTGCCTCCAGAAAAAACATTCAAGAGACTTAAAAATTGGTTTCCGGCAAAAATGCTCCCCAACTGGGCTACATCTACGCCAGGCACCGGAACATGAGCCAGGGCTCGATAGAAAAAGATCACACTTAGTGTAAAGAGAAGTTTCTTCCTCAGTGGACGATGGGCGAATATTTTTTTGACAGCCTTAATTACTGCTTGCATGTTAGCCAACGCTTCCCCCTGCCGCTTGAATGGCTTTCTTGGCGGCTGGTGTGGTTAATACACCTTTAAGGTTGATAACTTGTTTAAGACTTCCTGTGGCTATTATTTTGGCTTGACGGGTCTGTTTGTTGACAATCTTAGCCAATCTCAACGTATCGAGTGTCACTTCTCCAGCGTCAAGTTTGTTTAAATCAGACAAAGTGACTTCTCTAGTTTGATCAAGCGAGACTAATCGACCTTTACCTCTAAGCATCGGCATTCTTTTAATAATCGGCAAGTGACCACCCTCAAACCAAACCGGCCTCTTACCTCCAGCTCGAGAGTTTTGACCTTTGGTACCTCTGCCAGATGTATGTCCGCCTTTACCAGAACCATAGCCTCGGCCGACTCTTTTCCGGGCGGTGTCAGTAATGCTAGGTAGTCCAGAAAGTAACGACATGTTATTGAGCTTCTTTCTTTTTTGAAGTATTTGGTTTTTTGTTTGCTTCTGGGGAAGTCTTCTGATGATCCAATTTCTTAACCATTGGTTTCTCCTGAGCCACTTTAGCTTGAGCATCTTGACTGGATTTAGCCCACGCGTCCTGGCTTGTTTTAGCGGCTTGTTTTTGAACTTCGGCCTGTTTCAAAGCTTCTTCAGCCTCAACTTCGGTAATTGATTTAAGTTTAATACCTTTCAATTTAACTATTCTAGAAATCTCTGTCAAAGCCGCAAAAGTGGCATAAACACTTGAGGCCTTATTTTGACTGCCCATAATCTTGCCGGAGATATCTCGAATGCCAGCCGCTTCCACCACTGACCGGACTGGACCTCCAGCAATCACTCCAGATCCCTTTGGAGCTGGCTTGAGTAAAACTCGGCCAGCGCCTTTTTTGAGATCGATTCTAAAAGGAATAGTCGTCCCATCCAAAGGCACTTGAATAAACTTTTTCTTAGCTTTCTTAATGCCCTTGCGAATGGCTGATATGACATCTGGCGCTTTACCTAAACCAACTCCCACTTGGCCTTTTTTGTCACCTACTACCATCAACACAGAAAAACCAATAGTGTTGCCACCCTTAGTTTTCTTGGACACCCGAGAGATCTGAACGACCTTCTCTTCAAATTCGCTGACAACTGGTTCGCGATTGTTCATACTTTTATTCCTTGACTGCGTAGACCTTCGGCTACAGCTTTAACTCTGCCATGATATCGATTGGCACCTCGATCAAAAATGGCTGTTTTAATCTTTTTTTCTTTAAGTATCTGGCCAATCTTTTCGCCCACTAAAACGGCTTTTTGAGTTTTAGTGCTTTCAACTTTTTTTGTCTGGCTTTTGACCAATGATTTGCCGTGCACAGATGCCAAGGTGACTCTTTTTACGTCATCAATGGCTTGGACAAAGACAGATTTGTTTGATCTAAAAACACTCACCCGTGGTTTGACGGCTGTGCCCATCATTTTTGACCGAACGCGACGAGCTCTTTTTTGAGCCAGAGTTTGATGTTGGGTTATTTTCATATGTGTTTAGGCGGCGGCAGTTTTACCTGGTTTAATTTTGACATATTCATTTTCATAGCGAATACCTTTGCCTTTGTAGGGCTCGGGAGGTCGGACTTTTCTGATGTTAGCCGAAACTTGTCCTACCATGTGTTTGTCAATTCCAGAAACTACGATTGTATCGTTACCCTCAACCTTAAAACTCACACCTGGTACGGTTTCAACATCAATAGTGTGAGAAAAACCTACAGCCAAAGATAAATTCTGCCCCTTAGCTTGCACCCTGTAACCAGTGCCAACTAATTTTAAAGTTTTAGAAAAACCTTGAGTCACTCCCTGAGTAGCATTATGGATTAAACTGCGCACTAAACCATGAGCCGCTTTAGTTGATTTCTGTTCATTTTGACGAGTCACCATGACTAAACCATCTGCTACCTGAACTTTAATCTTAGCTGGTAAAGTCACGGTCAATTCACCCTTAACGCCTTTGATCAACACAGACGTGTCCGTGGCTGTAACAGTCACTTGATCGGGGATGGTGATGGATTGACGACCAATTCTTGACATAAATTTACCAAACTTGACAAATTAATTCTCCACCTACGTTTTGTTTTCTAGCCTGAGCATCTGTTAACAGACCCTTATTGGTAGAGATAATAGTAATACCATAACCACCCAGTGTTTTAGGTAATTCACCAGATGAAGCATACAAACGTCTGCCTGGTTTAGATAAACGCTTAACTCCACTAATGGTTGGCACCCGACCCTGATACTTAAGCTGTAACATTAATTGAGGATGACCATCAACTTGAGTTTTTTCGACCGAAGATACGTAGCCTTCCGCTTCCAACATGTCGGCCACGGCTAATTTAAGGTTAGAAAATGGCACCACAATCTGCTTATGTCCGGCCAGCAGAGCGTTCTTGATGCGAATGATAAAATCACCTATTGAATCTGTCATATTATTTGCTTGCCTTAACTACTCCTGGTAACTCACCACGAACTGCCAACTCTCGAAAAGTTAATCTACTCAGTCCAAAAAATCTCATATATCCTCTGGGTCGACCAGTAATTTTACATCTATTGACACCCCTGGTTGAAACTCGATTATCTTTGGTCACTCCAGATTGCCTCAACAGCGCTCTCTTATGAAGCAATTTAATAGATTTTGATATTTTTGATTTTTTAGCCATATTACTTGTCCTCTTTCACAAAGGGCATACCAAATAACTCCAACAACCGCCTAGACTGCTCGTCACTTTGAGCGGTGGTCACAAAAGTTACTTGTAAGCTACGGACGCGCTCAATTTTATCATATTCAATCTCGGGAAAGACAATCTGTTCTTCTAGACCTAAACTGAAGTTGCCCTGTCCATCAAAAGCAGTTTTGGATACACCTCTAAAATCTTTAACTCTAGGTAGGGCCACCGAAATCAATTTGTTAAAAAATTGCCACATACGTTTACCTCTTAAAGTCACTACCACCCCTAAAGGATCACCAACTCGCAGTTTAAAAGTGGCTATCGATTGACGAGCCTTAGTCAGTTTAGGTTTTTGACCAGTCATGATCTTAAACTGATCGGCAATATTATCAATAGCTTGTTTTCTCTGTTTTGGATCTGGAGGATCACTCACGCCCATGTTAACAACTATTTTTCTCAGCCTAGGTACAGCCATCGAGTTCTTGATCCCAAATTCTTTTTTGAGAGCTGGTAGAATTTCTTTTTGGTAGGTTTGTTGATTAATTATCATACTGACTTACTTTTCCCAACCGATTTTTTTGGTTTTTCCGGTGGAGCAATTTTAAGCTTAGTTTTAGGAGTAGATTTAGCTGTTTCGGTGGTAATCTCGACTCCAGTTTTCTTAAAAAATCTGGTTTTATCGCCTTGTTTGTCAACTTTATATCCAACTCGATCAATCTCACCTTTGTTGTTGATGATGGCCACTTTGCAAACATCAATCGGTTTAAAGATAACTTTACGTTCGCCACTTTTGTTAACATTAGGCTTAACGTGACGCACCGTCTGATTAACACCTGCCACATAAACCAAGTTTGACTTGGGCAGTACTCGAGTCACCAGACCAGTTTTTCCCCGATCTTTGCCCACCATAACTTTGACTTGATCTCCAATTAATATTTTCATATATTTGCCAGTTACAAAACCTCTGGTGCCAATGAGGCAATTTTATTAAATCCTTTATTCTTGATTTCCCTGGCAATTGGACCAAAAACTCTTGTCCCAATTGGTTCTGTACTTTTTCTAGATTCCACAATCACTGCCGCATTATCATCAAATCGGACACATTCACCTGTGTTGCGTCTAACTTCTTTTCTTGTCCTAACTATAACCGCTCGGACTAATTCACCTTTTTTAATGTTGCCCTGAGCATCTGCATCAATCACTGAAGCCACCACCATATCGCCCACATAACCAAACCGACGTCTTGATCCACCATAGACCTGAATGACTCTGAGTTTACGAGCTCCAGAGTTATCAGCCACATTTAAAGTTGATAAAAGTTGAATCATGACCCAACCTTTTCAATTACTTTAAAACTCTTGGTTTTGCTCAAAGGACGACATGCTTCAATGATGACTTGATCACCAATCTTAAACTTATCTGTTTGACACTCACAGGCGTAAGTTTTGTTGCGCTTGACACTCTTCTGATAAAGAGGGTGTTGCCACTGTCTTTCTACAGAAACTTTGGCAGTTTTAGTTCCTTGCAGACCGATGATTGTTCCCTGCATGCGTTTCATGATTTTTCTCCACTAGCTTGGCTTTTTTGCCAAAGCAAGTCTTTATTTTTTTGACCCAGAATTGTTTTAATCCGGGCAATATTATCAGCCATCAATCTTGAATGAGTATTTTTGCGTTTACCAGCTTTAATCTCCAGTCGAGCTAGATTTAATTCAGCCTCCAACTTAGCCAACTTTTCGGTTAATTCTTCAATGGTTAGCTGATGGAGGGCGATAATGTCGTTTCTTTTCATACCAAACTTTCTGCCATTATTCTTTAATCACAAATTTAGTTTTAACAGACAATTTATGGCCAGCTTTGCGCAAAGCCTCTCTGGCTACTTCTTCAGTCACACCTGCCATTTCAAATATAATCACTCCAGGCTTGACGACAGCCACATGTTCTTCAATAGCTCCCTTGCCTGAGCCCATTTTAACTCCCACTGGTTTTTTAGTGATGGGTTTGGCTGGAAAAATTCGAATCCAATACTTGCCGGCCCGCTTGGTCATGTAAGTAATTTTTTTGCGAGCTGCCTCAATTTGTCTTGAAGAAACCCAGTCAGCTGACAGAGCCTTCAGACCAAACTCACCAAAGGCCACTTGACTGCCGCGATAAGCATTGCCAGTGCGTTTGCCTCTAAATTGTTTGCGGTATTTACTTTTTCTGGGTTGTAACATATTAATATTTACTCACTTAAGGTGTCACCTTTATAAATCCAGACTTTAATACCCACATATCCAGATCTGGTGTGAGCTGGCTGTTCATAGTAGTCAATAATAGCTCTTAAAGTTTGAGTGGGCACAGAACCTAGGAAATACTTTTCCGTTCTGCCAATTTCGCTACCACCAATTCTGCCCGATAAAGCAATTTTGACACCTTTAGCTCCAGCACCCATGACTTTCTCCAAAGCTTGTTTGACTGCTCGGCGATGAGGATAGCGTTTAGTTAATTGTTGAGCAATTCGCTCTACAACCAACTTAGCACTTAGGTCTGGTTTGGTAACTTCTTCAACTCTGAGATCAATTTTAACTCGATCTTTCTTTAACTTGGACACATTCAAGATTCTTTCCACGCCTTTTTTAACTTCTTCCAAGTTAGCTCCACCTTTGCCAATCACCACACCTGGTCTAGCCACATAAATAATGATTTTTATGATGGTGAGTGATCGCTCAATATCAACTTGAACTAATTGAGCATGAGACAGTTTTTCTTCCAAGTACTGACGCAGTTTATAGTCCTCCAACACTTGGTTGGCATACTCTTTTTTACTGGTTATCCATCGCGACTTCCAAGGGAAGGTGATTTTTAAACGAAAGCTGGTGGGGTTAACTTTTTGTCCCATAGTTTAGAAGTGGTATTGTACCAGATATAGACGCCCTATTGTTTACGACTTTTTTTACATCTTTCTTTTTTTTCCCGTAGGTGATTCTTTGCCAATTAAACTAGCATCTTGGCTAATTAAAATCACTGTAACATGACAGGTTCTCTTTAGAATAGCGTGACCTCTACCTCGACTGACTGCATTAAAACGCTTATATCTGGGTCCTTCATTGACCAAAATACTTTTAATGGTCAATTGATCAAGAGACAGGTGATGATTATGCAAAGCGTTAGCAATGGCTTGGCGTAAAACCTTGAGCACCAATAAAGAAGCTCGCCTCTCCATAGTAGCCAACTGAGTAATAGCCTTGGGAATAGACAGTTTACGAACAGCATTAGCCACCAACCTGACTTTAAGAGGTGTTTGACGAGTAGTTTTTTGAACGGCTTTAATTTCCATAGATTTTTTCTCTTTTTAAGTCTTAGTCAGGGTTCTCTTGACAATTCGACCATGGCCTCTAAATGTCCGGGTAGGTGCAAACTCTCCCAACTTATGACCGACCATAGCCTCGCTAATAAAAACTTCAATAAAGTTTTTTCCCTGATGAACTAAGAAGGCGTGACCCACAAATTCAGGCGGGATGACTGAAGCCCGACTCCAAGTTTTAATGGGAGCTTTATCGCCTAAGGCTTTTTGTTTATTAACTTTTATTAATAGTTTAGGATCAACGAATGGTCCTTTTTTGTTAGATCTTGACATATTTGACTTTCTGTTACGCCTTTACTCTTCTGTCTCGAATAATGTACTTATTGGAATAGAGACGTTTGTTTCTAGTTTTGGTACCCAAAGCATGTTTGCCCCAAGGAGTTTTGGGGTACTTCATACCCACTCCAGAACGACCTTCTCCACCACCATGGGGATGAGAATCTGGATGTTGAGCTGTGCCTCGGACGGTTGGTCTAATACCCATATTGCGTTTTCGACCAGCTTTACCAATTTTACGATTTTTCCATTCTTGATTGCCAACTTGACCAATTGTGGCCAAACAATCTTCATTAATCAGTCTCAGCTCTTTGGATGGCAGGAGGAGAGTCACAAAACCACCTTCTTTAGCTTGAACAATGGCTCCCGTGCCAGCGCCTCTAACCAATTGAGCTCCTTTACCAGGCTTCAATTCAACACAGTGAACTGTGACACCGATAGGTGCTAATTTTAGAGGTAAAGCGTTGCCAGGTGTGGGTTCGACTTTGTCGCCAGCCATGACAGTATCCCCAATTTTCAGTTCCAAAGGAGCTGGAATGTAGGACTTAACTCCATCAGCATAATGCAGTAGAGCTAAGTTAGCACTTCTCATGGGATCATACTCAATTCGAATGACTTTGGCTGAGACTCCATTTTGACGTCTGCGCCACTCAATAATCCGCATCTTTTTCTTGACACCTCCGCCTCGATGTCTAACAGTAATTCGACCACTAGCATTGCGACCCTGACGTTTTTTGTGTCCAGAAGCTAACAATGATTTCTCGGGACCACCTTTGTGAAGATCATCTCGATTGACTTCAAATTGATGGCGACGACCACTAGATGTGGCTTTGCGTTGAATTAACATAGGCTTTATTGCTCGGCTCCTCCAACATTAAATAAATCGATAGAGTGGCCTTCTTTAAGATAGACTAAGGCTTTTTTAGTTTTGGGACTCATGCTAGACACCCGACGCTTACCAGTCCGACGGACCCGAGGTTGCAAAGAAGCAGTCCGAACTTTGGCCACTTCGACTTTATACAGCGAAGTCACAATTTCTGCTATTTGATTCTTGGAGGCAGTCACCTGCACGCCAAAGGTGTAACAATTTTGAGTGTTAGCTAAAGCCAAACTCTTTTCGGTAATAATGGGTTTAATTAAAAGTTGAGTGTTCATGATAATCTTTTTTCCAGCTCCTTGATTGAATCTGTGGTCAAAACAATTTGATCGGCCTTGGCTACATCGAGGGCATTCACGTCGCTGACTCGCATCATTTGAACTAAAGGTAAATTGTGAAAAGCCCGACTGGTAGAGTCCGATGCTTCAGACAAAATTAACAAAACTTTAGATTTGGGCTGAGTTTGTATCTTGGTTAAAATCTGATGAGCCAGTTTAGTTTTGCCATTCACAGCCAACACCCCATCATGCACGATGCAGTTGTCCGCCTGTGCAGACAAGGCAGAAATTAATGCCTGACGCTTGAAGGGTTGGGTTAATTTTTTAGTCCAATTGGCGTTGCCGGCTGGACCATGAGCCACACCTCCGCCTACAAAAATTGGAGCACTTTGAGCTCCATGCCTGGCTCGACCTGTGCCTTTTTGCTTATACCATTTGGCCGTGGTTCGACTGACTTCCGCCCGAGTTTTGACCCGACTAGTACCCTGACGCAAATTGGATAAATAAGATCTGATAGCCTGAGCCAACAGCACTTTATTCACTTGAGCTTTGAAAATACTATCTTGGGCTGTAAAGCTTGATTTGGTGCCGGTAGTGGTATATTTAACCAATTTCATAGTTATTTAGTCTTTTTTTCTTCTTCTGAATTATCTTTAGATTCTTCTTTATTGTCTGATTTTTTTACATTCTGAGTATCTTCTGATAGTTTTTCTTCTGACTTTTCTGATGCGGATTGATTCGAGTTTAATGTATTATCTTGAACAGCTTCTTTTATCACTTCTTGATCTGTTGATTTTTCTTTTAAAGATTGATCTGAATTTCCACTTTTAGTTTCTGATTTCTCTTCCAAAGACTGATCTGAATCTTCACTTTTCTCTTCTGAAACATTTTCAGGATTTTCTTTTTTACTATTTATTTCTGATTTCTCTGGTTTTTCTTCTGATATTTGTTTTAAATCTTCATTTTTCTCTTTTGATGTTTCCTGTTTGTCATTTGATTTCTGATCTTTATTTTGAACAACTGCTTGAACTTCGTCATTCTCCTGATCTGCTAATTTTTCGTCTGATTCAGCAATCTTTTTCTCTTCTAATATGTTTTGATCAGCCACAACTTCACCTTTTTCACTCTGAGTATCTTCCGTATTTTCTTCAGATTTAAGCTCTTCTTCTTTGACAACTGGTAAACCACTGGCCACTGGATCAAGCTCAACTTTTCTGGTCTGACCAGTAGTTCTAATCCTGACCAAAGAGTTAAATGACCCCGGAATGGGGCCATTCAGCCAAACTTGATGAGTTTCGGGGTCAATATAAAGCACAACTAAACCCAGGATGGTTTTAGTTTCGACCCCATAGTGACCAGGCATCTTTTTGCCTTTCCAGACGTGACCGGGAGAAGTACCAGCTCCAATTGAACCAACAGCTCGACCCCTATCTGATTGACCATGAGTTTTGGGACCACCATGGAAACCATAGCGCTTAACAGCTCCGGCAAAACCTCGACCTTTACTGGTACCCTGGACGTCCACCACATCACCAACTGTTAAAACATCGGTCACCAAGATGGATTTGCCTACTTGAGTGACAGCGTCATCAGCTTGAGCCTCAATCATGATACCTTTAATTTTTCTGGCACCAACTAAAAAACCGCTCCCTTTGATTTGTGTTTGGAGCGGCTTAGTCATGTTTTTGAGCTTTTTTTTGCCAAAACCAACCTCGAGCATGGTTTGGTCTGGAGAAATGGTCTTTTGATTAATTACCATTAAATTGGGGGCAAAAACACGAGTTACAGCTAACCTCTGACCCTGTTTGGTCCAGGCTTGGCACATGTCTCGCTTGGTCACAAAAAAATCTCTGATCATACTCTATTTTATTTCGTGTTTGATTTTTAATCATCACAAGGTTGTGCAGTTTCGTTATCCTCTATGTCTTAATCTGAATAGACACACCAGCTGGTAATTCCAGATGCATGAGCGAATCAATAGTTTTACTAGTTGGATCCAGTATATCAATTAATCGCTTATGTGTCCTGATCTCATAGTGTTCCTGAGCATTCTTATCAGAGTGAGGCGAGACCAAAACCGTGAAGGCTTTGATGTGAGTAGGCAGAGGTACTGGACCCACAATTTGAGCTCCAGTTGACAAAGCCGTCTCGAGTATTTTCTTGCTAGCTTCATCGATAACTCGATGATCATAAGACTGGAGTCTGACTCTTATCTTATAGGAAGTAGTATTTTTTGGACTCGGTGTTGCCATATATTGATCTATCTCATCAAAACTTTATTAAGTTTCTCTGATAAGGTCTGCAACAAAACAAATCAGAATGATTTGTTATTTTGCCACAAACCTATTTAAGACAGGAGGAGATTATATAAAAAGATTACCCAGATGTAAAGGGTGAAGATAAAGTTGTCCGTAGAACGCATAATACATTTTGTGCATTCAGTCAAAATGCCAGTCTTGCATTTACTAAGTAATTTGGGAGTAGATTGGAGGCAAACAAAAACCCCCAGCCGTCTCTGGTTGGGGGTAAGTTTCAATTCTTAAACTTAATTTACTTGACAATCTTGGTGATGGCGCCGGCGCCAATGGTGTGACCACCTTCGCGAATGGCAAACCTCAAACCGTCATGCAAAGCAATCGGGGTAATCAGTTTGACACTCATTTTAGCGTTATCACCAGGCATCACCATTTCCACACCTTCGGGCAAACCAATCTCGCCTGTCACATCGGTGGTGCCAATATAAAATTGAGGTCGGTAACCTTTAAAGAATGGCTTGTGTCGACCACCTTCTTCTTTGGTTAAGATATAGACTTCGGCTTCAAACTCGCTGTGAGCTTTGGCAGTGCCGGGCTTGGCCAAAACTTGACCTCGCTCTACATCATCCTTTTCTACACCGCGAAGCAAAATACCCACGTTATCACCGGCTTGACCCTGGTCAAGCATCTTTCTAAACATTTCCACACCGGTGACCACTGATTTTCTGGTATCTTTAATACCCACAATTTCAACTTCTTCGTTGATCTTGATCACACCAGTGTCAATTCGGCCTGTGACCACAGTCCCTCGACCTTTAATCGAGAAGACATCTTCCACAGGCATCAAGAAAGGTTTGTCTAGATCGCGAACTGGATCTGGAATAAAATCATCCACCGCTTTCATGAGTACCATGATTTGATCTTGAGCGGCCTCATCACCTTCCAAAGCCTTCAAAGCACTAACTCTAATGATGGGTGTGTTGTCGCCATCAAAACTATACTTGGTTAATAATTCTCTGATTTCCATCTCGACTAGGTCAAGAAGTTCAGCATCATCCACCATATCCACCTTATTCAAGGCCACCACAATTTTAGGCACGTGGACCTGCTTGGCTAAGAGAATATGTTCTCTGGTTTGAGGCATAGGACCGTCAGTGGCGGCAACTACCAAGATAGCGCCATCCATTTGAGCGGCACCCGTGATCATGTTTTTGATGTAATCGGCATGACCTGGAGCATCAATGTGAGCATAGTGGCGTTTTTCGGTTTCGTACTCAATGTGCGAAAGATTAATAGTCACACCACGAGCGGCTTCTTCGGGGGCAGAGTCAATATCTGCATAAGCCATAGCTTTGTTGATTTCGCTGGGCATTTTCTTGGCCAGAGTGGCGGTAATAGCGGCGGTCAAAGTAGTTTTGCCATGGTCAACATGACCAATGGTACCGATGTTGACATGGGGTTTGTTGCGAATAAACTTTTTGGCATCTGCCATATGTTGTCTCCTAAATTAATTACTAAATTAAGCTTCTATCTGATAATTTCCAAGCTACTTGCGCTCTTCAATTATCTTTTGTGTAATATTCCTAGGTACTATGTCATAGTGACTAGGCAACATGACTGAGGAAGCTCGACCCTGTGTCATGCTTCTTAGGATTGTAACATAACCCTGCATTTCAGCCAATGGGGCGATAGCCAAAATGATCGTAATGTTGCCTCTTGCATTAGTGCCTTGAATTTGGGCTCGTCTGGAACCTAAATCACCAATCACATCACCCATAAAGGCTTCGGGGGTAGAGACTTCAAGTTTCATAATTGGTTCAAGTAGCACCATGTCTGCCTTGTGGACTGCATCTCTCATGGCTAAAGATCCGGCCATTTTAAAAGATAATTCACTAGAGTCTACTTCGTGATATGAGCCATCAATCAAAGACACTTTCATATCAGACATAGGAAATCCAGCCAAAAAGCCTCGCTCTAAAGCTTCCTTAATACCTTTGTTAGTTGGCTCAATATATTCTTTAGGAATAGTGCCACCAGTAATTTTATTATCAAATTCATAGCCAGAGCCTCTGGGTAAAGGCTCAATTGTAATCACCACGTGACCGTATTGACCTCGGCCACCAGTTTGCTTAATGTACTTGCCCTCGCCTTCGGCAAACTTCTGAATAGTTTCTCTATAGGCTACTTGAGGGGTACCCACATTAGCATCCACACTAAATTCTCTCTTGAGGCGATCAACAATAATTTCCAAATGTAACTCACCCATGCCCCCAATCACAGTTTGACCAGTATCAGGGTTGGACTTGATGGCAAAAGTGGGATCTTCATCACTTAACTTGGATAAAGCCATACCCATCTTTTCCTGATCAGACTTAGTTTTAGGTTCAATAGCTAAATAAATAACTGGTTCAGCAAAAGTAATACCTTCCAAAATGATAGGAGCGGTATCATCACACAGAGTGTCACCAGTTTTGGTTGACCTAAGTCCAACCACAGCTACTATCTCTCCAGCTTGCGCCTCGGTAATTTCTTCTCGTTGATTGGCATGCATCAAAAGTAAGCGACCAACTCGCTCTTTTTGAGTCCGAGTTGAGTTATAGGCATAACTGCCAGCTTTAAGCACACCGGAATATATCCGACAGTAAGTCAATTTACCCACGTGAGGGTCAGTTTGAATTTTGAAAGCCAAAGCGCTAAATTTTTCCTCTGGCACCAACTGTCTGACTTCAACTTCACCAGTCTTGGGATGAGTACCTTGAATTTCTTTAATATCGACTGGAGAAGGTAAATAATCCACCACCGCGTCAAGTAAGGGTTGAACACCGGTATTTTTAAGTGACGATCCTGCATAAACTGGCACCAATTTGTAACCAATCACGGCTTTGCGCAAAGCTTGCTTGAGTTCATTGACGCTAATGTCTTCATCCGCAAAAAACTTTTCCAAAAGGGCATCATTGGTGTCGGCAATAGCTTCAACTAATTCGGCCCGCATGGTCTCAACTTGAGCTTGATACTCGGCTGGAATTGTTTTAACTTCCGGTTCTGTTTCAACGGCTGAATCTTTCCAATAGAGAGCTTTTCTGGTAATTAAATCAATCACGCCTTTAAAATTGTGCTCCGCTCCCATTGGTAAAACCATGACCGCCGGTTTAACTCCAAATTTAATTCTGATATCGTCGACTGTGGCATTAAAATCAGCTCCCAATTTGTCCATTTTGTTAACAAAACAAATTCTAGGCACGTGATACTTATCGGCCTGACGCCAAACAGTTTCGGATTGAGACTGAACACCTTCACTAGCATCTAGAACTGTAATCCCACCATCCAAAACTCGAAGTGAGCGTTCGACTTCAGCCGTAAAATCAACGTGACCTGGGGTATCAATAATATTAAACCGATAAGCAGTTTTTTCTAGGTGAACATCAAAATAAGGTGTCCAATAAGTGGTAGTAGCGGCCGAAACAATGGTGATGCCTCGCTCTTGCTCCTGAGCCATCCAGTCCATAGTGGCGGCTCCCTCATGGACTTCGCCCATCTTGTATGTTTTGCCAGTAAAAAAAAGAATTCGTTCGGTGGTGGTAGTTTTGCCGGCGTCAATATGAGCAATTATTCCAATATTGCGAATTTTATCCAAAGGAATTTTGTTGCGATCAAGCTGAGAATATGATTGTATTGACATGACAGGCACCAAACTACTACCAACAATTATATGTATATTTTTACCAACGGAAGTGAGCAAAAGCTTTATTAGAATCTGCCATTCGGTGAGAAGTTTGTTTGCGTTCAATAGCTCCACCATGATTTGAAAGCGCATCCAACATTTCTGCCAAGAGCTTATCGGCAAATGTGTGATGTTCCTTACTGGATCTTTTGTTAGCTTCCAAAACTAACCAGCGAACTGCCAGAGAAGAACCACGTCTTAACTGAACGGGCATAGGTACTTGATAGGCAGCTCCTCCCACTCGGCGAGACCTAACTTCCATCTCTGGAGTAATAGCTCTTAAAACTTCTTCATAGGCTGTAATAGCTGGCTTTTTGGTTTGTTCGGCCAACATGTCTAAAGCTTGATATATTTGTTTTTGAGCCACTGACTTCTTGCCAGATTTCATGCACCGATTAATTAACTTAGCCACCAGTGTTGAATTGAACTTGGGATCTGGGACGGTTTGGCGAAGGGTAATACTTTTTGTTCTCATTGGGTGATTTTTCTAATTAAACTTTTTTAACACCATATTTACTACGACTGGTTTTTCTATTTTCGACACCAGTTGTATCGTACTTGCCTCGAATAATGTGATACTTAACTCCAGGCAGATCTTTAACCCGACCGCCTCTGACTAAAACCACGCTGTGTTCTGCCAAAGTATGACCTTCGCCCATAATATAGGCGGTAACTTCCATCTTGTTGGACAAACGCACTCTAGCCACTTTTCTCAAAGCTGAGTTTGGTTTCTTGGGAGTCATGGTTTTAACCACAGTACACACACCCCGTTTTTGGGGATTGGTGGTTTTAACAACTCGACCAGAGAGCGAATTAAAACTACGTCTTAAAGCTGTGGTTTTGATGCGCTGGGCTTGCTTTTTACGGCCACCCTTGCGGATCAATTGATTAATTGTGGGCATTTATATTAGACTTTCTGCAAAATAATGAAGTAAAATTTTAACATAATTAACTCGTTTCTTATTTCGCAGAAAGTCTATTCTTTCTCCGTCCTAATTCCAGATGGCAATTGTAACACATTTTACCTGATTAGGCTGGATCAGCTGACCTAACTACCTCTTCAATAACTGCAACTGATTCCCCACTGGAGTCGCTACTAACTGCTACTGTACCATCCAGGCTAGCTCTTTCTGGACTAGTGGGAATCAACCGACCAATGATGACATTCTCCTTTAATCCAGTCAGGTTATCCACTGCACCAGAGGCGGCGGCATCCGTTAGCACATTGCGAGTGTGTTGGAATGAAGCAGCCGACAACCAAGACTCAGTGAACAGAGATGACCTGGTAATACCTAGCATCATGACCTTGGCTGTAGCTGGTTCTCCACCTTCGGCCATAGTTTCGTCATTAACCTCGATAAAGCGACCTCGCTCGGCAATCTCGCCAGTCAAAAAGTCGGTATCTCCAGAAGACTCAATCTGGAGTTTGTCACACATCTTTCTAATAATGACTTCAAAATGCTTGTCATGAATCGGAATACCTTGAGATTCATAAACCTTCTGAATTTCATCAATTAAGTACTTTTGGGTAAACAAAAGACCTTTTAATTGGAGCAGTTCTTTGAGATTGATTGAACCATTAGTCATGGGTTGACCAATATAAACCAAGTCACCTGTCTCAACTTGAATCGGGGTTTGTGGAGATAAAGTGTAAACAGCATCAGCCTGAGTTTTATCGGAAGGATGAATCACAATCTGCATCTCTTCATCTTTGTTGGTAACTTTGACTTTACCAGCAATCTCTGCCAACACAGCCGGTGAACTAGGCATTCTAGCCTCAAATAGCTCTTCAACTCTGGGTAAACCCTGCGTCACGTCCAACCCCACAATACCACCGGTGTGCTTAACTCGCATAGTTAACTGAGTGCCGGGCTCACCAATGGATTGAGCGGCAATCACGCCAACGGGGACTCCGAGTTCCACAGATTCCCTGGATGAAAAGTCCCAACCGTAACACTTGGCGCACATGCCATGAGGAGATTCACAGGTTAAAGGTGAATAAACAAACACTGACTGGGTATCACTCTTAACAACCTGCTCAACTATCTCTGGTGTTAACAGCTCTCCGACCTTGAGGATAATTTTTTTATGATCTTTAACTGGTTGAGCTAAAACCCGACCCACCATCCGAGTCCCAAAAATACTAGACCGGTTGTCTCGAATGATTTCCAAACTATTGGTAGTACCACAATCAAAAGTTCGAATAATCATGTCATGAGCTACGTCCACTAACCGACGGGTTAAGTAACCTGCATCGGCCGTTTTAATAGCGGAATCTGTTAAACCTTTTCTACTGCCTCTAGCTGAAGTGACGTACTCAAAAATCGACAAGCCTTCTCTAAAGTTTGACTTAGTCGGCATTTCCACAATATTACCCAAAGGATCAACTACCAAGCCACGCATAGCCGCTAATTGTTTAACTTGATCTTTGGAAGCCCGAGTACCACCAGAATTAATAATGACTTTAATAGCATTTTTATTGGAGTATGAATTCCAAGTTTTTTCGGCCACCGTGTTGGTGGTTTTCATCCACAAATCAAAACTTAAACGTTTTTTCTCTTCTGTAGAGATCAAACCTTCAAGATATTGATCTTGAATGATCTCGGCTTTTTTATTGGCCGCCTCGATTATTTTATGTTTGTTGCCCAACATTTCGGCGTCGCTGACTGCTACCGAAAGACCAGAATTTGTGGCGGCCCAAAAACCAATGTCTTTAATGGCATCAATTAATTGGCTAACTCGCTCGTCTGATTCTAACTTAATAGCTTTGGTGACAATTTCTTTGATCTGTTTAGCATTCACAGCCTGATTGATAAATCCAAACGAAGCTGGCAATAAATCATTGAACATCAATCGACCAACCGTAGTCTCCATGACTGATTGGTGTTTGCCCTGTTTAACTCTCACCTTAATAGGTTGACGTACAGAAATTAGGTTGGTTTGATAGGCGTAATAAGCTTCATCAGGCTGGCTAAAGACTCGATTGCCAACTGGTAAATCACCATCTATCTCGGTTAAGTAGTAAACTCCCATGGCCATCTCTTTATTGGGAATAGTAATAGGTTCACCATTGGCTGGTTTGAGTAAATTATGACTGGCCATCATCAATGTCCGACATTCTTCTTGAGCCTCTTTGGTTAAAGGTACGTGAACAGCCATTTGGTCACCATCAAAGTCGGCATTGTAACCGGAACAGACACAAGGATGAAGTCTAATGGCGCTACCTTCCACCAAGATGGGGAAGAAAGCTTGAATACCCAGTTTGTGCAGAGTTGGGGCACGATTCAACAGGACTGGATGATTGGTAGTGACTTTTTCTAAAATATCGTAAACATCTGGTTCTGCTCTCTCAATTAGATGACGAGCGCTCTTGACGTTGGGAGCTGTACCCTGAACAATTAACTCGCGTAGCACATAAGGTTTGAACATTTCCAAAGCCATGTCTTTGGGAATACCACACTCATTTAATTTTAACTCTGGACCAACCACAATCACACTTCGGCCAGAATAATCCACTCTTTTACCCAGGAGATTTTGACGGAAACGACCCTGCTTGCCTTTGAGCATCTCGGCTAAAGACTTGAGAGGCCGGCGATTTGCTCGGCGTCTGGACTGTCTAGCTTGGGTACCATCAATCAAGGAATCAACCGCTTCTTGAAGCATGCGTTTTTCGTTGCGTAAAATAATTTGGGGAGCACCTAAATCAATCAGGTGTTTCAAACGGTTGTTGCGGTTGATAACTCTGCGATAAAGATCATTTAAATCAGAAGTCGCAAATCGCCCACCAGACAACTGGACCATAGGTCTTAAATCTGGAGGAATAACCGGCAAAATGGTAATAAACATCCAAGCTGGATTAATCTGAGCTTTCCTCAAACCCTCAGCCACTCTCAGGCGTTTAATAGCTTTAACTCGCTTGACACCCTTGCTTTCGGTCATTTCTGTTCTCAAGTGCTCAACTAAAGTATCCAAATCAATTTCATTGACTAATCTCAAGATACTTTCGGCACCCATATCGACATTCAAATGAGAGGCGGCATCATATTCATCAAGTTTCAAGTACTCATCTTCGGTTAAAATCGTACCTTTGCTAATTTTCTTCACCATGTCTCTGATAGTTTCATAGATCTCTTTGGTCTGCTCTAATTGAGTTTCCAGTTGGGTTTTGAGTTTAATCAATAAGTTTTTGGCTTTCAGCTCAAGTTCAGCAATTTTTAGTTTGAGTGTTTCTTGAGTTTTGACTTTGGTTTTAATATCAACTTTATCTTGAATTAACTGAGCTTGAACAGTTTCCATGCTCAGCTTAATGCTGGATTTCAATTCATCAATGGCTATAAGTTGATTTTCATCAAGTCGACTCAAAACTATAGCTTTTTCTTCATTATCCAATGCCAAAACAATGTACTTGGCAAAATAGATGATAGAATTTAAATTTTTGGGTGAGATATCAAGCAAAAGAGATAGTTTTGAAGGAGCGCCTTTGAAGTACCAAATGTGAGCCACGGGAGTTGCCAGTTGAATGTGACCCATCCGTTCTCTACGAACCTTAGATTGAGTGACTTCAACTCCGCACTTATCACAAATAATGCCCTTATAGCGAATCCGCTTGTATTTGCCACAGTAACATTCATAGTCTTTGGTGGGACCAAAAATCTTTTCGTCAAATAAACCGTCTTTCTCGGTCCGCAAAGATCGGTAATTGATAGTTTCTGGCTTTTTAACTTCACCATGTGACCACGATTTGATAGCATCGGGAGAAGCAATTCTGATTTCAAGAGCCGAAAAGTCAACGATATTTTTCATATTTATTGCTCCTTCTTAACTTGATCTGGCTTCAAATCACTATCTACCTCATCTTTGTCTTGATCTAAATCATCTGTGGTTGGATCTGCCTCAGCTTGATCCTCATCCGTCTCCTCTTCAGCTGTTTCTGAATCAATAACTTCCAAAGCTTCAATTTCAAGTTCTGGAGGGGCAATTTTAGTTACCACTTCCGGCTCATCTTCTTCTCGAACTTCGTGAGGAATGACATCAATGGCTAAAGAATTGAGTTCGCGCATTAAAACTCTAAAGGATTCTGGCACAGTTGAAGCTGGAATTTCTGCTCCTTTAACTATGGCTTCAAAGGCTTTGGCTCTCCCCATGACGTCATCTGACTTAATCGTCAACATCTCTTGCAGAGTGTGAGCGGCTCTATGAGCCTCTAGTGCCCAAACTTCCATTTCACCCAATCTTTGACCACCCATTTGAGCTTTACCACCCAAAGGTTGTTGAGTCACCAAAGAGTAAGGTCCGGTTGAACGGGCATGCATTTTATCCTCAACCATGTGGGTTAATTTCATGATGTATCCCACACCCACAGTTGTATCTTCCCCGAACTGCTCACCTGTTCGACCATCAATTAATCGAACTTTACCTGTGACTGGTAAACCAGCTCGTTTCAATTCTTGCCAAATTTTTTGTTCATCAAAAGGTTCAAAGGCTGGGATTGCCACTGTGTACCCCAATTTCTGAGCCGCCCAACCAGCATGAGCTTCCAACAGCTGGCCCATATTCATTCTGGCTAGGACTGACAGAGGCGAAATAATGATATCGACTGGTGTGCCATCTGCCAAATGAGGCATATCGGCCAGGGGTACGATTTGAGAAATGACACCCTTATTGCCATGACGACCGGCTAATTTATCACCCACTGTAATTTTTCTAACTTGAGCAATCTTAATGATAACTTCTTTGAGAGTACCTGGGTCAAGTTCATCACCTAACTCACTATCCAAAATTTGCACATCGATCACCGTGCCTCTTTCACCATGAGGCATGCGGAGGGAAGTATCTCTAACTTCTCTAGATTTCTCGCCAAAAATAGCCCTTAACAATCGTTCTTCAGGAGTTAGTTCAGTTTCTCCTTTGGGGGCAATTTTACCCACTAAAATATCGCCAGAATCAACTGAACTACCAATCCGAATAATGCCATCAGAAGTCAAATTGGCCAAGAAAACTTCACTCACATTGGGAATATCACCAGTTAATTCTTCTGAACCCAATTTAGTATCCATGACTTTAGCTTTGTGCTCGGTAATTTGGACAGAAGTTAAAAGATCCTGTTTGACCAAACGATCAGAAATTACAATGGCATCTTCATATTCCCAGCCATCAAATGAAGCATAAGCAATCACTAAGTTAGTACCCAAAGCCAATTCTCCCATGTCTGCAGCTGGACCATCAATAATGACTTGATTTTCCTTAACCTTGTCTCCCACTTTGACAATTGGTTTTTGAGAGTAACAAGTGCTTTGAGAAGTTCGCACAAATTTGGAGACAGTGTAAATATCTTTGTCTGTTTCAAAAGCATACTGATCATCCAA
The DNA here is from genome assembly GCA_018816385.1 of Patescibacteria group bacterium. Lineage (GTDB taxonomy): Bacteria > Patescibacteriota > Microgenomatia > UBA1400 > PJMF01 > JAHIVK01. Next base: position 28,242 of record JAHIVK010000062.1, read on the forward strand.
ATCAACCTTGGCTAAATCCTTAGCTTTGGCCACATCTTTCTTATCTAACTTGATCTCAACTCGATTACCATCCACGTAAACTACTTCTCCATTGTGTCTAGCCGAAACGGTTCGACCCATGGCCTGAGCCACAACACCTTCCATGCCCGTACCTATAATAGGTGCTTGAGCTTTAACCAAAGGCACAGCTTGACACTGCATGTGAGTGCCCATCAAAGCTCTATTGGCCTCATCATGAGCAATGAAAGGAATTAAAGATGCCGAAGTACCCACCACTTGTCTGGGCACCACATCAATGTAGTTGACATCAGTCACGGGACCTTCAATAAAATTATTTTGATAGCGCATGGCTACCCATTCATCTTCAATCATACCTTTGGCGTTAACCTTGACTCCAGCATGAGTAATTTTTTGGTCAGCCTCTTCATCGGCAGATAAATAAACTACCTCATCTGTGACTTGCATCTTGGCACCAACTTTTTTAACTTTGAGATATGGAGCTTCCAAAAAGCCATACTTGTTGACATGAGTATAGAGAGCTAAATAAGTCACCAAGCCAATATTAGGTCCTTCTGGCGACCTGACTGCATCGATTCTGGAGTACTGAGAAGCATTGATATCCCGCATTGAGAACGAAGCTCGTTCTCTGGTCACACCACCACTGCCCATGACAGACAACCGGCGCAGGTTATCAATTTCTGATAGAGGATTAGTCTGATCCAAAATAGTGGACAGGCGATTGCGTCTAAAAAATTCAGAAATAGTGGCGATTAAAGGCCGAGCATTAACCAAAGCGGCGGCAGTTAAAACATCTTCAGTTTTGGTCAATGACATTTTTTCACGGATAGATCGCTCTAAACGAATCATACCAATTCTAAAAGCCGACTCTTGAACCAACTCGCCAATCTGTCTAATCCGACGATTGCTCAAGTGGTCAATATCATCAGTATATCCTTGACCATTTTGTAGCTTCACCAAATAAGCCACTGTGGCCACCACATCATCCAAAGTTAAGATGGTGGTCTCTTCATCGACATTAATACCTAAGCGACGGTTCATTTTATAACGCCCCACTAAACCTAAGTCATAGCGACGAGGATTAAAGAACAGTCCCTGCATGTATTCTCTGGCCGTATCCAAAACTGCCGGTTCACCAGGTCTCATTTTTTCATAAAGTTCAATCAGGGCTTCGGATTGGGTTTTAGTTAAATCTTTGTCAATGGTTTTTTCAATCAACTTCAGTTCATCTTGAGTGCTGACATCCTTAAATGCCTCCAATATCTCTTCATCTGTACCCAAGCCCATAGCTCTGAGTAAAACTGTCACCGGCATTTTACGCCTGCGATCTAATTTAACCGCAATTACATGTCTGCGACCAACGGTCATTTCCAACCACGAGCCACGTTTGGGTCTAAGTTCTGCTTGGTATAACTCTTGGCGTGAGTTGGGATCGGTATTGCCAGAAAAGAAAACACCCGGAGATCTGACTAGTTGAGTCACGACTGCCCGCTCAATGCCATTGACAATAAATGTGCCAATGGTAGTCATCTTGGGAATGTCACCCAAGAAAACTTCTTGAGCTTGTTCTAAACCCGTTTTTTTATTGAGTAAAGTTGCCTCTGCATATAAAGGCATGTCATAGGTTAAGCCCTTGCGTTTAGCTTCCAGGACCGAATGTTTGGTTTCTCCAAACCAGTACTTGCCAAAAGTTAAACGCCAGTTCTTACCTGTGTAGTCTTCGATGCCTCCATCGGTATTGATTTCATCTAAAGCTTGGCGAATGCCAATATCAGTAAATTGATTAAAACTGGTGATCTGCAATCCAACTAAATCCAGTTTGGGTAAAATTGCATGGGTGGTACCCCAGTTTTGTCTTGAATTAATCATGTTAGACTTTCTGCATTAACTCGTTTTACATTTCGCAACAAGTCTAATACTCACCCACAAAAAAACCGGACGATCCTGGTTAGGACTCGCCCTGGTTATCTTGATTAACTGACCAAAATATGGCGTCTAGTCTTCAAAAATTTTCTCCCAATTACTGGCTAGAGAGGAGAGATTATATAACAAAAAAACCCAGACCGCAAGGGTTCAATTTACGCCCTACCAATAGACTTGTCGCGAAATAAGGGCAATGGCTACTTATGGCATCTTTTATGCATTTTCTTTGCTTCTTCTTCCTCAAGTAGCTGAGGCTACTATCGTCATCAGAATCAACGAAAATGCTATAAAATCTATCCATAATTAA
>JAHIVK010000063.1 GCA_018816385.1 Patescibacteria group bacterium
AGTTAATTATGGATAGATTTTATAGCATTTTCGTTGATTCTGATGACGATAGTAGCCTCAGCTACTTGAGGAAGAAGAAGCAAAGAAAATGCATAAAAGATGCCATAAGTAGCCATTGCCCTTATTTCGCGACAAGTCTATTTGTATTGCAGAAAGTCTAAAATGCCAAATCAGCAAAATCAAGATCAAGTTAAAAGCTTAACTGAGTTGATGCTCAAGGCTAAAACAGTGACTGTTGTTGATTACTCTGGGACTGGAGTTAATGATCAAGTCAAGCTTAGACGCCAACTCAAAGCTGTGGGTGGCGATATGTTGGTTACCAAAAACACTTTAATTGATCTGGCCGCCGGCAAAGGCAAGCTGACCGACTCCCTCACCGGCATGAATGCGGTGGTCTTTTCCAATCAAGATGAAGTGGTCGGCATCAAAGTCTTGTTTGAGTTCCACAAAGCCACCGAAAAACTGGAAATTAAACAGGCCTTGATGGGCGATCAGGTTCTCTCCCCTGCTCAAGTTGAAGCTTTATCGCAATTACCTGGCAAGAAAGAATTGATTGCCATGTTAATTTCCAGACTCCAAGGCCCCGCTTATGGCTTGGTCAATGTCCTCCAGGCCGGTCAGCGCAATTTGATTTATGTTCTCCAGGCCATCGTCAAAAAAGGTGAGACTAAAGTAGAAGCCAAATTGGAAATTAAGAAATTGAAATCAGAGAAAACTGCTCCCATATTACCTAACAAACCAGAAATTCAAATAAACGCCACCCAGACATCAACGGATAAAATAGCAACTAATTCAATCACCACCGACAGATCAGAAGTTAAAGAAGTATCAAGTATCGTCAATTAAAAAGGAGAAAAAATATGGCAGATGATACCCAAAAAAGCGCGACTCAAGAGGCTGAAGTCAAGCTATCCAAAGACGTCCAAGCAATCGTGGACAAAGTAGAAAAATTAAGCCTAATGGAAGTTTCCGATCTGGTCAAAGCTCTGGAAACCAAGTTTGGCGTGTCCGCATCCGCCCCTATGATGATGGGTGCCGTGCCAGCCAGAGCCAGCGCCGAAGTCGCTGAAGTTGAAGAGCAAACCGAGTTTGACGTCATCCTCAAAGATGCCGGTTCCAACAAACTTGGCGCCATTAAGGCTGTCAGAGTCCTCAAACCCGAGTTGGGGTTGGGTGAAGCTAAAGCATTCGTGGAATCGGCTCCCAAAACCGTTTTGGAGGCCGCTAAAAAGGCAGATGCCGAAACCGCCAAGAAAGCTCTGGAAGAAGCTGGTTGCGTTGTCGAAATGAAGTAATTTTTCAAGTTCAATTTCGCATCAAGTCTACAGACTTCAAAATTAAACCCCTTCTTAAAAAAGAAGGGGTTTTTGTTTGTGACTCAAAACATTTATCAAAATAGTGTTGGTGATTTCTCTTGAGGAAACTGCTCAGTTATCCACAGTTTGGATACTATAGGTTGTACTTTAAAATATTATGGGCTTAATTGGTGTAGAGATTGGGTATAAGTCTATTTTGATCCATTTTGCTAGTTGACCTGATTGCTTATACTCTGCTACTTTTAATACTACAAACACTGCATATCAAGATGTTTGATCTACTACAAATCTAATTATAATTAGTAACAATATAGGAACAAATTATGACCGACACCACTGCTCCTCAAGTATCAGATTCTCCTTCGGTTCCACTAGCCGTGATTGACGATCGTCGCACCGGCCGAGCCGCTGATGCCAACAAGCTAGACATGAACAATCTACCAGATCTATTAACCGTTCGAGAAGTTGCCGATCTGCTCCGAGTCTCACCTTTAACTATTAAGCGTTGGGGCAAACGAGGCAAACTGCCCGCTATCCGAATTAACTCACGCGGTGATCGTCGCTACAAAAAAGAGGCGGTTTTATGGCTACTGGGCATCAATCCAGGCGAAGATAACTAGCGAACTGTGCCAAGTTGAATTATTAAAATTTCGTTGAACCTTGGTCGGTAGCAGAACCTGGCAGAAACTCTCGGAAAACCAGAATCATAAATTCAAACAACTTCAACTGTCTGCGCCATCGCCACGGTTCTTGAACGAGTCGCCACAACCACTCCAACCCAAAATCTTGCATCCACCGTGGAGCTCTTTGAATCCGACCAATTAATATATCAATCGCTCCACCTACGGTCATGGCAATTTTGATCTGATTCTGATCCAACAACTTTCGATGATTCAGAATCCATTCCTCCTGATATGGCGCGCCCATAGCCACCAATACTAAGCCAGGTTTGAGTTGGACTATAACTTGCCTGACTTGTTCTGTCGCTCCTGACGAAACATGAGTGATGTCCCGATACCCCTGTACCCAATAGATAACTGGATCATGCTGTTTAGCCAAATGACCAGGCGTAACTTGAATAATTTTGACTGTCTGATCTGCCAGCTTCAATATCTGGCCTTCATAATTTAGACCGCCTACGATTAAAATTTTTTGCTTGGCAGTTATGGCTTTTTTTATTAGCTCTCCAGCCAATTCCACACCAGGAATTCGACCCATCAGTGGCCTCATCTTGCCTCCCATGGATAGCACTTTTGAAGCCCAAATTAAGCCAATTCCATCTGGAACCAAGTAATCATACTCAGATAACATTTGACCAAACTCAGGTTGGTGTTTGGCCAAAACTATTTGCTCTGGGTTGGGAGTAGCCACTATTGTTAGTTGTTTAACTTGATCTAGTCGCTCAACCAATTCAGATAAATCAGTAGATACAAATGATAGGTCTGTCAAAGGATTAATCTGGCTGTTTGAAATCATTCTGCCTATATTCTAGCTTATTAGACTTGTAAAGTTAATTCTCTAAATTGACTGACAAACCAAGTAATCGATCAGCATTACTGGAAGTTACTTCAAAAACTTTCTGATCAGAAACCCCTTGTATTTTTGCCACTTGCTCAGCTATCTGTGCCACATGTCTGGGCTGACAAACTCGATCTTTGTATGGCAATGAAGTTTTTAACTCTTTGAATTCTGATCTATCTGGCTCTGGCACTATAAAAGGTGAATCTGTTTCCAACACCAGCATTTCCAGAGGCACTTGCTTGATAAACTCTTGCTTGACCAAGTCGTAAGTCACATCACCATCCACACCTATATACAACTGATAAGCTTTGGCAAATTCCAACAACCTAGTCTCCGGCTCGCAACAATGAAACACCATCTTGCCTGTTTGAATTAGGTCAGGCCGATCAGCAAGCACACCTAACAAATCATCGACCGATTCTCGATTGTGAATAATCATGGCTTTGTCTGTTTGACCGGCTATTTCCAATTGAGTGATGAAGAACGCCCTCTGCCACTTCATGTATTGGTCTGTGATTGCTTTATTCTGATACTGTGTCTGGTCATAAAAATGCCGATCAAAACCGACTTCACCAATGCCCACCACTCGCGGATTTTGAGCTAAAAATGTTAGTTCTTGTCTGACATCAGCCAAGATTAAATCAAGCATCTCCTGGGGCGACTGCCTGGTGACTGCGATTTGATTGTTTGCTTGACTCAAGTAATCCCAGACATGATGCGGGTGCACCCCCACCGTCGCCCAAACCTGAGCTCTACCATTAGCCGGTCCAAACTTTTCTGCCTGCTTGACCGCCAAGCGGGAACTTTTGAGATGTGTACCCACACATACCACTTGTTCAACTCCAGACTCAAAAGCTCTCTCCAGTACAGTTTCAACTCGGGACTTAAAAACCTTAAAATTAAGATGGGCGTGGGTGTCGATTAACACAAACATAGTTTAACAGAGAAGATTCTGACTTTCTGCCATGACGTTCTTATATACTGTGCAACTATACATAGAACTAAACAACGTGACCACAAAAAAATTGCCACTTAACATAAAAAGCTAGAAAGACTCCTGCAGGAATAGAGCGCAATACAAGCAGTGTCGACACATATTGTTAGTGCTATACTGCTCGCATATGCAAAATAAACTCTCATCTTGGGTTCTATCCCACAAATTGACAGCAGTTTTACTGCTTGTTGTTGTCTGGCTTGTCTGGTCTGGTCAACGAGCAAACTTGCTTGTTTCCAAATATACTCCAACCTATGATGACATTAGTTTGAGCAAAACCTCGGCTCCTTCCAACCTCATGGGAGTAGCTCCTAGCCCACTGGGTAGAGGCGAAGCCATGATGGCAGAGGATTCGCAAGGAAGTATGAGTAGCAGTCGCCTGGTCATTCAGTCATCCGACCTATCTCTTCAAGTCAAAGACGTGCCCACTGCCCGAGACAGCGTGGTGGCCAAAGCCGAAGAGCTGGGTGGCTGGATGGTCTCTTCCTCTCTTAATCGACCAGAAGAGTCGCCTTTCGCTCATGTCACCATCAGCGTGCCTAGTGACAAAATGGGTCAGGCCCTGGAGTACTTTAGATCGCTCTCCATCAAGGTCGTTTCCGAAAACCTCCTCGGTCGCGATGTGACCGACCAATACACCGATCTGGAGGAACATATCTCAATTTTGGAGAAAACCAAAGCCCGCTACGATGAGATTCGGGCCCAAGCGGTCAAGATTGACGATTTGTTGACTGTGACTAGAGAACTAACCAACATCCAAAACCAAATTGACAGCTATCAAGGTCAGATTCAGAGACTGGAACAGGAAACGGTCATGTCCCGCATCAGCCTTTATTTGGCTACCGATGAAATGGCTCTACCCTACGCTCCAGATCAAGTCTTTAGACCGGGCGTCATCTTCAAGCTAGCGGTGAGGTCGCTGGTGGGTACTTTCTACGGCTTGGCTGGCAAAGCAATCTGGATCGGAGTTTACGCCATCGTCTGGGTGCCAGTTTTACTGATCATCCGCTGGTTTTACAAAAGAAACAAACGCTTGAATTAGTCATTCTTCGCGCTGTATTCCGTCATCCTCGCGCCATTGTTTGTCATCCTCGCGCTAGCGGGGATCCAAAAGTAGGTGGTTGACCACTGGATTCCCCCCCGATAAATCGGGGGAGAATGACGGTTCGTGTGCGGGAAAAATGACGACTAAACTCGTCTCATATTTCGCAAGTCAGGTCTAATTATGACGATAAGTGATGATCGTACGACAGCATACTTGAATCTGCCAAGTAACGATGCTTGACCAAAATAACTTGGTGCAGATCGGTGAAACTAGCCTTTTTTCTTTTTTCTTCTGTGAGTAGACTGTATGTTTGACTCATAATCTGCCAATCTTGTTGAGGTGACTTGGGTTGAAAAATGTGCAGATCGCCCAATTCAATTATCTGCCACAAGTGCTTCAGCTGTTTGAATTTATTGCGTTTAGCCAGTATCGTCATGACCTCATCCAACACGTGTTGGGTTATCCAGATTTCATCACCTTGTGTTTGCACTCGATCTAGATCTTTGATCGATCTCTGGTGGTGTACATCATCAGAATCATGCAAAGCAATTAACACCGAAGAATCAATTAAAATATTCATTGATAAAGCTCCTCATCAATCTTTTGACTAATGCCACCCATGGGTTCTGCATATTCGCGAGCTACTTGAGCCCAATCAACTTTCTTTTTTCTAGTCACCTTCATCTTTTTTAGATAATCAGCTAAGGCTGTCCGAAACAATTCAGCATAGTGCTTGCCTTGTTTTTGAGCCACCTCTTTCAGAGCCATCATCTGACTTTCAGTCAGATAAACTTGAGTTTTGATCATCGTATCTTGCATTATGCTATATGCCATATGTATTGTCAATGACAACATCCTTGTCATGTATAATAACCCTGTGTCCTTACACCAAGCGTTGCGCGGGCAACACCCAAAGTTTTGCTATCAGTCAGCCAACTGGCAGGTAGTAGATGGTGAACTCCAATTATCTTGGCTGTTTAAAACCTCTCCTCATCTTGAATTTAACCCGCAAATGGCTATTCCTTTACCTGTAGATTTTGCCCTTGATGAAGCCAAAAAAGCAGTTATAGACAATCTGGTTTTTCAGATTGGCCTAGTTGAGATGCTGTCCTACTGGAAAGCCACTACTTCACCTCAGATAATAATTCGGGCTGGCTCACTGACTTCAGACCAAATCAACTGGTGGCACAAACTCCTGATCAAAGGCTTGGGAGAGTACTTTTTTACCAATCAAATTGACTTTACTCAACCCGATTTTGTGACTATTCAAACCACCCAAAAGCAGGAAGATTCTCAGACACAAACAGGCAAGTTCAATATCCAAGCGGATTTGGTGACGGTGGTCACCAACCATCCAGATCAGACCAAACTAAATCGGACTAAATTAGAACCAACTCCGCTAAATCCAAAAGTAGTTTCTCATAGCCCAACCACTGCCACCCAACCAGGGCAGACTCAATCAAAACCAACAGTGTCTAAGTATCTCATTCCTCTAGGCGGTGGCAAAGACTCCATAGTGACACTGGAGCTCCTGCGCCAGTATCAAAAAACCAAGCCATTATCCAGCCAACTTTTGGGTTTGGCAATTAATCCTACCCCAGCCACCAGGCAGATCAGCCAGTTGGCTGATCTGCCTTTAATCGAAGTTCGCCGTCGGCTCGATCCAAAATTGTTTGATCTAAATAATCAAAATTATTTAAACGGTCATACACCTTTTTCAGCTCTAGTCGCTGTGACTTCTATGCTGGTAGCCTACCTCTACGACTGCCCCCAAATTGTCTTATCCAACGAAAAAAGTTCCAACGAAGGCAATACCCAATATTTAGGTCAAAGTGTGAACCATCAGTACTCAAAAACTTTTGAGTTTGAATCAGACTTCAGAGATTACGTTCAGGCAAATATTCAACCAATCCTGCCCGAAGATCAGACTGCACCCAATTATTTTTCCCTCCTCCGACCTTTCTTTGAGCTTAAAATCGGCCAGCTGTTTGCTCGATTGGGCAAAGACTACTTTTCGGTTTTCAGAAGCTGTAACCGGGGTCAAAAAACTGGTGTTTGGTGCGGTGAGTGCGCCAAATGTCTGTTTGCTTTTTCCATTCTCTTCCCTTTCTTGGGAGAGGATATGACAACCAAAATCTTTGGCCAGAATCTCTTTCAAAATCCTCGTCTTGATTCAGTAGCTCTAGAATTAATGGGTCAGAAAGCCACCAAACCTTTCGAATGTGTCGGTACTCACCAGGAGTCAAAAGTGGCTTTTGACCTTTCCAGCCAGTGGTATCTTCAAAAAAACCAACCTCTGCCTCATGTTTTGCTCCAACTTCAAGATCTACTAGCTCAATACCCGGACCTACCCGGTCAGGCTAAACAAATTTTAGATAATTGGGACGAGCACCATTTTATTCCCCAAGATTTAGTGTCATTTTTATTTTCACAAAAGAAAATAGTGCGCGATTTGCTTGATAAATAGTGCCGGTTCATTCTCCTCTCTCAAACCGTCATTCTCCTTCCATATTTTGTCATTCTCCCCACCCAGGCGGGGGGAATCCAGGGGTAACCACCCATCCACTGGATCCCCGCTAACGCAAGGATGATAAGCTAACAATCTGTCACCGCCTGCTACAATGTGGGTATGAAATTCATCATTTTTGGTCTGGGTCGGGAAGGTAAATCTAGCTATCATTTCTTGAGAAGAATTTTTGATGATGTCGAAATCATCTTAACTGATGATCATGATCTTGATAACTTGAGTGGTGACTGGAAAAGTATCTTGGTCCAAGATTCTATGTTGTCTTTTGCCACTCCCAATCACTTGCCTCTTTCGGTTCTAACAGAAGCCATTATGGTAGTCACACCCGGCATACCCCCCCGTCATAAGTTGTTAGCGCATGCCAGTTCTATAATTCCCATTACCACCAATGCCCAGCTCTTTCTGGAAACAGTTCTGCCAAATCGAGCCCAACACTCATTGATCAAGGCACACTTGCCCAAGTTTAAGAAACAACCTTTGGTGATTGGCGTCACAGGTACCAAAGGCAAGAGTACTACCACTAATGCCATTCACCACCTGTTAAAAACAGCAGGCTTTGTCTGCTTGTTGGGAGGCAATATCGGCCTGCCACCTCTGGATTTAATCGATTCAATTCAAACACTAACCGATCAAGATCCAGATAAACAAGTAATAGCAGTATTGGAATTTTCTTCACAACAATTGAGCCGAATTAACATTAGTCCTCAAATTGCCGTCATCCAAGCTATTTCGCCCGAACACATGGATTACTTCAGTGACTTTGAGGCTTATGCGGCGGCCAAGAGCCAGATCACCGCTTTTCAACGCCCAGAGGATACGGTCATTTTTAACACAGATAATCTGGAGGCCAGAAAGGTGGCCGCCGCCGCCAAGGGCGAGCAACTGGCTTTTAGTCTCAAAACCCCCACCATCACCACCAAGCCAAAAAGTATCACTGCGCGACCAATAGGTAATCTCTCCCCCACCCCTTCAACCAAACCTGACAGTATCACCTCACGATCATTAAACAAGCCAACTCCTGCAGATTTAGACGCCACCATCAAACCTATTTGCCAACTGATAGGTAACCAAATTATGTACCAGAATCAACCTGTGATCAGTCTTGATCAACTCCAAATCAAAGGCCGTCATAACAGTTTAAACTTGATGCCTGCCATTATTATCGGCCACCAGTTTCATATCTCAAATCAAAAAATCGCTTCTGCCTTATCCACTCTAGAACCCCTGCCTCACAGACTAGAAACAGTCGCCACCCTGGACGAAGTTACCTACATCAATGATTCCCTGTCCACTAACCCTGTGGCCGCTATAGCCGCTCTCAAGAGCTTTCCTCACCAACCCATCATTCTGATTGCCGGCGGTTTTGATCGAGGTCAGAGTTTCCAAGATCTGGTCAAAACCATCAGACAAACTTCTGTCAAAGCCGTTATTTTGTTGCCAGATACCGGTCATAAAATTAAAACTCTGCTTGAGGCAGAGCGAGATCGATCCTCCCGCTCCACTCCCCCACCCCAAGTTAAATTGGTGGACAATCTTAAATCAGCTGTCAAGTTAGCCAAACAACTAGCCGAATCCGGCGATGTGGTACTGATGAGTCCGGCCAGCGCCAGCTTTGGTCAATTTAAAGACTATGCCGACCGAGGAGAAAAATTTAGAAAATTTGTGATTGGTTAGTGTGTAGTCCATCCTGGATTCCCTCCCGATAAAATAGACTTGTCGCGAAATAAGAAATGAGTTAATTATGGATAGATTTTATAGCATTTTCGTTGATTCTGATGACGATAGTAGCCTCAGCTACTTGAGGAAGAAGAAGCAAAGAAAATGCATAAAAGATGCCATAAGTAG
>JAHIVK010000064.1 GCA_018816385.1 Patescibacteria group bacterium
TTAATTATGGATAGATTTTATAGCATTTTCGTTGATTCTGATGACGATAGTAGCCTCAGCTACTTGAGGAAGAAGAAGCAAAGAAAATGCATAAAAGATGCCATAAGTAGCCATTGCCCTTATTTCGCGACAAGTCTAATGGAAATCAGCAAATGAAATTGTCGACTTGGTTATGCTTCTAGAACTCTTCCGCCGTTTGCAGTTCTGAAGCAATCCAGTAGCTCCAGACACCGGCGATGATAAAGAATAAGCCGCCTAAAATTAAAGCTAAAGTGGTGCTAACAGAACCGGAAACAGGTACACCACTTTCGGTTGAAGGTGTGGCAGATCTAGTTGAAACTCCGCCCTTGGTGGTACCAGAACTTGAAGCGGTGGCTGAATCACTAGCCTCAGCGGAAGCGGAAGCTCCACCCGCAGGATAGGGATTTTCCGTGCCGTATGAAACTGGAGTCGGGCTGGGAGTAGTTTGAGCTAGGGCTAATTGAGTACTAGTATCTGAGGTTGGAGCCACAGTAAAAGTCACAACTTTAGTCACATCTTCACCTGTATTTGGATCTGTGTAAGTGTACTCAACTGTATGCTCTCCAGGTTCAAGCTCTTTACCCAGTTCTTCAAGATCTAAAAAGAAATCACCACTAGCGTCAGCTGTGACTTCTTGTTCAATTCTAGTATCGGAATTAACCACAATTTTGACTTTTAACCCAGAGGGAGCTTTACCTTCAATGCGAGGAGCGGTGCTAGTAGTTGTAGTTTGAATGGATGCTTCTAAATTAATAGTTCTTGTTTCTAAATCGGCTTCTTGCAACAGATCCTCCAATCCTCCGCTGGCTATGGTGGGGGCAGGTAGAGGGTCGGCAGTTGGAACAAGATCAGCCGAAAGTGAGGCATCAGCTGAGGGTGAAGCAGTCTCTGTCAACGGATTAATAGTGGGTGTGGGAGTCAAGTTAAGGTTTTCTGCTGGCATTAAAGTTGGAGAAATTAATGGTTGCCCAGATGAATCTGGGACTAGATCTGTAGGTCCGCTAGTACTGACGTCAGCCAAAGCTGGCAAGCCTTCACCCAAAGTTAAAGTTACGCCAGATTCAAACTCGCCGACTGTGGTGTTGATGGTGCTGGATTTACCAGTCAACATGTCTTGAATTTGCATTGTCAGAACTGCTTCATCAGTCATGGTGGCATAATCTAAAGTATTGACCTGACGGGCACTGGATAAAGGAATGGCCCAGCTGCCCGATTCTTTGACCAAAGAAGACATAGGCAAAGCTCCCTCAAGCAGAGCATAGACGATGGCTCCATTAGCTGGTACTCCTCCCTGTGTGACCACACTGCCGTAGACAGTTTTGGCACTGGGTGCTACGCCACCTCGCTTGGCAGTACTCACTATATATGTTTCTTTGTTGGCTGAATCTTGACCAGAGTTTTTATAATGATCACCAGTACCAGTGCCCAATATGAAAAAGTATTGAGTATCTTCCCCAAGTCCTGATACAGTGATGTGATGAAGTTTGTAATCACTAATGATGCCTCGAATTTGATCGCGATCGTCTCCCACCCTCTCTTTAAGACTATTGTCTTTTAGTCCATATTTAACATAACCAGGAGTAGTTTCGTCAGTCACAAAAGAAACAGTGAAGCCTCTTTCAGTGATATTGCTAATCACAACTTGTTTGGGAGTAGTTTCTGGTGTGGCTCTGGGGGAGAAAACACCTGTGCCTTGACCAAAGATTAAAATACCAGCCACCAAGCCAATCACTAAAACCGACAGACCAAGAATAGTTGGAATCCGTTTCTGCCAAAAACTTGAGTTAATTTTTAATATTTGTTTTTTCACTACAAATCCACTCCTGATAAAGGTGTTTCTACAAGTCTAGTTAATTCTGCTTAATAAGGCAACGCGAAAAAAATACGAAAGACCATCCATGAGTTTATTCATTCGAGCTTTCGGCTTGGTTTGGAGCAGGAGAAGGGGTTGAAGTACTTGAGTCGATATTGGCAGGTGTTGTCGTAGGTACAAGAGGAACTGGAGCGTCAGGTATCAAAGTTGGATTTGCTATAGGCGTGGGCGTGCTAGCTACTGGTTGATCAAAAATTGACTCGTCCATGTCAATAGTGATAACTCGCTCCGTATTTGTTCGTCTATCTAAAATCAATTTATAAATGGGAAATGACTCTAAATCTTTTTGGGATAAGACTTGTTTGTTCTCAATCTCACCCAGAATTTGTCGATCGATCGATGGATTAAGAGGGGTAGCTAACTTTTTAATATTATCTGGTAGTTGACTAGTAGTAGTTGAAGAAATAATCGATACCCCTGTCCAGATAAAAATGCTGATAAACAAAAGTACTAGAATAATTATTAGAGTATTCCGATGTTGAAGTTGTTTGAGTTGAGACGAGATTTGATTGGTCATTTTTCTACTCCAAAATACGGTATGTCCAGAGTGATACTAGCAGTTAGGGATTCTTTACCGCGGTTCTTCTTAAGTGAAAAGACCACTGATTTGACTTCTATACTTCGCCTACTGCTACGCAGTGATTCTACAAAGCTTCGAATAGATATGTAGTCGCCTTGAATTGACAGAACGACTGGTAAAGATTGACGTTTAGCCGAACTCAAATTCATTTTGGGATTGTTCTGATTGAACTCTGGGGGGAACTCAGACAAACTTAAGTTAGTGATTAAGATTGAGTTAAGACTAGCAATTTTTTCTATTTTTTTAAGATCAATCACTACGTCTGGATAGGTGGGTAGGGCTTCATCCAGCATATCTCTTTGCCTGGCTAAAGATGCGTACTCTGTTTGTGCAGATGATAAAGAGGCAATTTTTTGGCCAAGTTTGACATCGACTTCTTTTTTTTCCTCAATTTCTTGGACAAGTTTAGACATGGTAGCTAAAGTGGGTTGAATAGCAAAGGCTCCCAGAAAAACTACCAGACCAATTGTCAAGAAAAGTTCTAGCGACACCTTGGCAATTGGTTGTCGATAAAACTGAACTAAGGCTAAGGCGATTTGTTGCTGGCGTTTGTTTGACATATTATTTAACCGCCTCTTTGCGCTCAATACCTGCAGTGGCCGTATCAGCTCTTAAACGAAAGTCGAATCCAGACGAAATTTTGCTGGCTTCAATCTTATCAACAGTGATGTTTTTAAATTTGGGTGATAGTTGGAGGTTATTGATTAAATAATTAAATATTTGTTGTGAAGGCGCACTACCTGCCACCACAATATTAGTCTGATTAATAGCTAGTTTTTCCAGCAAAATATCTTGGGGAGCGACTTGAGTTAAGTCCTCAAAAATATCAGTAATGTTTGATTGTTTTTCGATGATTTGATAATCAGTTAGTTTGCTTTGAGTTAATCTGATGTTTTCTTCTAAATCACCATACGACTCAATGACAATAATTTTGTGATGAATTGATGTATTTAGATCTGTCACTTGTCGATCTAGAGTGAAGCGGGTAGCAAAACTGATAATGACTACCAATTCTGTAAAAATGATCAGATAGCGACCAGCGGATAAAGCCCATCGTAAAGTCCTCCCCAGGATTGTATCAAAAAATGGATCTTGGGGTAACAAATTCACATCGATCGAGACAGAGCTGTTCGATTTAGGCATTGAATCTATTGTAACCCAAAACTCAATGAGTGTGTATTTGTCATTCCTGCAATCCGTTCTGTCATTCTTGCGTCTACATGTCATTCTCGCGACCCCGACTTGTCGGGGTCGCGGGAATCCAGGCCACGAGGTTAACTATTGGATTCCCCCCGCAGTGCGGGGGGAATGACGGTGTATGGGAGGGGAATAACCACTAAACTGTTGTTTCTTGACTGGTAGTATCGGCCAATACTTCTGGGGATTTGGCTAGAGCTGATCGCCATTTAATCGCCGACTCAAATATTTTGGTGATCAATTTTAGTTCTTTGATGTTTAAAAGAGCAGCAAAGTAAAGATAAACCAGAATGCCAATAGTGCTAGTAGTCACGGTTAGCCCAATTAATTCGATGGTTTTGGTAGTGTTAAAAATCAGTTCATCAAAGATTTTGAAAGGTAAGTAAAGAAAGACAGCCATGCAAAAACCTGCCACCAGCATTTTGGCTTGAGGAACAAAGAAGGCTTTAGTTAAGATAGGCGTCTTCAAGTGGTAATTAAGGGCAACTAAGAACAAGACCAATTCAACTAAGGCGGCCATACTGGTGGCCAAGCCAATACCCAAAATACCTCCCGACCAAGTAAAAACGAACAGACAAGCTAAACCAAGATAAACTGCCATAGTGATGGTAGTTAAAATTAGAGGAGTAGTAGTGTTTTTGAGAGCGTGGAAGGCCCTGACTAAAAGTTGGACCATGGCTTGAGCTGTGATCGAGATGGCTAGAATCGCCAAAACCCTACCGATTGATAAAGTAGTTTTCCAGGGTAGATTATGAGTTCCAAAAACTAAACGGACCACGGGGATTCTTAAAACAAGCAGCAGAACGGAGGTGGGCAGAGCAAAAAAGGTAATTTGATGAATTGACTTAAGCAGTAGTTGCACGAAGCGTTTGTGTTGATCGCCACCAGATTCTTCGGATAAAAAAGCCAAACTGGCTTGACTAATGGGTACACCAAACAATCTGATAGGAATGGCCATCAGCCTCAAAGCCAATCTGACAACAAAGAAACTTAGATTGCCGATGGAAGTAGCAAAAAATCCCAGAGCCAAATTTTGAATCTCGGTCAATCCATAAGTCAAGACTCGAGGTGGCATTAATTTAAACAGTTTTTTAACTCCAGGAATTTGCAAATTAAAATTAGGTTTAAATCTAAATCCAAGTTTATGAATCAGTGGCCATTGGATTAACATATGGAGGCAGGCTCCCAAGATGACTCCCATACCTGCGGCATAGATACCAAAGTGACCACTCAGCAGATAAACCCCAATCACGATACCCAGGTTGTAGAGAATCGGAGCCAAGGCTGGAAAAATAAATCTTTGGAAAGATTGCAACATACCAGTAAAAAAGTTGGATATCGCAAAAAAGAATTGAGCTATCAGCATGAAGCGAGTTAAATTGGCGGCAATCATAATCTGATGATCAGAAAACTGCACTCCGGTTCTAAGCCGAGTTAAAGGTTCGGCAAATATGATGATGACTAAACTAATTACCACCAACAGACTTAATAAATATGTCATAACAGTGTTGGTCATGGCAAAGGCTTGTTCTTGACTGGCTTTTTTATTATCGGTAAAAATGGGAATGAAAGCCGCCGAAACCGCCCCCAGCACAATCAACTGGAACATGGTGTCAGGAATCTGAAAAGCTACCAAAAAAGCTTCGTAGGCTTGTTGGGATAGGATGGTGTCAAAAAATGAGGAGATGAGCAGTCGCTCTCGCAAGAGACCGGCGGCGGATGAGACGATGTTGGCAATGGTGATGACCATGGCCGCCGAAAGAATGCTAGTTTGCTTGCGTTCTAACCAGTCACCGTTAGCCTTGAAGATTTTGGGGAGTGAGACCATCATAAGTTAATTTTGCAGGAAGTCTATTACTCTTGATTGTAAATCACCTCTTGTTTGATATAATACCTCATATTGTACAAGTCCAACCTTTACTGGAGAAGTCACAGTTCATGCCAATTTTAGATAACGCCAAAAAAGCTTTACGTCACACTCGTCGAGCCACGATTGTTAACAACCGAGTTAAATCAGAAGTTCAGACCGCTATCAAGTCAATGACTCATGAGCCTAGTTTGGGTCAGTGGTCAATTGTTAGTTCCAAACTTGATCTGGCCGTCAAAAATCATCTTATTCATGTCAACAAAGCCGCTCGACTCAAAAGTCGGTTGGCTAATTTAATACCAAACAAATAAAAGTATCGGCGAGCAGTGATAGCTCATATTCGCAACTTTGCCATTATCGCTCATATTGATCACGGAAAGACAACTTTAACCGATCGGATTTTAGAGTTGGCTGGAGTGATTGAGAGAGACTCAAGTCACCAACGGGTGATGGACTCAAACCCTATTGAGCAAGAGAGAGGCATTACTATTAAGTTGGCTCCGGTGAATTTTCCATATCCATTAGCTGGTCAAACATATCAACTTAATTTAATTGATACCCCCGGACATGTTGATTTTGGATATGAAGTTTCCAGATCATTGGCAGCTTGTGAAGGAGTGATGTTAGTGGTTGATGCCAGCCAGGGTGTGCAGGCTCAAACTTTAACCAACTATCATCAAGCCCAAGAATTGGGTTTAAAAGTAGTACCAGTCATCAATAAAATTGATTTGCCTTCGGCCGATGTGGAACGGACCATGTTGGAAGTCATGGATCTTTGCCAGGTGAAAGATTCAGAAATTGTGTGTGTCTCGGCCAAAACAGGACAAAATGTGGACCAGGTGTTAACAGCCGTCATTGAAAGAATTCCGGCTCCCAGTGGAGATATTAATTTGTCTTTGCGGGCACTTTTGATTTCATCTTATGTTGACTCTCATCAGGGAGCGATTGGTTTGGTCAAAGTGGTGGATGGAGAGATATTCGCCAAACAGAGGTTGGTTTTTTGTGCTGATGGCAGTTGGTTTGGGTCTCAATCAGTAGGTTTGTTTAAACCGGCTATGACCGTTTGCGACAAACTCAAGGCAGGTCAAGTGGGCTATGTAGCCACAGGTCTCAAAGACGCTCGGTTGCTTAAAATGGGTGATACTTTAACGACTTTTGCCGATCGGGAAAAAATTGTTAGGTTGCCCGGTTACTTGGAACCCATCCCCATGGTTTATCTTGAAGTTTATCCAATTGACGCCACTCAACTTGGGTTATTGAGTGATAGTCTTTATAAATTGAGTTTGGCCGATGCCGCCCTCCAGTACACTGGCACTCACTCCAAAGCCTTGGGCAACGGTTTTAGGATAGGTTTTTTGGGAATTTTGCATGCCGAAGTGGCCTTGGAAAGACTGCAACGAGAATTTGATTTGGACGTAATTGCCACTCCGCCATCTGTGACTTACTTAGTCAAAAATAAAAAGGGTCAACAGGAACTGATCAGCAGTCCTAATCAATTGGCAGATCCGTCTTTAATTGAATGGATCAAGGAGCCTATGGTCATGGCTCAAATCTATACCCCAGAACAATATCTGAATGCTTGTTTAAAACTGTGTCGAGATAGGCGAGGTCAACTCAAATCAACTCAAAGTTTTGGCAGTCAAATGTTAATTCTGAGCCAATTACCACTGGCAGAATTAATTACTGATTTTCATGATACTCTCAAGTCTTTGACCTCTGGTTATGCTTCAATGACCTACAAAAAAGTGGGCTTTGAAGTGGCTGATGTAGTCAGAGTCGATATCTTGCTTAATCTAGAGCAAATTGACGCTTTAAGTTTCTTGGCAGTTAGGGCTCAGGCGGAGTATCGAGGTCGCCGCTTTGTGGAAAAACTTAAGGAAATCTTACCCAGACAGCAGTTTACTGTGCCTATTCAAGCTTCAATCGGTGGCAAGGTGATCGCCCGGGAAACTCTGCAGTCTTTCCGCAAGGATGTGACCGCCAAGCTGTATGGGGGTGATGTGACTAGGCGCAAAAAACTGCTGGCCAAGCAGATCAAGGGCAAAAAACGCATGAAGCAGTTTGGCAAGCTCCAGCTGGATCAGGATGTGTTTATTCAACTTTTGAAGCAGTGAGATTATTTTCTTGCTAATTTATTACTCATATGTCGGTTGGCATTTGTGGCATAATTAGCTTATGTCTGATCAAGTTGATTTAGTTAAATTAGATTTAGAAAAGAAAATTCTCAAATTGATTGCGGATCAAATTAAATCGCGCAATATGACCGCCACACAAGCAGGCCAAATAGCCAAAATGATACTGACTGGTTTACACAAATCAACTTCTCTAGTGGAAATTCATGCCCTATTGCCCAAGTTATCTAATAAATTTACTGATCTCAAACAAGTATTAGATCCAGTTGTTGCCGAATATAATCTTCAAATTAAGAGTGCGGTCAACAATAAGCTTGATAAACTAATCGAAGAAGGCAAGATCGGCCAAGTTCATGATTTAGCTTCAAAATTATTAGTGGAGGAACAACATGATTGACAATATACCACGCAACATTCAGGAACAGGATGGGAATGCTTTGCCGTCAAGAGAAGCTGAAGTTGCTAAACTTGCAAATACCCCCGTTTCCACTCTGTCTGAAGCCGAAGATGTTTGGAAGAATCTTGATCCATTTGGAGATGATGATAGTGAGATAGTCAATGGGCAGATAGTTTCTCCAGGCAATGTAAAAATAGGTGAAACGTCTGCTCAACCAGCCAAAGAAAGAGCGTGGCTTAAAGCAATATCAGAAGCTAATGATGCAAATTTACCAGATACAGAAAGAGGTCGAAGAGTTCAAGAAGTATTAGATAGGGCTTTGGCTAATGGTGTACCAAAAGAAGTAATTCACCAACGCCTTGACGAATTAGGAATCCAATGGAAACCTAAAACAGAAACAGGTGTTGCTGAGGCAGGCGAAACACATCTTGCTAAAATAAATCGCCAAATTGAGGAAATGAAAGCGGGGCGTCTCTCCCAGGGGGATTTTCAAACCTCAATTAACAAAGCAAAGCTTGCTGGCGTTCCCGTAGATCAGATTCGTGGGGTTCTAGAAAAAGCGGGAATAAAAATTACAGAAGCTCTTTCTCCAGAAAGAATCACTGAATTAAAGCTTATCGCTGCTCAAAAAGCAAAAGAATATTATCAAGCAGAAGAGGAAGCTTTATTTGACGCTATTGCTTCAAAAACAACAGAGGCTACACAAACTAACACCCCGCCCGATTTAAAGATTGAAAGATCTAGGCTTACCGATGAAATCGGGCATAGATTTGCAGCACACGGGATTGCTAAAGGGTCAAGAAGTGAACAACTTGATACTTTGTTGCGTCTTTTGGCTTCTGGAATCGACCCATCTAGGACATTTCACACAGCCGATTTATTTAGATCAGATGAAAATGAGATTGCTTTTGCCGTAGGAGCGGCAGGTCCCTATGACACTGGAAGCTTTATCGTTCTCGGAGAACCTAAAAGTATTGATCAATCCACAAATAATAGAGATATTGCAGAAACAGGAGTCGCTGGTGTTTTAGTAAATCGTGAGTGGTATGATGCGATTCCAGATTTGCAAAGGGCTTATCCTAATGTCAGATTTATTAGAGCCGATCAAATGCGGGACAAATTAACTGAATGGGTGCAATCCATAGATCAGAAATAAGATTTTCTAAAAAGTTCAGGTTAAGCAAAATTTTTCCTTGCCACTTTCTTTCTTATATAATCTTATATACCTGGTATATAAGAAAAAAAAGTTGAGCGTTTGAGTCAGGGTAGGGCTGTGAGATATAGGCAGATCAAGTCACCATAAGCTGTTATAATACGCCTAGTATGCCGGATATTTTTGTGGCCAAAGATAATCAGCCAGCAGTTGAGACCGCATCTCAACCGATGCCTCAAGTGGAGCGAGTTCGGGTTGTCCACAAACATCGCCGGCGCGAGATTGATGATTACTCTAGCGTGATGAAGCTGGAAAAACCCTCCTCTAATCCCTTAAGCTGGTTTTTACCCAAGCCCATCAGAATGGGTTTTAGCACTCAGTCGGCCGGGGAAAGTATTATTTTGCTTTTGAGACAACACCCGGTAACTCAGATTCCTTGGTTACTGACTGTCTTATTGGCCAGCTTGATTCCGGCAATTTTCTCACCTCTCCAGTTTATGGGATTTTTGCCCGCCAACTTCAAGATGGCTGTTTATTTGGGTTGGTATTTAATGGTGATCGGATTTACTTTGGAGTCATTTTTAAAGTGGTTTTTTAATGTCTACATCATTACTGATGAGAGAATTATCGACGTTGATTTTATAAGTTTAATTTATAAAAATATTTCGGCGGCTAAAATTGATAAAATTGAGGATACCACCGCCACCACGGGTGGTTTTTTGGCCTCGATCTTCAACTATGGCACAGTGACTATTCAGACAGCCGCCGAACAGCGGGAGTTTGAGTTTGAGCGCGTCCCCCAACCCAACAAGGTCATCACTCTTATCAATGAGTTGATCTTGGAAGAAGAGCGGGAAAAAGTCGAGGGGAGGGTGATGTAATGCTGTGGCAAACCGTCATTTCTCCCAATGCCAGTTCCATCGTGGCGCCAGAAGTGAGTGTTTTTCTGCTCTGGTTTATCAAGTGGTGTTTGATTGTTTTGGCTATTTTTTATGTAGCTTTTAGTGGAGTGGTCATTCGCCAGATTCAAATTATGCGCCAAACATTGGTGACCAGCTTTTCACCGGTTTTAAAGATTCTGGGTTTTGCGCATTTTGGTTTTGCTCTCTTTGTCCTCTTGATCTTTTTTTCGATTCTCTAAATTGTCACTCCCGCGCCCCGCTTCGTCATTCTCGCGCCCCATTCTGTCATTCCCGCGTTAGCGGGAATCCACTTTGATACTGTTTTAGTATTTTCGTGATACAATCGCCCTGTGTCAAACTTGAGCGTCTTACCAGTGGTAGGTTTGCCTCAGTTCGATGGCTGGTCCCAAGTGGTTGAACGGCAGGGTGATTGGGGATTGTTTATTTTAAGTTTCTCTGTTCAAGGTCAACATGCCGGCAATATCGGACGAGATGTGGTGACTTTGTTGGAGGAAAAGCCGGCTACGTCACCCCGAGTTTTTCATCAACGTCTGCAGGAAATTATTACTCATGTTCAGTTTAACGGCGCCCAAATTCACTTGGCCGCTGGTCTGTTACTCAAAAATTCGACCCTACTGGCAGTTGATTCAGGTCTGATTTTTTTGAAGCGAGGCAAGCGCATGGGCATAGTAGTTGAATCTGAAGCAGGCTTAAAACTGGTTGAAGGCAACTACCAGGCAGAAGACATTTTTTTGTTTATAACTCAACCAGCTCGAGAATTTTTACCAGAGATTAAACTTAAGTTTGAGCAAGGCTATGATGTACCCACCACAGTTACTTCAATCGTGCCATCAGTTCATCAATCAGAAATCACTGCCATTTCTTCAATTGGAGTAGTTTACGAGGAAGTCGAAGATGAACATCGGGTCTTTGAACCCAAGCGTCAAATTGCTCATAGATTTGTCACCAGCTCAAATTTGCCAAGTATGCAGGTAGATACGTCGGCTGTGGAACTAAATTCCACGACTCCCGTCAACCTGACAACAGAAAAAGATCATAAAATAAAGTTAGTCGGTTCAGCTATGGGTTGCTTTAGTCACTTGGTTTGGCGTTTGATTCAAGGTCTGGTGAAATTATTAGTTAGGGGACTGTGTCAAGTTTGGCGCCTCCTAAAACTTACTACCGATCGCCATCAACTTAGAATCGAATCCAGTCGTGATCGAATCAAACGTTTAGTGACCATGATTGTGCTAGCTATTTTGTTGATTGGTTTAATTTGGCTGGGTTGGTCATGGCGGAGTCGTCGACAAATCAAAGCCAGTACAACTGGACAGTTAGCACCTATCATAGCTCAGTTGGAATCAACTCGATCTATGGCGGGAGCAGATCCCATTACGGCTCGCAGACAAGTCGAGGAGGTTCAGCAACAACTGCAAGTTCTATTTGATCAAACTCAATCGTCAGTGGCGCAGGAGATAATTGGTCAAACCCAAATTCAAGCCAGCCACCTCTTTGAGGAAATATCGGGTTATGAAAAAATTAACGCTCTTGATCAATTCTATGATTTAAGATTGGCCAGTCTTGACTTTGTGACTTCCAGGTCTGCAGGCAATGACCTGCAAGCAGTATTTTTGGATGCTCAAAAACAGCAATTGCTGGTTCTGTCATTGGTTAATAAATCAGTCGAGAAATACGATTTACTTGAACTTGAGTCTGCTAGGGAGGTGGCTTTTGTTGAAAATAAAGTAGTGTTATTAGCAGATGGATTCTTAAGTCTAGAAAAAGGCGATTCAGAGGAAAATGCAACTTGGCAGACCATGATTGATAAGAGTGATACCAATCAGGCAGGCACTTTTTTGAGGAGTTTTGGATCAAATATCTATATCTTTGCTCCAGAAAAACGCAATATTTATCGTTACCTTCAAGACAAAGCTGGTGATTATTCTGCTCCAGTCGGTTGGTTGATATCCCCTCTAGGTGTGCCATTTGATGATATTACTTCAATGGCAGTTGACGGAGATATTTGGTTAACTACTAAAGATGGTCAAATCAAACGCTTTACCTATGGTAAAGCCCAAGAATTTTCACCCTCTGATCTGAATCAGCCATTTGTCGGTCCATTAACTATTGTCACCAGTCAAGAGCTCCAGGCTCTTTATATTTTGGAACCTATCAACAACAGAGTAGTTGTCCTAACAAAAGATGGTCAGTTTCTTAAAGAAGTTAAAAGTAGTTCTTTGGGGACTGCCACCACAATTTTAGTCAGTCAAGAACTTCAGAAAATTTTAGCGGTTAGTGGTTCAATTATTTACGAAATTGGGCTTTAATTTTTATGTTCCAGAATATATAGCTAACTCAAAACTAAATATCGCATTTTAAGTCGAGTAGAATAAGACATCTGGTTTTTGATGAGTTATTTTTTAATTAGCTAACACAAAACTATTTAAAGGCTGATTGTATGTGGCAGATCCATGACCTGTATTGCCATTTGGCATCAACCTACCCCTCACATGATTGTGTTTGGGCAACACTCTTCTCGCTTGATCATAAATAGCGCGAACTAATTGTTGATTTTGTTGCATATCCCCATCACTATATAACGTTCCACTCAATCGCCTATAAAGTGTTTTTGCAATGAAAACGATGTTTAACTCTCGCAATCTTTCATCAATAGCGATCCTGTTAGCATAATCACCCTGTAAATCTTGATATAATCGATCTCTATATTCCTCTGGCACTAACACTGCAAAACTTTTTTGAGCAAGGTTTGCATCAAAATCATCAACCGTACTAGTTGCGGCATTATGCAACTTTCCAAACGCATGCCACCCATCACTGTCCAAACCTTGGTAATTTTCAAGAATGATTGACGATTTAGAAACAAATATGACCGGCGGTACTTTGGATACGCCTTCGGGCGCCGAATAATCTGGGCGAATACTTCTTCGATCAAAAACAACCTGATGCATTTCTTGATCTGCTTTAGATGTCACTGTCGCTCTAAATTGTCCATTGACTTGTATTTGCCTAGACTTTGACATCAAATGACCATTATTGATGATGCCTAGTAAGGGTTCATACCCAGTCACGTGCGCCATATATTCATCATTAACTCTGATGTTTTCCTGTTCAATTCTTCTTCGCAATAGTGTCTTGTTAACATTGGGTTGAACCAAAAACTTATGAGGGCTAGATAAAATCTGGGCACATTGGTTATATATTGTTTTCACTTGGGAGGAGCAATCTATCACTTCATCACAATCAAGCTCTTGAGGAACATGATTTGTATTTATTGCCTGATATAAATCAGATAATTCAATTGAAAATTCCCCTAACTCCATACTGTCTGATGTATAGTAACTTGGATATCCATATTTGTCTAACACAGGCGCCCCCTGCACGCTTCGCAGTAATTCTTGAATGTGAGTTGAATTGTCAAGAAGCCTAGTATGAAATGCTTCAACCTGAGTTTGTATTTGGTGATATAAATCCAAATACGACTGAATTAACTCATTTGTTTTTTGAGGGAAACACTTCATAGAACTTAATTGATCTAGTTGTTGCTCTCCTTCACCTTTTTCTTCGGTTCCAACTGTTGGATTGAGGAACCTTTGTTTGAGGTACTCTCTGCGCCCGATCAAGGTTCGAACGGCCTCATCTGGTTTGAATATCCCAGATCGTGCAACTAGTTTATGAATAACGTCATCAGTCACAGTTTTAGTTAAAACAGCAACTTGCAGGCGTATCGCAGAATCGGGCATTAGCTCATAGACTTTGCCAGGAGTGTATTGGTTATCCCTCATTGAGTCAACTTCGGGCACAGCATTTGCTGAAAAAGTCTTCTCGCCGTGTCTGCCTCGATAATCCAAACAGCCTCCCAAGTCTAAACGCCAATACCCATGATCATTTTGGGCAACATTAGCATTACTTATTAAACCAAAGACATCTAGATTACCCAAATAGGCATCAGTTACAAAACCTTGGGCAATAGTTTCCCAATCTGTTGATAACTTCCCCATATTACATAGTTTACAATTAGGAATTTCAGTGGATGCTGTCCATAGCTTCCCCTGGTATTGAACTAAATCAACGTGCGGGACATTTATCCCCATTAGACGATAAATGCTATTTGCCAAAAATTCTGTTTTCAACTTGTTTTGGTCAGTTTCTGTTTTAAGATACAAAGTTTCGCCCGTGTTTTTTCGCCTGCCCCAAAAAGAATCAACAGATGTGCCAGAGCTTACTCGGTCTAATATTTGAAGATTATCGGTTAGATCAATAATTTCGTATGATTCCGCCATTAAGTTAGATCGATATTCTGTGTCAGGTGAAGGTGGTTGAATTGGGGGCTCTGTCACTGTTTCATCTGCAAAACCAGGCGTTTTTTCGATCGCAGGACGCAATTGAGCTACATCAGGTATCGGTAATAAATCAACTGGAGGGGTAATAAGCTGGTCGAGTACAGCCATCGATTGACCGCCACTGTTACGCAACTTCAGTGAAGTTACCCAGTTTTTTACTCGTTCTCGAATACTGGTTTGTTCTGGTTGGGCAACTTCGCTGATAGAATTATTCGTCATTGATCTTATTGCTTCCAATTTGTGACTCTGTTATTTTTTTCCTAAGTAAAATTGCTACTTCTCTTGCTTGAGAGATTGTAATATCTTCTTTTTCAAGTTTGTCCAATAAACGATCAAGAGCCTCTTGAAGATTAATTGCGGGTTTATTGTCCATGTATAAACACTATACCGCAGTGTGATTCCAAAATCTGGTTTCATAAGTTCGCATTGAAACTTGAGTACCTTATAAGTTAGGTAGATGAATTATATTCATTACAAGTATAATTAAGCTATGTCACTCGTCGTTAACCGCAAAGCCAGAAGTTTGTACCAAATTGAAGATACGTTTCTGGCTGGTCTAGTTTTATCTGGTCCCGAAGTCAAAAGCTTGCGTCAAGCCCATGCTAGTTTAGTGGGTAGTTTTGTGAGAATTATTAATGGCGAAGCTTTTTTGATCAATGCTCAAATTAGCCCTTATGTTTTTGCCATCAATACCGAGTACGATGCCAGGCGCATCAGAAAACTCTTACTCAAGAAAGCAGAATTAGATCGATTGACTGTCATCACAACTCAACAAAAAAGGGTTTTAGTGCCTCTGTCTTTTGAACTTGATCACCGGCGTATTAAACTCAAAGTAGGCATTGGTCGGGGTAAAAAGCAGTATGAACAACGGGAGACGATTAAGCGTCGTCAGCAGAAGCGAGAAATGGCTAAGGAGTTCAAAACTCAACTCAAGGGTTTTTAGGCAAGACTGGTATTTTCACCGAATAGACTTCTTTCGAAAGAAGTTTAATGCACAAAATGTATTATGCGTTCTACGGACTGATAGTTTTGTTGCTCGACATTTGGGGATAAATCAGCTTTAATGATTAGTTAGGTAATAATTTAACAGGAGTCTGTATATGCCAAAACGTGTATTTTGGCCCGTTGCATTGTTAGTCATGGGCCTTATTTTTATGGCTTCTAGCCTCGGCATGTTGCCCCCAGACTTTGCTAACCTCTGGCCTCTGATCTTGATCGTGGTCGGTTTAGGTGGTCTGTTGACTTCGGATAGAGAAGATTGGATGGTTTCATGCAAACCCAAATCAGCACCTCGCAAAGCCAGGAAGACTAGCCGTCGTCAGAAGTAGGCTACATGTCTTTTCAAATAGCTATTGATGGTCCGGTATCCGCTGGTAAGGGGACTGTTTCTCGTCTGGTGGCCGATCGTTTAGGTCTACTTTATGTGGACACTGGAGCTATGTATCGAGCAGTGGCTTTCAAAGCCCTTGAGAATCATGTGTCCTGGGATGATGAAGCAGACCTAGTTAAATTAATTCAGGATACCAAAATTGAATTAGAACGACCCACAGCCAAGACTGCTGATGGTCGTTTAGTCACAGTTCTGCTTGATAGGCAAGATGTGTCGTGGCAGATTCGGACCGAAAAAATTGGACAAGGAGCGTCTGTTGTTTCCACTCACAAGTTGGTGCGTCAAGCTTTGGTTAAAATCCAACAACAAATTGCTCAAGGTCAAGATGTGGTGATGGAAGGTAGAGATATTACTTCTGTCGTTTTACCCAAAGCCAACTTTAAGATTTATTTAACAGCTAGCCCAGTAGTTAGGGCGAAACGCCGTCATTTGGATCAGTTAACCAAAGGTCACGACATGACTTATGATGAAATCTATCATAATCTAGTCAAACGGGACAAAGATGATACCCAGCGTCAAGCAAGTCCGTTATTGATTGTGCCTGGAGCTTGGGTGATTGACTCAAGCGATTACAGTATTATGCAAGTAGTTGACCTGATTGTTGATAAAGCCAAAATCATTAGGTCACAAATCAGATGAGTGTCACTCTTTCTGAACTCCAGCAGAAAACTGCTCAAATTGAAGCAGAAAAAAATCGCAAACAGGCCGAACGAGTCGAGAGACGGCGAAAACGAGAACGGGTTGAGCGACATCAAACTTGGGAAAAACTGATTGCTCCCATCATTTTAGTCATTAGTATTTTAGTCAGTCTGGTCATTTACTTTTTACAATCAAGATGAATTAATCTTCATAAATTGATCAAGTTTGTTAATAGACTTGTCGCGAAATAAGGGCAATGGCTACTTATGGCATCTTTTATGCATTTTCTTTGCTTCTTCTTCCTCAAGTAGCTGAGGCTACTATCGTCATCAGAATCAACGAAAATGCTATAAAATCTATCCATAATTAA